>UQUG01000070.1 GCA_900544205.1 uncultured Collinsella sp.
GACATCAACCTGCACTTTACCGGTGACTTCCATGCCATCGGTGCCGCCAACAACCTGCTGGCCGCTATGCTCGACAACCATATTCAGCAGGGCAACCAGCTCGGTATCGACGTTAAGCGCATCACCTGGAAGCGCGTCGTCGACATGAACGACCGTCAGCTCCGTCACGTCATCGACGGCATTGGCGGCAAGGCCCAGGGCGTGCCGCGCGAGGACGGCTTCGACATTACCGTCGCCTCCGAGATTATGGCAATCTTGTGCCTGTCCACGAGCATTAACGACCTCAAGGAGCGCCTGGGCGAGATCGTCGTCGGCTACAGCTTTGCCGGCGAGCCCGTCCGCGCTCGCGACCTTAAGGCTCAGGGCGCCATGGCTGCTCTGCTCAAGGACGCGCTCAAACCCAACCTGGTGCAGACGCTCGAGGGCACGCCTGCGTTTGTCCACGGCGGTCCCTTCGCCAATATCGCCCACGGCTGCAACTCCATCATGGCCACCCGCATGGCCATGCGCTTTGGCGATGTTGCCATTACCGAGGCCGGCTTTGGTGCCGACCTGGGTGCTGAGAAGTTCCTCGATATCAAGTGCCGCATGACGGGCGTTCGTCCCAGCGCTGTCGTGGTCGTTGCGACTGCCCGCGCGCTTAAGTACAACGGCGGTGTCGCCAAGGCCGACCTCAACGAGGAGAACCTTGAGGCCCTTAAGGCCGGCATGCCCAACCTGCTGCGCCATGTCGACAACATTCAGAACGTGTACGGCCTGCCCTGTGTGGTCGCCATCAACCGCTTCCCGACGGACACCGAGGCCGAGCTGGAGCTCATCGAGTCCGAGTGCCAGAAGCTTGGCGTCAACGTTAAGCTGTCCGAGGTCTGGGCCAAGGGCGGCGAGGGCGCGCTCGACCTGGCCGATGAGGTCATGCGCCTGATCGAGCAGCCGAGCGAGCTCAAGTTTGCTTACGAGGACGGTGCCGATGTGGCCGACGCCCTCGAGGCCGTTGCCACCAAGGTTTACCGTGCCGACGGCGTTGACTTTACGCCGGCTGCCAAGCGCCAGCTCGCTGAGCTGCGCGAGAACGGCTTTGGCAACCTGCCGGTGTGCGTGGCCAAGACGCAGTACAGCTTTAGCGACAACGCTAAGGCCCTCGGTGCCCCCGAGGGCTTCCGCATCACCGTGCGCGAGCTCAAGGTTTCCGCCGGCGCTCACTTCGTGGTCGCGCTGACCGGCAGCGTTCTGACCATGCCGGGCCTGCCCAAGGTTCCCGCGGCCGAGAACATCGACGTCGACAACGACGGCAACATCACCGGCCTGTTCTAAGCCCGCTATTCATAGCCGCTTGCCCGCCCCGCCGCGCCACCAAGGCCCGGCGGGGCTTTTTATCCCGAGGACCGCGCATGTCTTGTAGATACCGGCGGGCACTGCCCATCATAGGCTTTTGCGCGGGTAGAATGCATGGATAACTCGATGCTTGCAGGCGACGGAAAGGAAACGTTGCATGGACCAGGATAAGACGACCGTAATGGGTGGCTACGGCTCCGCGCAGGCGGGTAATAGCGCCGATGCGACCCGCGTTGTGGCAAATCCCGGCTACGTCGCGCCCGACGCGACCCAGGCCACGGCCGAGCCCACGCGAGTTATGGGTTATGGCAACGCGGCGCCGGACCCTTACGCTGTCCCTTCGCAAAGCCCCTACGGCAACGTGGCACCAGACCCGTTTGATTACGCGCCGCAGGACCCCTATGCCAGTTCCGCGCCGGACCCTTACAGCGATTTGTCGCAAAATTCCATTCCGCAGCCTCAGCAGACGACGTATATGCCGCGTACGGCACAGGCCCAGCCTCGTTATGACTCGCGCGATTCGCGTGCGCGCCAGCCCTATCGCGAGTATCCCAAATCGATTCCGCAGTATGGCGAGGACGAGGGGGAGAAGCCCTCGCGTTCGTCGAGCGTTATTAAGAAGATTCTCATCGTACTGGCGATCTTCTTTGCCTTATCGGTTGTGTTTGCCATCGTGTCGGGCATGCTCAATAAACGAGGCGCTTCAACCGATACGACGGCAGAGCAGACCGAGGCTACCCAGTCCGGCGCTGTGGACCTGAGTGATATCCCGGGACAGTACTGGTCTAACGCCAAGAAGCTCCTCAAGTCGCGCGGGGCCGACCTTTCGAACGCCGTGATTCTGACCGAGGATGGCTCGACGCCCGTTGTCGATGCCAATTGGGTCGTAACGTCTGCCTACTATAACGACAACGGTAACCTGGAGGTTCAGCTTACGCGCAAGGACAGTTCGTCGGGCAATGTGTCCGGCGATCAGAGCGGTACGGACAGTTCGAGCTCTAATACGCTGGAAGACCTGAGCAACAAGGCCCAGGAGCTGGGAGACAAGGCCCAAGAGCTGGGCGATACGGCCCAAAACCTCGGCGACACCGCGCAGAACCTGGGCGACATGGCGACGGATGCCTGGAACGCGCTGCAAAACGGCATTTCGGGCGCACAGGGGAACTAGCGGCTGAGCTGCTAGAGCCTTAGCGGTGCAAACAAAAACGGGACGCAGTGTCGCGTGACCGGGCGCATGTGCGCGCTGGTCGGCGGTCCTGCGTCCCGTTTTGCCGTCGATTACAGTTGCTCGGCCGGGCGCTCGGGCGAGCTAAAACCCGAGTCAAACGTGACGACGCACGAGGCGTCGGGCCGGCGCTCGTGCACGATGCGCGTGACGAGTTCCAGCAGCTCCTCGTCGGATATGTCAAAACCGTCGGGGCGCACCAGGTCAAACGAGACGAAGCCGTCGTGCTCGTGCAGGTCGTGGATGGAAAGTGCGGGGTCGATCTGCATGATGCCGCGCTTGACCCAGCCGCGCAGGTCGTCGCCGGTTGTCGCGATGGGGTCGCAGTGCAGCGTAATATCGATGCCCATTTGATGCTTGATATCGTGCTCGATGGTGTCCAGAATCTCGTGGTGCTCAAACGCATCGCTCTCGCCGGGCATCTCCACGTGTGCGCTGGCAAACTGGCGACCGGGGCCGTAGTCGTGCACCATGAGGTCGTGGGTGCCTAGCACTTGCGGATAGGACATGATTTTGTCGCGAATCTCCTGCACCAGCTTGGGGTCGGGCGCCTGTCCCAGCAGCGGGCTGATGGCATCGCGCACCAGGCCCATGCCACTGACGCAGATAAAAATGCCCACGCCCAGGCCGGCCCAGCCGTCGAGGTCGAAGCCGGTTGTCTGTGAGATGAGCGCCGCCGCCAAGACCGAGCCCGAGGTGATGACATCGTTTTTGGAATCCTGCGCCGTGGCGATGAGCGTCTCGGAATCAATACGGTCGCCCAGCGCGCGGTTGAACGCGGCCATCCAGAACTTGACGAGCATGGACGCGACCAGCGCCGCAACGGAAATGAACGTGTAGGCGGTGGGAGAGGGCTTGATGATTTTGGTGATGGATTCGAGCACCAGGTTGATGCCGACGGCGCAAACGAGGACGGCGACAAACAGGCCGGCGAGGTATTCGTAGCGACCATGGCCATAAGGGTGACCTTCATCGGCCGGGCGACTGGCAAGCCGGAACCCGAGCAGGCTCACGATGTTGCTCGAGGCATCGGAGAGGTTGTTGAAGGCGTCGGCGACAAGCGACACGGAACCGGCGAGCAAGCCCGCGATGCCCTTGGCCAGGCACAGGGTGATGTTGAGGCCGATGCAGATGAGGCTTGCGGCAAAACCAGCATTGGTGCGGCAGGAGGTATCGACCGGCTCGCTTTCGCTGCCGGGAACAAGCGTATGTACCAGCTGATTTACAAATAGCATAACGGTCTTCCTCACAATCATGGTTAAGGGGATAGTGTAGCTCGAGCGGTCGCATTGCGTGCCAATGTTCAGAAAATGCAGTAATGGTCTACCTGCGCTAACGAGTGACGTGGGGCGGGCTGCCGGCGGATTTTCGCTGCCGCCCCTAAACGTTTGTCCTAGCGTCCAATTTTGGGCCACATGGGTATGGGCATGCGTCTGTTTGCTCGACATACTTAATGTCGACAGTCCCTGTGCAAAGGAGGACGTTTCCATGGACGAGATGTTTGCCATTAAATGCCAAAACTGCGGCGGTCCTATGTACTCGCACCAGGCAAAGCGCAGCTTTGAGTGTGCCTATTGCGGAACAGTCATTCCGTGGGAGGCCGATGCGGGGGAGCCCAAGAGCGCCCTGGGCATTCGCCATACGCCGCTGACGGTGGTGGACGGGCTGCTCAAGCTCACGCATGTCTCGCAGCTCGAGCGCCCGGAGGACCCGGACTGGTATTTCTTCAATTCGCACTGGCGCAATCAGTCGGTTCTTGAGCATCTGCTGTGGGAGGACCGCGGTACCGCGCAGGAGTTCCAAGAGGCCACACACGTGAGCATTCCCTGCCCCTTCTGCGGCGCGTCCTTTGAGGGCGAGTCCACCCAGCGTGTATTTGAATGCCCGTCGTGCGGCAACAAGATTGGTGTGGCCGACTTGCTCAAACCCGGCACGTTTAGCAAGCGCCTGACCATGGGCGTGGGTGCCGAGTATGTGCCAGAGCAGGGCATTCCGTGTGAGATTTCCCCACAGCAGGCGCGTGCCAACGCGCTGCAACTGGTGCGCCAGTATCCGGACGCGTTTGCCGGACACGATGTAGAAGATGCGATTCAAAACGACATGATGCTCTTCTATTTCCCCGTGGCGCTGGCGGACCTGCGTATGATGGCGTCCTTCCCGGGCAAGGGCCTGAGCAAAGAGACCCTGGTGTACTACGAGGTGCTCGATTGGGCATACCCCAGGGCCAACTACCTGGACGTTCGCCTTATGGGCATTTTGGAGCCGTGGGACTTTGCCAAGGTGGGGCCGTTCGATCCTGCCATGCAGGAAGGCGACTTCCGCGTCGTCTCCGTCGATGCGTCCACCAAGGACCAGGTGGTCATTGACAAGCTGGCGCTCGACGTTGCGGGCAACGATGCCGAGGCGACCCTGGGGCTCAATAAAAAGAGCATCCGCACGTGGGCGCGCAAGGCTCGCAAGCATAAGGACGGTCTGGTGATGGTGCCGGTCTACTTTGTCGATCGCCCGGCGTCGGATGATCGTGATGGCGAGCAGGTGCGAATTGCCGTGAACGGTCAGACGGGCCGCGCAGCCGCGGTGGTGTTTAGCGACAAGCGCGAGACGCATGTCGTGGCGCCGCTCAATCCAAGTGTGATGCTGTCGAGTGAAAGCACCGTGCACGCCACGCCCATCGAGGTCAAATACGTCAAATCGCCGTTCCTATACCAGATCGTCCGCCGCGGAGGCGGCGAGCAACCGCGCCAGGTGGCAGCCGCAGTCGAGGGCTCCTACCGAGAGGAAAAGCCCAAGCGCAAAGGATTGTTCGCTGCGATCTTTGGAAAGTAGGGGAGCGGTGCCGGTTGGCACTGCGACGCGAAAGCCGAGGTTACGGGGGCAGCTCGCGGGAGTGCGAACTGCCCCCGTTTTTGCGCTGCGTGGAAGTGCCGGGCACTTCATTAAATGCCCTCGCTCGGAGCGTTAGCGTTGAGCAATATTATGCTTGTCGAGGTCTTCTAAAATTGTCTGCCCACGGTGGCGGCATCAAAATAAGAGGGACTCTGAAGCTGCTCTAGTAGACCGCTCCGGGCTCGGGCTTAATCTTGGATGGCTTACCGGTCTTCAAACACTTCTCTATTTCGGCGATAGGGTCGCTCATGCAGTAGGCGTAGCACCTCTCATGGAAGGTCTGCTCATACTCACGCATAAGGCGGTCCAGCTTCGCGCTGTCCTCCTTGCTGAGGTAGATGTACATCTCAGCTCCTTTTCAGCTGGTTCAGCATATCATCGTTTTGGGAGTATGCGGCAGACGATAGCGCGGTGGTCGTTCCTAGCCATTGACGCTCCTGACGCCGTGCTCGATTTCCCAGTCGATACTGCGCTTCCATGCCTCTTCCCACGTTTTCGGCGGGTTTTTCTCGCTCTTCCTCGAGCAGAGCCTCGAGAGCCTCATCGGGAACGTTGGAGAGCCTATCAGGTCGGTCGTCGACCCCAAAGGAGTCATAGTCTACAGCTTTTCCCATTTGATGCCGCGGCTCCTTTATAAGACCTCATCGTTTCGATTATCGCGTCGTAATCGCTCGGTCCCATTTTACGCGTCTGATTTATTGATTTGTGTTTGGGGCAGTGTCGGTCTAGTTGGTAATCAGGGGCTCGGTATTATTCGGCCGCCGTCTCCCTCACCCTTTCGATGCGTTAGTAGCGTTCTGTATAATGACATTTATTGTCGAAACGGGTGCTAGGAGCGCTTGAATGAGAATAAAACGTGCGTTGCTTGCTGTGCTGTGCGCCGTCGCTGCTCTATCGGTTGCATTGCCCACAATCACACTGGCGGATGATTCAAGCAGCAACGGTTCCAAGGACAACAAGTACTACTATGACAAGGTTGTTAACACGGGCCTGGACAATGGCTATTCGGAATCCAATAGCATCAAAGAGGGCGACCCCCACTTCGGATGGAAGCTCGGCAGGTTCGTCGTCAGCGGCTTCACGAGCAGAGCGGGCGACGATGTTCCTGTGTTTCTTAAAAACAGTGGCGATCAGGTTGAGCTCAGCTTTCAGCTCAATCAGAATATCGATTCCCTGAACGGGGACAATAAAAGAAAAATCTCCGGCGACGAAAACGGGTACGACGAGTATTTCGGCATTCCCAAGACTGATTTCGGTCACGGTACCCTCATAACCAAGCATACCGATTACCAGAACGCCTCAACCGAGCCCACCGTCAGCACTGAATACCTTTCGAGCATAGAAGTCGGCGCCAACACCCATATCGACATGTATGAGGAGGGCGATTACGAGGTGGCTCTCGACTACGAGATCGAGTCGCCAGGCCTCCTGCCGTTCAGGCCGGCTTACAACAACTATCGCATCTTCTTCAAGTTCAAGGTGCGCAACAGCAACACCATGATGTTCCTCTTCGACACTGCGACGAATGACGAGTTGTTCAACGGCTCAGTCACCTCGAGTGGCTTCCGGATTGACATGGCTGGGTCACACTATCTTGACGTGAGTGTGAAGAGGGAGGTTCTCGACAGCACCGGCGATGGCCTTACCGAGGACGTGCGCTTCAACAAGACGGCGACCGACGGTGCGGTGTTCGAAGACGAGGGCATTTACACGGTGACCGTGAAGAACCCCAATACGGGTGAGGAGGCCACGACCAAGAGAATCTATGTGGGTACCAACGATGCCATGAAGGCTTCGGTCGCCAACAACATGACACTTGCCGAGGCTCAACGACAGATTGCGGAGGGAACGACCGTCGCGGACGATGGAACGCTCAAGCGCGCCTCGAAAAAGACCGATACCGCGGCCAATGAGAGTTCTGGCAAGAACGGGGGCATCGCCGGCATGGGCGGCCCCGTTCTTGCTCTGTTTGCCGTGGCCGCCGTCCTTATCTTCGCGTCCATCTTGATAGCCCGGCGTAAGAAGATGGCTGCTGCCGGTGCTTCCAGCGAATCTGGGCTCGCTGTGCCCGATACAGATCTCGATGGCGAGGAAGGCAGTGGTGGGCGATGAGGCGAGCCATTACCCTGATGCTCGTCATCGTGATGGTGGTGTCCGGGCTTCCGGGATGCGCGTCCTCTACTGAGCAGTCCAGAGGGTCGTCTGGCGTGGGAGCATCCGGATCGGTGAATAAGGTCGCCGCCATTCAGACGGCAGGCCTCGAGTTCGAGGCCCTTTCCGACCCTGATCTTCAGCGCTACGTGGCGGACGCCGTATATTCTGGCCTTGTCCAGAAGATTGATTCCGACGAGTACTACGTCGAGAACGTTCAGACAACCTATGTCTCGAAAGAATATCTTGAGGAGCTCTCCTACAACACTCAGTCGAACATCTACTTTGGTTATACGCTTGCGGATCTTGAAGAAGCCTTCGGCGGTGAGCGCTACGTCTTCACGCTCGGTGAAGACGGCCAGACCGCTGTCAAGGCATTCGAGGACTACGATGACACCTACGACCAGGTGGTGAGGAACATCGCTGTCGGCACGGGGGTCATCCTTGTGTGCGTCACGGTATCCGCTGTTACCGGCGCCGCCGGGGCGCCTGCTGCAAGCGTGATATTTGCTGTCTCGGCCAAGTCCGGAGCCGTGGTCGCGCTGTCCTCCGGCGCCATCAGCGGCGCTTCTGCTGCCATCTTCAAGGGCATCGAGACGGGTGACATGGATGAGGCTCTGAAGGCCGGGGCCTTTAGCGGCAGCGAAGGCTTCATGTGGGGTGCGATTGGTGGTGCGCTGTGCGGAGGCGCCGGGAAGACCCAAGCTTTAAGGGGCGCCACCACCGGTGGTTTGACGATGAACCAGGTTGCGACAATTCAGAAGGAGTCTGGGCTCCCGCTCGATGTCCTCAAGCAATTTAACGACATGGATCAGTACGAGATTATCAAAATCGCAGGGCTTACCCCCAAGATGGTCAACGGCAAGACAGCTCTTATTCGCGATATCGATCTCACCTTTACTGATGAGATGGGGCACACGAACCTTGAGAGGATGAAGGAGGGCCTGGCGGCACTCGATCCCGCCACTGGTGAGGCTTATGAACTCCACCATATCGGGCAGCAGGTCGAATCGACGCTGGCGATCCTTACGCAGGAGGAGCATAGGCTTGGAGGGAACTCGAAGATTTGGCATAAGTTGACGAAGTCCGATGTGCACGCCGATGGGAACAACTGGGACGCCCAGAGGAAAGCCTTCTGGGAGTACATGGCGCAGGTGCTGGAATAGCGAGGTGTTGGGATGAGCAGCGTATGTCAGAGCCTTTCCGAGCTTCCGAACTTCAGATGCTTGGGCGCGGCTGACTCCGGCGCGATTGACGAGGCGGAGGCTAAGCTGGGCCTGAGCTTTGCAAAGGAGTATAGAAGCTACCTCGAGGGCTGCTCCTTCGCCAGCGTCAACGGACATGAGCTCACGGGTATCTGCAAATCGCCGAGGCTTGATGTTGTAGGCGCAACGCGGAGGGAACGTGAAAACCGCCCCGGCATTGATCCTGCTTGGTATGTCTTGGAGCGAACGGGCGTTGATGGCGTCGTCGCATGGCAGGACGCGGATGGCGTTGTCTATTATTCCGTTCCCGGGTCCGGATACATGGTGGTTTGCGATTCACTTCTTGAATACGTTAAGCGCTAAAGGCTGAACGCGGGTTCAATCGGTGGGTAACCCTAGCCCGAGGCGTCAGCCGCCGGGCTCTGCTCTTTCGATTAGGCGGGCCGTGCAGGAGTTTTCAATGTCGCGGCAGAATATTGTTGCGAATGAGGGATTGTTGGGTGCAGCGGTATGAGAAACACGTCGGTGCCGTACCTGTGAGATGGTCCGTATCTTTAAGCCGCTTATTACTCTTGTTAGCGTCTACTTACGTATCCCCGAGATGCGCGTCTGCCGCTTAGTTCACCTCAATGTGCTAAGCTGAAACTGAGCCGGAGGAGCTAAGGTTTTCTTGCCTATATGTAACCCTCCGGCTCTTTTGTATGCCGATGGCGGTAGATGTAAATAAACGGTGGAGCGACTGCAAAAGAGCCTCTTCGCTGGGTAAAATCAGGTTGTGCCGCGGAACCCGCTCCTCAGTCGGTCAACTTTGGAGACGCGGGCAACGCAGGTGCTATCGTCTAAAGGGCCGGCTGCAACCGGCCCTTTTCATGACTCCCTTCGCTATCCGTTACTGCTTATATTCCCGCCAGATCGAGTAGAGGTTCCGGACGATGCCGGTCACATACATCGAGAGGCGCAGGATTTCGAGAAACAAGTTCATAGGCTTCACCCCAATCGGAGATCGGAGCGTTGCCCGCAGGCGGATTCCGCGGC
>UQUG01000071.1 GCA_900544205.1 uncultured Collinsella sp.
GCAGCCCCTGCAGCAGCGTGGCGCCCGAGAACAGCAAAAAGACGCCGTAGAGCACCGTGCCCGCAACGAGCATGATGGCGTTGGAGCCCCAAAACGAGGGCAAGACCTCTTCTTCGCGCTCGGCAAACAGCATGTCAGCCAAAAAACGCGTGACCGGCATAGAGAAAAAGCTCGTGAGCGTGAGCGAGGCAAGCAGCGTATAGGTCACCATGCACACCAGCAGATCCTGGTTGGCGCGTCCCACGCCCCACAGACCGCACAGCACCAAGATACCCACCTGGAGCAGCACGCCCAGCAGCATGGGGCCCGTGCACACAATGCCGGCGTAGCCGTAGGCGCGCATCGTGGCAAACAGACCCTTGCGTCTAAACAGGCGCTTGAGCTCAAAACCGATTCCGGCCACCGGCTAAACCTCCTTCTTGGGCAAATTGAACGCGCGAGCCGTCTCGTCGTACAGCGCGCGATAGTTGGCGAGCATCTGCTCGTGTAGGTAGTAGGTCGCCACGCGACGCTGACCGCGCTCCCCCATTTCCAGGCGGCGGACACGGCTTGTGCACATGCGCTCCATGGCATCGGCCAAGCCCTTGCGATACATGGGCGGCGTCACAAATCCGGCCACGCCAAAGTCGTCGCCGGGGGCGCCCTCGAGCAGCTCACGGCAGCAGCCGACCTCGGTCGTCACGCAGGGGCGACGCGCGCCCAGCGATTCCAGTACGCTCAACGGCTGGCCCTCCGAGATACTCGTCAAAATGGTAAAGTCGAGCTTATCCATGTACTCGACCACATTGACGCGACCGGTAAAGATCAAGTCACGCACGCCCAATGTCTCCACCAGCGCATGGCACTCGGCGCCATATTCCTCGTCGTCCACGCCGCCCATAATGTGCAGGCGCACCTTGGGCAGGCGCTCGTGCAGCTCAAAGAAGGCATAGATCATGGTCTTAACGTCCTTGATGGGCGCCAGGCGCACCACCGCGCCAATGTCCACCCAGCCGTCATCGGGCTTTAAAGGAATGTCCTTAAAGCGATCGAACTGGATGCCGTTGGGGATAACCAGACATTTTTCTGCATCGCATCCCATGTCGATCTGCGTTTTGCGCGCATTGTGGAACAGACTCGTCACGCGGAAGGCGCGGCGGTAGATCTCCTCCGAAAGTAGGTAGAAAAAGCGGATCCAGCGGTCCTTAAACGACGGCACCACCCAGTCGGCGCGAATGATCTCCTCTTCGCGCTCGCGCGTGTAGATGCCATGCTCGGTCAGCAATGCCGGTGCGTGATTCATGCTGGAGCCCAAACTTGCAAGCAGACCGCCGTAGCCGGTCGAAATTGCGTGATACACGTCGGCCACCGGAACCTCGCTGCCCAGTAGATAGAGCACGGGCAGCAACATCGAACGCATGGTGTGGAAGGCGTCGGCGAAAGGCGTATACGGGTACTCTGCCAGGCACACGTCGCGGAAGATGTCCATAAACGTTCGGCTCTGCAAAAACGAGAGCGGATGCACGCGACGGCGGTGGAAAATATCGAACAGAACATCCCAATCCGGATTGGAGAGCGACACCAGGCGGCGTAGCGCCTCGCGCTCGCGGTCGTCAAAACTGGCTTCGTGCTGCTCGCCCGAAAGCCGCAGGGCATCGTCCAGGAACACCTCGTGCACCTCGACCACGTTGACGGGCAGCTCGTAGACAAACTTGCCGCGGTCGGCAGCATGCGCGCCGATCACCCATAGCACAAACTCATGCTCGGGCATGGCCTGGATATAGCCATGCATCCAGGTAGATACGCCGCCGTGCACATAGGGGTAGCAACCCTCGAGTACCAAGCAGATTCTCATTTATCGTCACCCTCCTTACGCTCAATCGTCACGGTCTTGTCATTGGCCTTAAGCAGGTACAGATTGCCCGTCAGGTGCGTCAGCTCGCCACCGGACACCGCACCCGGCTCGCCGCTATTGGCGCGGAACATAAGCCAAGCCTCATCGTGGAAGTTGCTCAGGTTGAGCGTCCAGGCATCGTCGCTCGCATCCACGCTCACCGTCACGGACGAAAAACGCTGGATGGCGCCCGAGCATTCCGAACCGGTCTGGTGGCGCAGGTCGGGCGCAGACTTGGTAAGCCAGTCCAGGTAGTCGGTCAGGCCGCCCTTATAGACTTCCCAGCCCTCCTTGGCGCCGCGATCGGGATCCAGCAGGTCATCGGGATGCATAAAGTGAGTACTCACGTAGTGCATGTTGAGCTCGGACACCGCGGCCAGACGCATATAGGTGTCATCGACCATGCCGCCCGAAACGATACGCGGCTGCTCCACGATGCCATCGCTCGCCACGCCAAATTCCTGCACGTAGGGCAGGTCGGTTCCGTCCTCAAAGTACGTACTGGCAATGGTCTTAATGCGCGGCACGTCCTCGCCAATAATCTTGCGGGCGCGGGCCGAAAGAATATTCGACGGCGGCACGTAAACCGAGCCGTGCGCGTTGGGCAACACCTCGTCCTGAAAGGCGACAAGCTCGTCGAGAGACGCGACAAGCGTCTCCTTGTTCTTCCACGTCTTGTAGTCGTACAGCGTGCCATAGTCGGTGTCCCAGAGTGTCAGCGGCTGATGGTTGTAGCCGTGGAAGCCCAGCTCTCCGCCCATCTGCAGCAGCATGCCGCCAAAGTAGCGGAACTGCGTGGTATCGGCCTGGCGCGCGGGCTCGGTTTGGTTGACCACATCCTCGTAGTTTTCGATCATCACGCCGGTATAGCGAATGCCGTATTGCTGCGCGAGTTTTTGCAGGTCGGGCCACCACACCTTGGCATAAAAATCGGCGATAGAAAGGCCGTAATCGCGTTTGATGTACGTGCCGTCGCCCGAGGGAACGGGGCTCGGGAAATCGTCCAGGTAAAACACCGCGCTATTGATGACCGGATAGGCCGTGGCATCACCGAGCAGGCTCACGGCCGCGGCATAGAAACCGCGCATGACCTTGTCATAGATACCGATATTGCACACCACGGTACGGCCGCTGCCGCAATCGCTCGACCAAATAAGCGGAGCACCCGTGTCGCCGGTTTTAGCCCACACGTGGGCCGTCTCACGCAGCGAAACCGAGAGCGACGAATCGAAGGGATCCGAGAGCTCATATCGCTGGCCACCGCCGATCATAAAGTCCTCGCTCGGCACGATGCTCTCTGCCGTCGTATATTCATAGCTGGCAGAATCGATGCCCAGCTTGGGACCGATTGCCTGCAGATAGCTCGAATTGTCCGGTGTCATGGCGAGCATCAGCGAACCGCCGGAGCTCACCCAGCTCATGATGTCGGAGAGGTGCGTACCGAGCCCATCGATCGAAGGCATCAGTAAAATCACGCGGTCGAAAGATGTGAGGGAAGGAATCGCATCAACACCATCGGTGGCAATATCCACATCGCGGTGGGCAATTTTCATGTCGAGCAGAATCTGGTCAAACTGCTCTTTGACGTCCTCGACGCCATCTTGGCCCGAGTCGGTAATAACCAAGCACGTGGGCTTTTGGCCAAACATCGCCGAGCTTGCCGGCACCGCATCGTTGGCGGCGAGCATACCCAGCTTATGCTGCCCGGCGCTGTACTGCACGCCGGCACGCTCGATCAACAGCACAGCGGCCATGGCGATAAAGACAGCCCATACCACGAGCAGCCCTATCCAGCGAAAATGGCCTGCACGGTCTCGGATATGTTGCGCCACGCTCATCTGGCCTCCTCCCCGTCGCGCCAAAACGCCAACTTTTCGCGGTTGTCGGCGCTCAAATACACATGTTGCTTGTCAATCGCATCGATCACACGGTGGACCTCGTCACCGTCGCGGCGCATCACGGCCAGGCGCAGGCAAAGCAACCAAACCTCCTGCTCCTCGGGCACGTCGAGCACCAGCTGGTCGGTCACGGCCTGCGCCTCGTCGATCTGTCCGACATCGGCCAGCGCCGTCGCGTATCGAATGCGCAGCTCAAGGGTATCCTCGCGCTCGCAGCGACGCGCAAGCAGGCGCGCGTACTGTTGACGCTGAATCTGAGCAACGCGCCCCTCGGCCAAGCCCGAGTATTCACCAAGAAAATCACAGTATTCGTTGAGGTTTTGCGCGCTCGGGTCCGTCTTAAAGGCGCGCTCCAGCTGCTGCAGTTTAAGGTCGGACTCCTTGGAGATCTGCGCCACCGCCGTCGCGGCATAGTGCGCCACCTCAACGTCGTCGTTAAGCTTAGCCGCCTGCAGCTGCGCCAGGTACGCGTCGGGCTCCTCGGTGAGCATAGAGAGCATTAGGCGGCGCCGGTATGCCGGGTCGTTGACGATAAGCGCCTCCTCGAGCGGGACCACGCCCGCATCGGCGTCACGGTCGTGCACCAGAATGCTGCGATGCAGGTCGTCGTTAAAGCGCAGCGACTCCAGCGCAGACTCTTTCAGCCCCTCGCCAAACACTGCGCTGCGGACCGATAGCAGAACCACCAGCAACGGGCCCCACAGCGGCACCAGCACTATCACAGCCAGCATGTGCCCGCGCACCGGCAGCAGGCCCAGCTTCATGAGCGTCCACAGCGTCTGGCAAACCAGCGCATGAATCAGCAGCAAGACGGCAGCAACGACAAGCGAGATCAAGCGACACTCCCCTCGCCGTCACCGGTGTAAGAGATGTGCTGCAGCAGCGCCACGATGTCCTCGCCGTCGACGGGCTCCACCGCAATCTGCTTGGCGCTCAGGCGCTCGCGGATAATGGGCAGATCGCACGCCTTTGCCTGGCGCATAAGCAGATAGAGCACGTCGCCGTCGACCAAGCCCGCCGCGTCGCTCTCGCGGATTGCCGACCCAATTGCGCCCACCAGCTCGCCGACAGGCTCCATGCCCGGTACCACGCGCAGGAGCAAAAAACTCCCCATCTTGCTATCTGCCAGCGCCTGCTCCGCCGCGAGCTCTTGGCCAAAGGCAGCCTGCTTGAGCACGCAAGTGCCGTCAACGCAGCGTTTATCCTGCGCCACCGCCTCATAGTCAAAGGCACGGCCCAGCGCGCTTTCGACCAGGCCGCACAAGATGCGGAACAGGTTTTGATAATAGAGGGTCATTTGGTTTTCGGCCGCACTACGCACAAAGATCAACACGGCGGGTGCCCCTTCGCGCACGATCGTGTATCCAAACATGGGAAGCCCCGGCGTCAGCTCGCGGTTCACCCACAGGTTCGAACGACCCCCGTCGCCCAAAAGAGGTGCAAGCTGCTCAAGCGTGAGCGAGCGTGCGGCATCTTCGGCAATCGCGGGACTTGCTGCCACCAGGCGTGCAAATGCCCCACCCGAAACATGGTAGATCGCCACCGAATCGTTCTCGAGGATCTCGCCCAGAAGCTCGCAGCACTTGCGATAGATATCGCGCGGGTTGAGCACGTCGAGCTCCTGCGTCACGGCAAAGATCTTGCCAAAGCTGTCGTGGCGACCCACGATCTGGCGCCTGTACGCGCGCTTGTCCTCGATCGCGTCGTGGTAGAGCTGCGTAAGGAACGTATTGCGGTTGCGCACGAGCTCGTTTTGATCTCGCTCCGCCCTAATGGCTTCGCTGTTGCGCAGCTGCACATAGCCGCACACGGCACCCACCACAAAGTACGCAATAAACGGCAGCCAGTTGGACGGCTCGTAGAACAGGCCCTGGAAGGTATAGCCGTACTGAGTAAAGTAGCTCGCGGCCAAACCCACCGACGCCAGCAGCGCCGCAACCAGGCCAAAGTCCAAGCCATACAGAGTGCCGATCAGCACCACGTAGAGCAGGCGATAATCGAGCACGTTGAGCTGGGCCGATTGTGAGAACAGATGCTCCAGCACCTCGAACAGAACCCAGGCAACGCCCGTCTCCAGGCATTTAATAGGCAGCGTGCGCATTTGGATGCAGTCGATGGCGGCGCGCAAGGGATTGACCTTCTTTGCTTGGCCAGCATCCCAACGCGCTTGAATGGTCGAAAGATCGCGCAGCAAGTCATAGCGCTGAAACCAGCCATAGCGCACGCGAGCGACGTCGTTGGCGGGCAGGGCGTAGCCGGCAGAATCGCCATAGGCAACTGAGAGCCCTGGGAACAGCGCCTGAAGAGCCTCGCCCACTTCACCCGCTGTGTGATGGAAGGCATCGGCAACGTCGAGCGTCTCAAAAGAGGCATCCCAGCTATCGAAGATACGGCGTACCAGCACCGCAAGCTCCTCGGCACACAGCAGGGGAAACGCCGCATCCCGCGCGCCCTGCAGAGCGACCGATCCGGTTGAGCACGCGTCGAACAGCGGCACCAAAAACGGGTCCTCCAGTGCGGCAGACGCGGTATACAGGAACGGCACGCGCAGGATCTTGGTTTGGACGCCCTCGCGAGCAGCATAGTAGCGGCACAGGTCGTTTGACGCACGGGCGATAATTCCCTTGCCCGTTCGCCCCGCGGCATCGGCGGCACCCTCGGCACCCGCGGGCCCCGCTACATACAGCAGTTGGATCCGTCGACCCGCGCACGCACGAAAGACCGAGCGCAGCGTCTCGATATCGCCCACGGTATCGGTATGCGGGGTAAGGTAATTGGATAGGTAGACCACGCGGTCGAACTCGTAGGCCTGATCCAGGTGTTGCAGAAGCTCTTTCCACGAGGCATGGGGTGATGACTCGTCGCGGCGCGCTTCCGCGGCAGCGACGACCTGGACATGGTCCCCGGGGGAACGCCTTGGCACAAAAGTCATCGTCAACATATGCGGTGTTGCCAACAACCAGCACCTCCATGGCGCACTCCTCCCCTAAAATCCACTTTAGACATAGTCAAACATGCGTATTTTACGCTGTCAACGCGAGCCGGGGCGCCTTTAAGGCTGTTTTAAGAACTTTTTTAGGGAATGTGGGGACATCGAGGGTGCTAAATGCGCACCCAATCGGGGGTACGGTGAAAAACCGAGATCTGTCAAACAGTCCCCTGTTTTGGGCATCCGCGACCTGCAGTTTTGTTGGCAAAAATCGATGTGCGCTCGGCGAGTTTCGATTTTCCCCGCACTTCTCCTACGCACCGGACTCGCAATAGCGCAGTACAATCCGCCAATCGCACTAACCGGAAAGCCAATCCAGCGACTCGCCTAGCCAACCAGATACGGCCCGATTACATCGAAAATTTCGCCCACCTTAGTTGAAGGGTTTTGCGCAGATGACTTAAAGTTACCCAGTTCCCTATGGTAGGCGATGAGGCGCCCAGCACGCTGCAATGCTTCGCCTCGCCTATCATCCACTGCCCCAAACATCCCGTCCAGGTTCTTGCGGTACTCGATGCCCAAGTTCTTCGACATCTCCTGCGCCAGGGCATGCTGGCAGTCGGACGCGGACATATGCGCGGTCGTGTAGCGAAAGTGCAGAAGCGGCCACAGCTCGAAGCAGGGGTTCGACCACAACGCATGGAAGGTCCTCGAACCATCAGAGAGCTCGTTGCACTTGCACTCCATCGCGTCAAAGTCGGACGCAGGGAAGTCATCCTTGTCATACACGAGCCACACGTGGTCGAACGTCTCGGGCGCATAGCGGCAGTGTTCGACAGCGAAGTCAAGCAGGTCGAGCGTGTGTTTGCCCGTTCCCTTAACGATAACGGCAACCTTGCGTTCGTTTGCCGCGCACAAAGCAGCACGCACGCCCTCGAAGTAGCGAGGCTCAGTCTCCTTGCCCTCGGTCACCACGAGGTGGCGCGTCATCTGCACCATGCGCGGGCGAACCTCGCGTTTGCCACTACGCCAGCCCTTCGACTTCTTCGCTGCCATGTTAATCCCACTCCTCGATGCGGGTGAGATACGGGTCGGCACCGTAACGACCAGACAGGTACTGCTTATCGAAAGCAGCATTCTTGCTAACCAAGTTGCCATTAGCCTCGTGGATGTCGGCGAGCGACCACAGTTGGCTCGCCTCCCCCTCGCCGCGTGCGGCGAACCATATCTCGTCGCGGCGAAAAACATCGTTTCGCATAGTGGACACGTCCTGAGACGAGAAGATGAGCTGCGCGCCGCTCTTGTTGACTTCGGGATCTTTGAACAGCAGAATCACGTAGCGCAGGAGCTTCGGATGCAACTTGGCGTCGAGCTCGTCGACAACGACGGTACCGCCGCGTTCGAGCGCCGCCAGCAGAAACGACGCCAACCCCATGAGCTTCTGAGTACCGGCCGACTCCTCGGACAGGCGCAGCTCATAGCCCTTGCCGTCCACCTCATGCTTTACGAAGACGCGCTGGCCGCGCCATTCCGGAGCTTTCTCAACCCTAAAGCCATCGATACGTACGTCAACGACACGCAGAAAACGCGTGATTTCGAGTGAGTCATCCTCGTCGAGCAACTGTTCGAGCATCTGCTCCAGATAGGAACTGTTGTAGTTCAGGAACACCCCATCAAGAAACCAACTGGCAGCCTCCTTGATCACCGGCGCGTCAAAGTTGATGCAGAGAAACGACAGGTATGGCAGACTCGGGTTGAATCTCGCGGCCGTCACGAGCTTACGCAACGTGGGACCAAGCTCAACCCCTGTCCCCTCGCGCTCGAACAGCATCGCCGTGCGTGACGCCCCCAATTTGCGCCGCCACAGTCCTTCGGACACGATCTCGTCCGCATGCACGGACAGGGCATAGCGGTACTCATGCTCACCCGCGCGATAGTAGAGCTCGAACTCGGTGGGCTCGAGAGCAGACACATCATCGAACTCGAACGCCGAACAACGGGGTATCGAAGGACGATTGCCCTCTGGCGCATCAGAGCTAGCTGACAGCAATCTGATCGGTCTGGCCACAGCCGAACGAACGTAGTCAAGAGCTTCGAGTAGGTTGGACTTGCCGCCAGCGTTGGGTCCGTACACCGCAGCCACCGGCAGAAAGCTCTGCCCATCGGGACACTCGATAAGGGAGCGCTCAAACTCCCTCATCGGCGTCGCTTGCATGGAAAGCTCCGCCTCGTCGCGATAGGACCTATAGTTCCTGAAGGAAAACTGACAAAGCATCGTCCTCAACTTTCCTTTCATTGTTTTGAAAAGATATTTCAGAGTTTTTCTTTGATTATAGGCTTTAAATAATGTAAATCAAGTGCTTAAGGCAGCTGAAGGCCTAAGGTGCAAAGAACAGACGATCGCGCCGACGGATGGATCGGCATAATGCGGTGTGGGTGCTTTGAGCGACTTCTGCATCGGAAGACAAGCACGCCAAACAGTACATACCTGAAAAAGGGCGACACTCTCTTATCGAAAGCGTCACCCTTAAAGCTCCCGCAGAGCTTTTGTATGATAGCTAGGAATGCTACGGTAGTGTCGAGAAAGTTGGTGTAGCGCCCGATCCGAAGAGAGTCGGCCCGGCGTCCTGCAATCTGGAATACGGTTGATATCCTATGCCGCCTCGACCCTGTCCGCAAGCTCGAG
>UQUG01000072.1 GCA_900544205.1 uncultured Collinsella sp.
AGATTTCGTCGACATGCTCGCGCACGACGCCCGAGCAGTTGTTGAGGATGTGCATAAAGGCTTCGTACTCGCCGTGCACGTCGCTCATAAAATGCTCGGTGCCCTTGGGTAGGTTGAGGATGGCCGAGAGGTTGATAATTTCGGTAAACGCGGATTGTTCGGTGGGAAATTGTCTCGACAGCAGACGCAGATACTTAAAGTCTTGCGGGTTGCGATCGAATGCGACCATGAAACACCTTCCGATGGAGCTGGTAAAACTGATAAACAGTGTCAAACGTTTATCAGTATGCGCCGCTTTTGTTTCGATTTTGCGCCAGCGGCTGAATTGTCGGCTGAACGGTTTGGTAAATCGATTTAGTTGAGGTAGATATGGCGGTTGAGTGGAGACGACAGAAGGTGTTTTCTCAGATATTTATGCGTGGGGCCGGTTGAGACGATGGTGGTAAAGATGTTCGCTATTTTTGGTTCGATTTGGTAAATAGTGGACATATGTACCGTATATAGGCTCACTGTGCGATAATTTGCGCAGCAATGAGTAAGGAGCCTCATATGAGTGATTTTGTCCTGACCTGTGAATCCGCCGCCGACCGAACCCGTGAGTTCTTTGCGTCGCGCAATATCCCTGTCGTGTGTTTTCATTACGAGATCGACGATGTTGTCTATACGGACGATCTGTATCAGTCGATTACGCCGGACAAGTTTTTTGCCCAGATTGCCGCGGGCGCCATGCCCAAGACGTCTCAGGTGAGCGTGGGCGAGTACGAGGAGTTTTGGGAGCCGTTTGTTGCCGAGGGTAAAGACGTGCTGCACCTGACGTTGTCGTCGGGTATTTCGGGCACGTATGGATCGGCCTGCGTCGCGGCGCAGATGCTCGCGGATCGCTATCCCCAGGGCGGCAAGGTGCACGTCATCGATTCGCTGGCGGCGTCTTCGGGCTTTGGCCTGTTGCTGGAATATGCCGCCGACGTGCGCGATAGCGGGGCTTCACTCGACGAGACGGCTGCCTGGATCGAGGAGCACAAGCTCAACCTGCACCACTGGTTCTTCTCGACCGATCTGTCGAGCTACCTACGAGGCGGTCGCATTTCGGCTGCGAGCGCGATCATCGGCACGGCGCTTAAGATTTGCCCGCTTATGACGGTCGATTGCGAAGGTAAGCTGTCGCCACGTGAGAAAATTCGCACTAAGAAGCGAGCGATTTCCGAGATGGCCAAGACCATGATGGCACACGTGCGGGACGGTGCGGATTATTCGGGTAAGTGCATCATGTCGCACTCGGCGTGCCGCGAGGATGCCGAGGCAGTTGCGGCGCTGATTGAGGAACAGGTTCCGCAGCTTAAAGGCAAGATTGAGATCAATGACATCGGTACTCTGATTGGCTCGCATACCGGACCTGGTACGGTGGCGCTCTTCTTTATGGGCGACAAGCGCGTGGATTAATTTGCTCCATCACGTCGCTGCATGATTGCTCAAACGATAACGGCCCGCCTCACGTTTGTGGGGCGGGCCTTGCTGTTACGATTAGCGTTTCTTTCCGCGGAAGAAGAAGCCGTGCAGTGATGGCTTGAGGCCGCGGTTGGCGCGATGCTCCTCGACGCGCTCGTGGATCGAAGCGACGCGCTCGATGACTTCGTCGGGAATCGGCACATCGGGATTCATGTTCTCGACCTGGCTGACCTCGGCGGCGGAGACCTGGTCGATAATGGGCACATCGTCGTGCGAGATGACAGGTGTGGCGTCTTCCTTCATCTTGCGATAACGCTGCATCATGTCGGTCTGTAGCTGCTGGGCCGAAGGCGGCGTCCAGATGATGGCGTTGGCGCCGGCGGCGATGGTTTCACGGATGCTCTCTGGCGTCTTGCCGCCCGGCGCGATGAGCGGCAGGTTGGGATAGTGCTTGCGCAGCTCGCGTAGGACCTGGGGCGTGTTCTTGCCGGCGGCGATGTTGAGAATCTTGGCTCCAGCGCGCACCTTGGCGTGGGCATCGTCGTCGCAGCGAACGACCGTAGCGATGACGGGGATGTCGGCGATGTTGGTGATGTGCTCGACCATCTCGGCAGTAGCGGGGGAGTTGACCACGCAGCCCGCCGCGCCCTGCATCTCGGAGACGGCTGCCATCTGCACGGAGCGCTTACCGGTCGTAGTTCCGCCGCCCACGCCTACAAAGACCGGGCACTCGGCGACGGTCAACAGTGCCTGCGTAATGGCCGGCTGCGGCGTGAAGGGGTAAACGGCAAAGACGGCATCGGCGTTGGAGTTGCGGATGACCGCGACGTCGGTGGTGTAGATGAGCGATTTGATACGACGGCCGAAGAGCGTGAAGCCGCTGGCCTCCTCGATCTCGTCAGGCATGCGAAGGGCCGCCTTGCGCAGGCGCCCGTCGATGGGCAGCGGCTCCATGGGAAGCAGTCCGTTGGGGGTCACGGCTACCTGGGGTTCGGTGAACTCGTCTGCGAGCTCGACCTCGGAGAAATCGACCGAGGCGACAATGTCCTCGTGAACCTCGGCGGGCACATCGATGGGGGCTTGGTCGTTTGCCGCGGCAGGCGTGTCGAAAGAGCTGGTGCCGACGAAGGCGTCGACGCGCTCATTTAGATCGTTGAGGGTATCCATGGAAGCTCGATTCTATGTGATGACGGCCGGCGCGATGCAGCCGGAATTGCGAATGCTAAATCGTTTGACGAGTTGATTTTTCCCCGCCGCGCCATCCGTTAGACCGAAGGACCGGCGAACGTGAAGGAGCTGTGGTGGCGGGGATCGAGGTGCTATCTTGAAAGTCCCGTTTAAAAGAGAGGTGACGCGGTATGGAATTGACAGCAATGTTTGGCTCGATTGGCCTGTGTGTAGGCGCAATCGTTGCCGCCGCGGTTATCTACTTTGTGGTCACGGCCATTAAGGGCAAAAGGGCCGAACGCAAGGAGCGCGCGATGCTTAAACAGCATCGCGACCAGCAGGGCAAACGCGCACGGAGATAGCTTGTTGAGTTTTGGATCCGTGCGCTAGCTGCGTTTTCGGATCAGGGCAATGTAGAAGCCCTCAAATTCGCGGCTGGGCGGAATGGTGAGCGTGCCGGGCATGCCGTTGGTGATGGCCGATACCTGACCCGCGGCGATTGCCTCGGTCAGGGCGTTGGACTCGATGCGCGGCTCCTCGCCAGCTTCCTGGGCGCGGCGTGCCTCACTTTCGCTTGGCGTGCCGTCGAGGGGGATGAGCTCGCAGTCCATATGCTTGTCGAGGGCCTCTTGCAGGGCGTCCTCGTTTTCCTGCGGCATAATCGAACAGGTGGAATAGACGAGCGTGCCGCCCGGCTTGAGGGCGCCCATGGCGCGGTCCAGAAGTGCGCGCTGCGAGCGGGCACACTTGCCAAGCAGCTGCTCGGTCAGGCCGCGCAGGCTCTTTTCGTTGCCGTTGATGACGGTGCCCGTGCCGGTGCAGGGGGCGTCGAGCAGGATGCGATCAAAGCGGAAGAACTCGTCGAGCTCGCGTGCGTCGATGCGCATGACGGGCACGTTTTTGGCACCTTGACGGTGGAGGTTGGACTCAAGCTTTTCGGCGCGGGGAATGCTCATCTCACAGGCCGTGAGGTGTGCCTGGCCCTGGGTGAGGGCGGCGATCTGCGTCGTCTTGCCGCCGGGGGCTGCGCACATGTCCAGGATGTCCTCGCCGGCCTGAGCGCCCAGGACCAACGGCGGCATCATGGACGACAGGCTCTGCAGATAGATTTTGCCGTCGCGGTAGATGTCGAGATCCCACAGATCGGAAACCTGGGCCTCGGGCAGGATAAAGGCGTCCGGATACCAGGTAACGGTTTGGTGCGCGATGCCGGCGGCATCGAGCGCGGCGGCGATGTCCTCGGCGGTTGCCTTGAGCGTGTTGGCGCGCAGTGTGACCGGGCGTGTGGCCGCGGCTCCAAAGCCCTCGATCATGAGCTCGGCATCGGCGGGCGCATAGGCGCCGGCGACCGTGTCGACCATAAAGCGCGGCAGGTCGGCGGCGGAGTGTTGGGCGGCAAGCTGGTCGGAAAGCTCGGTGGAGGCAAACTGCCTAAGCTTGAGCTCGGGCTTAACCTGCTTTTTCTGCTTACGACGACGCGGCTTGGACATCCGTCTTTCCTTCCACCTAAATGATTATTCTGGGACGGGGATTAAAACATCATTCCATGACCCCCGTCACAAAAGACTGTACTGTGGCGCCCGGGAATGATTTTTTTAATCCCCGTCCCAGAATAATCATTCCCGGGCGCGTTGCTGCAGGCGTGCTTTAGTACTGGCTCTCGTGCTTGCTGAAGAAGTCGAAGCGCGGGGGCAGCGGCTTTACGCGGTGCTCGCCGGGCTTCTCGCCCAGGCTCTCCACAAACTCGTCCGTGGAGGCAAAGATGTTATCCCAGCTAAAGAAGGCGACCGGGTCGACGTCGAAGTACTCGCAGATGAGCTCGCAGCCGGCCGGGACGATGCCGTGCATCAGGACGGTCGCCACGCGCAGCTCGGTAAAGGCGTCGACGAGGGTCTGCGTCATCGCGGCACTGGCCGACTCGCCCTCGAGCTTGTTGGCGGCCTTGGAGGCGTCGCTCCAGCGCTTGTTGGCGGCACGCAGGTAGTCGTCGCATACGGCGAGCGCGCGGTGCGTCTCGAACTTGTACATGGCCTGCTCAAAGGCGAGAGCTGCCTGCTGGGCGGCTTCGACCACGGTGTCAGAAGCGGCACCGGCGGGGATGCAGCCGTTGCGGTAGGGGCTCTCGTCGCCTTCCTTGATGGCAACGCCGTAGAAGCAGCTGCGGGCCAGGCGGTTGAAGACGCCGGTCAGCAGCGCGCTCTCCTTAAGGGCCGGATCGATAACGCGCTTGTCGTCGCAGGCGCGCACCTCGTTGCCGTCCTTGTCCTTGCCGGTCACACGCGTGTCGTATGCCTTGGGGCTAAAGCTCACCGGCTTTTCGGACAGGCCGAGCGACAGCCAGTGCGCGCGCATCTGCTCGCAGGTGTAGTGGTTGAGCAGGTCGTCTGCCGGCGGGGGAGGCGCCTGCGAGGACGAGCTGGCTTTTTTGCCCATGTAGAGCAGGTGATAGCAGGCGCTGACGGTGCTCTGCGTAAGGTCCCAACCCAGGGCCTCCCACATGGCGGTCTGAGCGATGCAGTAGAAATAGATGTTGTCCTGACCGATGAACTGGTAGATCTGAGCGTCGTCAGAGCACCACCAGTCGCGCCAGTCGAGCGAGCTGTGCTGGTAGGTGGGAGCGGGTACCTGCGTGGAATCGGCAGCGGGCTCGCCCATGAGGGCGGCATCCTGGGCGGCGACGCCCTCGGTCACGCCGGCGGCCTTGGCATCGCGTGCGAGCACGGTACGCGTATAGCTGATGGGCGCCCACAGGCTCTCGGGCCAGCACCAGCAGGTGACGTCGGAGACGCCATCGACCTCGGGCACCGGAACGCCCCAGTCGATGTTGCCGGTGATGCGGAAGGGCACGAGCGCCTTGCCGCTGCGGAAACGCACGCCACCGTTGGCGAGCACCGCGTGGGCATCGTCGCGCTCCTTCCAGCTGGGGAAGGTGACGGTAAAGCTGCTCTTGTTGCCCTCGGGCTCCAGGACGGTGTGCTCGGGAAGCTGATCTTCGACGGCATCGAAGGCCTCGCGGAACTTGTTCTGGATGTAGAGCTGAGCCGGCAGCAGCCACTCCTCCATGGTCTTGGAGACCACGGAACGAACCTGCGGGTTCTGGGCGAGCTTGGCGGTATAGGTCTTCATAAAGTCGAGGTAGGCCGGCAGGTCGAAGTAGAGGTTGTCGACCGGGCGCAGCTCGGGCACCTCGCCGGTGAGCTGGCTCTTAGGCGCGATGAGCTCCTCGGGCTCAAACTGGTGACCCAGGTCGCACTCGTCGGCATAGGCCTTCTCGGACTTGCAGCCCTGGATGGGGCAGCGGCCGATCACCTGACGGCCGTTGAGGAACGTGCCGGCCTTGGCATCGTAGAACTGCAGCGTGGAGCGCTTGGAGATGGTGCCCTGCTCGTGCAGGCGCTCGATAATCTCGGCGGTCACCTCGTTGTGGATCTGGGCCGCCGGCTCAAGGCCCGAGCCGCCGTAGATGTCACAGCTGATGTTGTAGTTGTTGAGGGTCGCGGCCTGGCGGGAGTGATTGGACTCGACATACTCGCTAATGGACTTGTCGTAGCCCTCGTTCTCCTTGAGCTTGCGGTAGCTCTCCATGATGGGCGAGCCATAGCAGTCGGTGCCCGAGGTGAAGATGACGTTCTCACGGCCCAGGCGGTCGCGCAGGAAGCGGGCGAAGAAGTCGGCAGGGACAAAGACGCCGCCAACGTGGCCAAAGTGAAGGCCCTTGTTGCCGTAGGGCTCGCCGGCGGTAACGATGGCGCGGCGAGGCCAGCTGGGACGGTCGTTCATGGAGTATTTGGATGCCATGGGACTCCTTCGCATATGGTGAGGGCGCGGCCGGGCGCGGGGCTCGGCGGCGCGGTGGTCAATTCGTGCATATCGTTCGACATTATCGCACATGCGGGCGGGTGCGTGGCAGGGGCGCTATCCTAAGATGCTATGAATGAGATTTCCAACATACATGCGTTTGAGGACGAGGGTTTTCTGCATGCTTGCTTCGTGTGGGGGATGGTCGTAGTCGGCGTGTTTGCCGTGTGCCTGGTGCCGGTGTTTATGCTGCTGGGCGGGCCTGCAGACTTGGATGCGGCTGACGCGGGCGGCTGGATGGCTGTCGTGGGTTGGATAGTCGGCTTGGCTGCGGTTTCTGCGGCGTCATTTGCCGTGCACGAGCTGGTGCATGCAGCGTTCTTTAAGTTGTTTGCGCCCGCGGGTGCGCACGTGACTTTTGGAGCGAACCGTGAGACGTGCATGATTTATGCCTGCGCCGAGGGGATTGTGTATTCGCGCCGGCGGTATATGGCGATTTGCCTGGCGCCGACGGTTGTTGTGACGACAGCGTTTGCCCTGGGGTTTGCGTTTTCGGGCTATCCGCTGCTGTGCTATCTGGCGGCCGGCTTGCATTTGTCAGGCTGTGTGGGCGACTGGTATTACGTGCGGACCATTTTGCGCGACCGCCGCATTGTCGCCTGCGAGGATACGTCCTTTGGCGTGCGCTTTTTTGGGTGAGGAGATGTCGATGAAGCCGTTGCTGCTGCATGCGTGCTGTGCACCATGCTCGCTTGAGCCGGTTCGCCTGCTGCGCGAGGAGGGGTTTGAGCCCACGATTTGCTGGACCAACCCCAATATTCAACCGCGCGATGAATGGCAGCGCCGCTTGGACGAGCTGCGCCGGTGGTGTGCCGATGGCGACATCGAGCTTATCGAGGCAGGGGAGGACCGCGATCGCTGGGAGACCGGCGTGGCACCGCTGGGCGCCGATCGAGCCCGTCGCTGTCACGCATGCTATGCCCTGCGTCTGGCTGAGGCATGCCGTGTGGCCCAGGAGCGCGGGTTTGAGTTTGTGGGCACGACGCTCGCCGTCTCGCCGTATCAGCTGTTCGACACCTGCAATGACGTGCTCGTGCGCTTGGCGGCGGCACATGGGCTCACCCCGGTGATTCGCGATTTTCGCCCGTATTACCCCGAGGCGACGCGTCGCTCGCGCGAGCTGGGTATGTATCGGCAGAATTACTGCGGCTGCCGATTCTCGGCCGTCGAGGCGGCCATGGACCGCGCCCGCATCCGCGACGAGCGCAAAGCGTCCAAAAAGTAGTTCTTTTGAGCTGGCAGCCTGCTAGGATGTAGAACGGACTTTGACTATATAAGGAGTATCCGACGTGTCTATGCGTACCGATGATTTTGACTACAACCTTCCTGAGGAACTGATTGCCCAGGCTCCTGCCGAGCCGCGCGACTCCTGCCGCCTGCTGGTGGTGGATCGCAAGGGCTCCCAGGCGGGAACGCCGCTGGAGCACGGCGGTACCGTTGAGCACCGCATCTTCCGCGACATCATCGACTATATCGAGCCTGGCGATGTGCTCGTCATCAACAAGACGCGCGTGATGCCGGCCCGCCTGATCGGTCGCAAGGAGGGCTCGGGCGGCGTGGTCGAGACGCTGCTGCTCAAGCGCCGCGAAGATGTTGACCCGCTGGGCCACGTTTGGGAGTGCCTGGTCAAGCCGGGTAAGCGCCTGAAGCCCGGTGCTCAGATTGAGTATCGCGCCGGTGGCGCCCATGCGCCCGAAGGGGCTCCCGTGGTGCTGACGGCCGAGGTCATCGACTTTGTCACCGATAGCCGCGGCGGCCGCCTGGTGCGTTTTGAGCCGGCCGGTTGCAATGCCGCCGGCGAGCCGCGCACGCTCGACGAGGCCATCCATGCTGCCGGCCACGTGCCGCTGCCGCCCTACATTACCGATTACGAGGGCGATCCCGAGAAGTACCAGACCGTCTACGCCATGAAAGAGGAACACTCGGCTGCAGCTCCCACGGCGGGTCTGCACTTTACTTCCGAGCTCATGGCCGCTATCGAGGCCAAGGGTGCGAAGTTTGCCGCCGTCGAGCTCGAGGTGGGCATCGATACCTTCCGCTTGGTGGAGGAGGACGACCCCACGCAGCACGTCATGCACACCGAGCGCTACCACGTGTCGCAGGAAGTTGTCGACGCCGTGCATAAGGCGAAAGCCGAGGGTCATCGTGTGATCGCCGTCGGCACCACCGCTGTGCGCTCGCTCGAGAGCGCGTTTGACGCAGAAGCCCCGGTGTTCGATCCGGCCGTGACGGCGCGCTATTTTGAAGGCCGCGAGGACGGAGCCGACACGCTTGGCCGCGGTGACATCGTGGTGCGCGAGAACGCCACGACGCAGCTCTACCTCATGCCCGGCTCGACCTATCACGTGGTAGACGCGCTGATCACGAACTTCCACGTGCCGCGCTCCACGCTCATGATGCTCGTGAGCGCACTTGCCGCCCGCGACCAGATCATGGATGCCTACGCTGCTGCTATCGAAGAACGTTACCGCTTCTTCAGCTTCGGCGACGCGATGCTCATTTGTTAGTTACGCGGTTCTACGAACCGCGTAACTGCTCGACGCTGCAAACCCGCCAGAGCGGCAATCTGCCTTTCAGCTTCGGCGGCATGACCAGAAGGTCAATGCTGCCTCGCTTCAAGGCACCTTGCTCGCTCTGGCGGGTTTTCGCTCATAT
>UQUG01000073.1 GCA_900544205.1 uncultured Collinsella sp.
CGCAGCGTCGGCTGGTCCGCCGTTCGGTAGAACGGCGGAACCTACACAGCCTGTGCCAGCTTCTCGGCTCGCTCGGCGGCGGCAAGTGCCTCGATGACGGTGCCGAGCTGATCGCCCAGAAGGACGCCGTTGTAGGTGGAGTTAAAACCGATGCGGTGGTCGGTCACGCGGTCCTGGGGCTGGTTGTAGGTGCGGATCTTCTCGGAACGGTTGCCGTGGCCAATCTGGCTCTGGCGCTCGGCACCAAGCTCGGCCTGCTGTTTCTCGAGCTCCATCTCGTACAGACGGGCACGCAGCATCTGCATGCAGACCTCGCGGTTCTGGATCTGGGAACGCTGCTCCTGCGACTGCACCACGGTATTGGTGGGCAGGTGGGTGATGCGCACGGCGGAGTAGGTGGTGTTAACGCACTGACCGCCAGGGCCGGAGGCGCAGTAGGTGTCGATGCGCAGGTCGGACTGGTTGATCTGGACGTCGATCTCCTCGGCCTCGGGAAGCACGGCGACGGTTGCCGTGGAGGTCTGGATGCGGCCCTGGGACTCGGTCTTGGGGACGCGCTGGACACGGTGCACGCCGGACTCGAACTTCATAACGGAGTAGACGCGGTCGCCCTCGACCTTGAACTCGATGGACTTAAAGCCGCCGGCCTCGCTCGGGCTGGAGTCAAGCACGGTGGTCTTCCAGCCGCGCGACTCGCAGAAGCGCTGGTACATCTTGTACAGATCGCCGGCAAAGATGGCCGCCTCGTCGCCACCGGCGGCGGAGCGAATCTCGACGATGGTGTTCTTGTCGTCGTTGGGGTCGCTCGGGATGAGCATGTACTTGATGTCTTCCTCGAGCTGGGGAAGCTTGGCCTCGTTTTCGGAGATGTCCATCTGGAGCATCTCCTTCTCATCGGCATCGGTGGTATCGTGGAGCATTTCCTTGGCGGCCTCGATGTCATCGAGCGCGCCGATGTACTCGCGCGAGGCGGCGATGAGGTCGGACTGGTGCGCGTACTCCTTGTTGAGACGCGTGAACTCCTTAATATCGGAGGCGACGGCCGGGTCGGAAAGCTTCTTCTCGAGCTCCTCGTAGGCCTTGATGATCTTTTCGAGCTTGTCGCGCATGACGGACTCCTTTATATGCGTGAAGGCGAAAATCGGCAGAATTGATGGGGCGCGAGGCGCCACTGCGGGGGTAAGCCCAGCTAGAGCATGTCGATCTTCAGATACATGCGCATCCCTTCGCGTATGGGGTACATAGTTGCGGTCTAACCCATACATGATAGCGTGCGCAGGCAAACCTGCATATAACCCGCACGGAATGATTGGTGCAAACAAACCTGACTCCATTGCACCAAGAGCTTGCTTTTTGGCTAGAGCGTTTGGAGTAGAGCGACGAGGAAGCGGATGCCCTGGAGGTAGGCGCGGCGGGTGATGCGCTCGTTGGTGCCGTGGACACCGCGATCGCACTCGTCGTCATCAACTACAAAGGCCGAGAAGCGAATGCACTCAGGGCAAATGTGCTGGTAGTTGGCAGCGTCGGTCGCACCGATCACGGTCGAGGGCACAATTGCCACTGGCTCGAATGATCCGTTTTCCTCCGTCCCCTTTGGATCACGGAAGTAGCGGGCGGCAATGGCGCGAACGGCCTCGAGTCCCGGTCCACCGATGCGCGGGGACGGCGAGGGCTCAGAGCTGCCGGGGCCGAGTTCGACCTCCACACGTCCGACAAGGCCCGCCGCGGCAACCGACTCGCAGCAGCGCGCCACAACGTCGGCCACGCTCGTGCCCTCGAGCATGCGGAAGTTGATATTGGCCCACATATTCTGCGGCATTACGTTGGCGCCGGTGCTGCCACCCTCGATCTGCGTGGGCGCGCAGGTGGTCGTCACCAGCGGATAGAGCTTTTTGCTGGCGAGGCAATCGCGGACAATGGCATCCCCGTTGGCGGCAATTTCATCGGCCGTGTAGAGCCCCAACTCGACGAGCTGGGCGGCAAGCAAGTCGGTCACGCGCGTCGGCCACTCGATATCACAGATTGCGGTGATGGCACGGCTGAGCACCTCGAGCGATGTGCCACCGTAGGGGTTGGACGAATGCCCGCCCTCACTCTTCGTCTTGAGCACGATATCGGCATAGCCCTTCTCGGCAAGGTCGGCGTGCATGAGCCAGTCCTCGCCCGCGCTGTACTCGGCAGCCGAAACGATGCGGTAGTCGCCCTCGTCGATCAGGTACTCAAGCTCAATGCCGCGCTCCTCGAGCGCGCGGCCGATGGCGCCTGCGCCGTACTGCGTAGTCTCCTCGTCCTGGCCAAAGGCCAGGAGCAGCGTGCGCTCGTGCTGCCAACCGTGCGCCAGCGCATACTCAACCGCCTCGAGAATGCCTGCGACCTGGTCTTTCATATCGATGGCGCCGCGACCCCAAATGTAGGTGTCGTCTACATGCCCGCTAAAGGGGGCGTACGTCCAGTCGTCCTCGGTACCCGGCACCACGGGGACCACGTCCATGCGACCCATGAGCATAATGGGCTTGAGGGCAGGGTCGGAACCGCTAAGCGTCACCAATAGCGAATGGTCGATAAGCTCGACCTTACCCGCCGTAAATACGTGCGGCCAAGCCTGCTGCATATACGCGCGCAGGTCGTCGAACGGCTGCCAGTTCACCGCCTCGGCATCCATACTCGAGATGGTCGGAAACGACAGCACGCGGCCCAGGCGCTCGCACGCACCAGCTTCGTCCAAATCGGCAAAATCATCCTCATGCGCAAAGAAGCGCCAAACCTCGGCCATGACATCCTTTCGATTGTGATGACGAGGGCCGCCCCACCGGAGCGGCCCTGCCACGTAAGCGTTTGCGGTCGGCTATTTATCCTCGAGATAACGCGAGAGGAACTCGCGGGTGCGCTGGTGTTTGGGGTTGCCAAAGATCTCGGCCGGCGCGGCGTCCTCGAGCACCACGCCCTTATCCATAAAGACCACGCGGTCGGACACGGTTCGGGCAAAGGCCATCTCGTGCGTAACGACGACCATGGTCATGCCGTCGGCCGCGAGCTTGCGCATGACCTCGAGCACCTCGCCCACGATCTCGGGGTCGAGCGCGGAGGTCGGCTCGTCGAACAGCATGATCTGCGGATTCATGCATAGGGCGCGGGCGATGGCCACGCGCTGCTTTTGGCCGCCGGACAGGCGACCCACGGCGGCGTGCGCGAACTTTTCGAGCCCCACACTCGTCAAATGCTCCATCGCGACCTTCTCGGCCTCGGCCTTGCTCATTTTTTTGAGCGTGACGGGCGCAAGCGTGCAGTTGTCGAGCACATCCATGTTGTTGAACAGGTTAAAGCCCTGGAACACCATGCCGATGTCCTCACGCAGCTTGTTAATGTTGCAGCGCTCGGCCGTAAGGTCCTGGCCGTGGAACCAGATATGGCCCGCGTCCGGAGTCTCGAGCAGGTTGAGGCAGCGCAGAAAGGTCGATTTGCCCGAGCCTGAGGCGCCGATAATGGTGACGACCTCGTCGGGGTTAACGGACAGGTCGATGCCCTTGAGCACCTCGAGCGAGCCAAAGCTCTTGCGCAGGCCCTCGACGCGGATGAGCGGCTCATTGGTCTGTGCGGCGGCCGCGGTGCCGGTAGTGGCGGTATCTGCCATGATGATTCTCCTCGTCTTGAGCCTAGTTGGAGCTGGGCAGCGTGACCGGAGCCTCGGCGCCTAGCTTTTTGCCAAAGGCCTCGAGCAGGCGGCTCGCCACGAGCGTCAGGATCAGGTAGACCACGAGCGCCACGCAGTAGACCTCCATCTGGCGGTAGTACACGCCGGCGACGGTGGTGGTGGCGTACATGAGGTCAAACACGCCGATGACCGAGAGCACCGACGAATCCTTGATGTTGATGATGAGCTCGTTGGTGAGCGCCGGAATCGCGTTTTTAATGCCCTGGGGGAACACGACTTTGCGCATAGCTTGCCACTGCGACAGGCCCAGCGAGCGTGCTGCCTCGGCCTGGCCGGGATCGATGGATTCGATGCCGCCGCGCAGGACCTCCATCATGTAGGCAGTGGAGTTGAGCGAGATGGTAACGAGGCCGGCGGTGAAGGTGCTCCAAATCTGGTTGGCCTGAGCGGTTTCGAAGCCCATGCCGCGCAAAACGGTGAAGCCCGCGTAATAGATGAGCAGACCCTGGACCATCATGGGCGTGCCGCGCACGATGGTGGAGTAGACGGTCGCAAAGCCGCGGCCGATACTCTTAAAGAAGCGCACCAGGTCGTTGTCCACGCGATCGAAGGTCTGAATGCGCAGGAACACAAAAAGCAGCGCCAGGAAAAAGGCAATGACGGTGCCGAAGGTGGCAAGCGCGATGGTGATCTCGATACCGCGGATAAAGAAGTCCCCGCTCTTGTAGGTCATGTAGACCAGGCTCGACAAAAAGTCGCTGGGGTTGGAATCCGAGACAATACTCACCTGCACCAGGTCGATAAACGACATGACGCAACGGTCGATAAAGAAGATCGCCGCGATGGCGACCACAACATAGCTGCCCAGGCGCGCGCCGCGGCGGAAACGCTCGGATGCGAACGGCGACTTTTCGCGATAGTCGCTCCAGTGCATAAGCTTGGTGACCAGCGCCGCCGCCGACACGACGAGCCACGCCCACAGGATCGCCCAAAGGCAATCTTGGAACACGCCCGTGGGGGCCAAGAAGCTCAGCGGCGTGGGGTTGCGCTGGCTAAACGCCAGGCCGAGCGCCGCGATAACGCTCGTGCCCAGGTATACATAACGGTGGTCGGCCCTGATAAAGGAGGCCAGGCGATTAATGGTTTTCATGCTGCCTCCCTATGCCGGCTGACGGTCGAGGCACGCGTCCCACATTTGGTCGCGCTCCTCTTGGCTAATGCCCTTGAGTGTCTTGTCGATGAGCTTAAGCAGCTTGTCCGAGCCCTTGCGGCAGCCGACGTTTGCCGTGACCTCCTGTTTAAAGCCCTCGCCCTCGGCAAATTGAATCGGCACGATACCCGGGTTTTGGGCCATATAGCCCTTTTCGTTCTCCGTGTTGTAGGTCACGGCGTCGCACGTGCCCTGCAGCAGATTCGAGAACACCGTGGGGACCGAATCGACCGGGTTCTTGTGCACAACGCCCGGGATCTCGTCGATGACGGTATCGAGCATGGTGTCTTTTTGGCCGAGGACCGTGGCACCGCTGAAGTCGCTGAGCTTGGTGGCGTTTTGGTAGGGCGAGCCCTCTTTTACGAACAGGCCAAAGTAGCCAATGAAGTACGGGTCGGAAAAGCCGACGGACTCCTCGCGCTCGGGCGTGGCGCTCATGCCGGCGATGATGAGGTCGATTTGGCCGTTGTTGAGCGAATCGATAAGACCCGAGAAGCTCTGCTTGACGGCAACGGGCTCGCCACCGAGGGCCTTGCAGACGATCATGGCGATCTGCACGTCGTAACCATCGGCATAGGCGCCCTGCACGTTGTCGATGGGGATGGTGTACTCGCTGGCTTCGGAGACCTGCCAGTTGTACGGGGCGTAGGCCGCCTCCATGCCGATGCGGATCTTGTCCTTGCCGATCACGGAATCGGACAGGTCGTCGCGACCGCCGCCCGTCGTGGGCTGAACTACTTCCAGCGTGGAGGGGCGCTGGCAACCGGCAAGTGTGCCGGCGACGACAGAAGCGCTCGCAGCGAGAGCGCTACCCAAAAAGATGCGACGGCTGCATACCGGCTGTGGATGCGCGTCGCGTTGATGGGGAGAATGCATAATCTGCCTTCCCTGTTGAATCGTATGCTGACGAGTTAACAGGATATACGCCAGCGACCAGCAGCGCAGCACAAGCTCGAAAAATTAATAGACACACGGTAGTCATTGGGGACGCCGATGTTTTGGCAATGCCGGCGAGCGACGTCCAGAGCGAACAAGTGGCATGAAAAAGGCAAGGCATGACCAGAAGGTCCATGCCTTGCCTTTTGAATGACAACTTGTCGCTCTGGACGACGCGCAGCATCGACCGAGCGGCGGAACCTCTAGAGCAAGGTAACGCTAAAACTGCGCTTGTCCGTCTCGCCCGGGGCCAGGGTGATGGTGTTGACCTTGTGCTCAAAGACATCGTCCTCGGTGTCCATGGTGGTATGACCGGTCCAGGGCTCGAGCGCCACAAACGGAGCGTCGTTGGCGGCAGACCACACGCCAATGTACTTAAAGCCCTCAAAGTCGATCTTGACGCCGTGGCCCGACTTGCGGCCGCGCAGCGTGAGCGTGGAGCCCGGAGTATCGGTGAACATGATGGCATCGTTATCGAAGCTGCGGTGCGTGATGGGCAGCACGTCCGAGTTGTCGGGAGCCTTATAGCTGCCCTCAAACGTCATAAGACCGTCGGGCGTGATGATGGGGGCCTCGTTAGTCCAAGCCTCGGTAAACGCCAGCTCGTAATCCTCGAACGCCTCGTCTTCGGCACCGGGGGCGGGCACGTTGAATGCAGGATGACCGCCCACCGAGAACGGCAGGGCCACGTCGCCGGTGTTGGTGACGGCAAAGGTCTGCGTGAGCGTGGCGTCGCCGGTCAGGGCATAGGTCATGTTGAGCTTAAAGTGGAACGGGAACGCCTTGAGCGACTCGGGCGTGTCAGTGATCTCGTACGTTACCGAGGAGCCGTCCTCCGAAACCTCGACCAACTTGTGCTCGACGATGCGAGCGAGTCCGTGGCGCGGCATCTCGCAGGTGCCGGCCGCAGATGTCGCCATGTTGTTGCGCAGCGATCCCACAATGGGGAACAGAATGGGCGCGTGCTTGCCCCAAAAGGCCGGGTCGCCCTGCCACAGATACTCGTTGCCGTTGAGGGCAAGGCTCGTGAGCTGGGCGCCCATGGAATCGATGGCCGCGGTGAGGCCACCGCGCTTGATGGTGGTGACGGTGGACATGCTACTTCCTCCAAAAGTAAACAATAATACCGAGGGCTATTGTCCCACTCTTGGGAGCAGCGCGGGGCGGCGACGCACCTATTGGGCGATCACATAGAGATCAAACCCACCCTGCGGCGTGGAATCGACCGTATGGGGCGCCTGTGAATTAAAACTCACCGGAACCATGCGCTTTGAGGCGCGGTAACGCGTGCCGTCGGTGGCGACGGGCGGCTCATCGACCGTGAGCTCGTAGTCGCCGGGTTTGAGCTCGATGCCGTCACCTTCGGAATTGACGTATTGATACTCGTCGATTGCTTGTCCCTTGAGCGTGCGGCCCACGATATGGACGAGCATTTGGCTGTCGCCGCGCGTGGTATCCCACGCCGCGCCGTCCTTAACCTCGACCGACACATGCACCGAGCGCGTGCGGCTGAGCGATTGCTCGACGGACATCTCGACCTTGGCGGCGTCTTTTCGCTGTTGTTCAACATGGCTCCAGACGTTTCCAATTACCGAGCATGCGATAACGCCGGCCATAAAGGCGATAAGGATGGGGCCGAGCGGCGAGCGGCGTCCCGCATCTTCCTCGCGAGACAGATTGGGGCGACGCGTGGGCGCGGGCGCCTGAGCACCCTGCGAGGGCACGTCGAGAATGCTGAAGGATGCCGTGCTGTCGGGGTCGATAGTGTGACGCGGCTGCGGGGTCTTTGCCGGCGAGATTGACATGTCGGCCGGCTCGCCGAGCGTGGCCGTAGCGTCGGCCTTGGCCTCGTCTGCCTCGGCCTGGGCCCAGGCTTGTTCAAAGGTCAGGGGCTCGACGGGGTCGAGGGCGGCATCCGAGTCGGCGGCAGCATCATTGCCGGTCTCAGCCTTGTCGCTCGACACGTCACGCGGCGCGGGCTCGTCCCACCCCTCATCCGGAGCCTCACCCTCGCTATACCACCATTCAAAGTTATCGATATCCATACGGGGCGCCCCCTAGGCCTCGCAAGTAAACACTTGCTAGCCTTATACCCCCAGACAGTACGGAGGCTCGCCGGCACAGACAGGAAAACCGTCACAACATTCGACGGTTTTCCTCGATTTCGAGTTTTTCATCGAATGTTGCGACGGTTTGGGCAGCAGACACACCGCGAATGTGACAAAGGGACTGTCCCTTTGTCACATCTGGAGGGCGACGGGGATTTGGATGCAGCAGAAGTCCTCTTGATGGGACTCGTCGTAGCTCGTGGTGTCTAAGTAGCAAAAGTCGAAGGCGTTGCCGATGGGCTGAAGCGCATGCTCGTCCATGCAAGCGACGATGGCGCGAATGCCCTCGGGCTCGTACGGCATGCCCCAGCGGCTCATGCACAGATACGTGCCCTCGGGCAGCACTTCCACGCCAATCTCTGCCAGCTCGGCCGGATCGCTCGGCAGCATCTCCTCGACACCGCGCGGCAGCACAGCAAAAGAGCCGGCTCCGGCAATGGGGTCGTCGGAATGCAGCGCCTCGCGACGCAGCATGGCACCCCAGCCACGCATGGGGCGCGTGCCCGTGAGCGTGCGCATGCGCAAAATGGCCCGCATAAGCGTGGGGTGAAGCATTGGGCGGCCTCGCTCGATATCGGCAGGGAACTCCTCAAAGACCACGTAGCGACGCTCAAACTGCTTGAGCTCCGGCTTGCCCTCACGCTCGCGCCAGTAGACCGCCTCGTCGTAAAAGCTCAGACGCTCCTGAACGCTGGCGCACTCCGCCTTAAGGCCGGCAATCTGCTCGTCGAGCGCCTGCACCCGCGAGCGCAGGTGCTCGGTCATCTCACCGATATCGAACGTCGAGGTTAGGCGGTCAATCTCGTCGAGCTCCAGCCCCAGGTCGCGCAACATGCAGATGAGACGCATGAGCGGAATCTGCGTGGGCGAATAGAAGCGGTAGCCCTTTTCGTTGACCACGGCGGGCTTAAACAGGCCGATCTTGTCGTAGTAGATGAGCGTTTGACGCGAAACGTTGAACAAGCTCGCCATCTCGCTGATCGCATACATGCCCGTCTGCATAGGTCCTCCCGACAATCAGAACCACCCTTAAAAAGGGTGGTTTGCTCTTAGGGTATAACCCACGGG
>UQUG01000074.1 GCA_900544205.1 uncultured Collinsella sp.
GTGCCTTCTCGGGCAAGTGCGTGACGGTGATCATGAGCGTGCTGAGCCGTCGCGAGGCCGTGCAACTACGCCGCTATGCGCGCGAAGTCGATCCGGGTGCCTTTATCACGATCGTCGACAGCTCCGAGATCGTCGGCAAGGGCTTCCGCGGAACGAACTAGCACAGACATATTCAACGAACCGCCTGCTGGCGCCGCGTACCTTGCAAATCGGTCATCTTTGAGTATTTGACCCCACATTGGGCAATAATGATGCTAAAGACATCGTTTGCGATCCAAGTGATTCGTTCAAGATACGAAGGGATGATTCTATGTTCTGCTCGCAGTGTGGCGCCCCCATGGGCGATAACGACAAGTTCTGCGGCGTGTGTGGTGCTCCTAATGCTGGTGCTACCGACCCCGCTCCCCAGGGACAGCCTCAGCCCCAGCAGTTTGTTCCGCAACCGCCCGTGGCGAATGCGCCAAAGGGCTGTGTGGCTCAGGCGTTCCAAGATATGACCAAGACTCCGGGCGTGCTTCAGCGTGTATGCCAAATCGCGTTTTTGCCGGCGCTGATTTGCGTTGTGTCGGTGCTCGTGTTGTTTATTCCCGTTATTGGCGGCATTGCGGCTGCCATCGGCTTTTTGGCAGCTTGCATTGCGAGTGTGTGTGGTTCCGGCTTTGGTATCGAGTGGGGCCGTGATCTTTCGCTCAAGGTCGATGACGGCATGGACCGTCCACTCATGCGTTCCACGTCGTTTGGTCTCGGAGTCTTTTCGAGCGTTATTTCGGCCGTGCTCGAGGTTATCGCTGCCATTCCCGTTATCGGTGTAGTGCTTTCGCTGGTGGAGGGCGTGGTAATTGGCGCCGCGGGCTCGTATTCTTATTACGGCTCCTATGCACTCGAGGCTGCGCTGTTCGGTTCGCTCGGCCTGCTTGTCCTGGCGCTAATTGCCTCGGCGATTCTGGGTGTCTTCTTTAAGATGTTCGCCGACATCGCCGTGATGCACTTTGCGGTGACCGGGCGTGTCGAGAGCGCGTTTTCGCTCGATAAGGTCTGGGCGGCGTTTAAGCACAACAAGACCAAGCTGTTCTGTGCTTCGTTCCTTCCCGAGTTTTTGACGGGCCTGGTCGCCAACGTTGTCACATGGATCTTGACGGTCGTCTTTGGCGCCATTGCCTCTGTCGGTATGTATAGCTACTACTATCGTCCTACGGGTATTGAGGCAATTGTTACCGGCGGTGGCGTCACGCTCGCGCTGTTCTTGGTGCTGGTCGCTTTCGTCACCGTATTTCTTACGGTCTTTGGCAAGATGCTCAAGCACCGTGCCGTTGGCTATTGGGCCGCACGCTATGCAAGCGAGTGGGCCGATGAGGATAAGGACGACGTCCTGACTTTTGTGTTGCCCTTCGAGAAGAAGTCCGCTCCTTCGGGTTACAGCGCTCCGGATGCTTCGCCGGCGCCTGCACCCGCTCCCGCGACCGAGTCTGAGCCGGCGCCCGAGTCTGAGACGGCATCTGAGCCCGAGCCTGCGCCTGAGCCTGCGCCTGAGCCTGCTCCTGAGCCTGAGCCGGCACCTGCACCTGAGCCGGCGTCCGAGCCAAGCTCCGACGAGGACCCTCAGGACGAGTAGCCATGCCGTCTGCCATTTGGGGACGGGGTAGAAATAGTAGAAATAGCGCTTGAAGAATGAGCGGGGGCGGACGTGTCGAAACGTCCGCCCCCGCTTTGACATCGCGATGTGGCTATGACTGCGAGATGCCAGCGAATCGACTACTCGTCGTGCTTCTCCTCGCGGCGTGCAGCAGCGCGTGCGTCGTGGATGCCCTTGATCGCGGCATGGCGAGCCGTTCGGGCATCATGGATGGCGTCGCGAGCCTCGGCGGTCGTCGCCTTGGCAGAGCGCAACTTGGCGGCCAGATCGGGGTTGGTTTCGGCGACCGCGGTAATCGCGGGGCCGTCGAGCTCCTCTTGCGTGGGCTCGGCCAAAAAGTCGATAGCATACTGGGCGGCCACCATGGAGCCCTTTGCCAGCACGGTCTCGTCGATCTTGTAGAAGCAGGAATGTTGGGCGTACGTGGCGCCAATCTTGGGGTTGCGCGTACCTACAAAGGCGAGCACGCCCGGTACGCGACGCAGGTACTCCGAAAAATCCTCGCCCGAAAGCGTGCCGCGATAATGGCCTTGGCCGGTGGGGCCCAGGCACTTCATTACAGCCTGACGGCAGCGCTCGCTCGAGGCGGCGTCGTTTTCGACCTTGTAGTTGGCGATGGTGTAGTCGGTGAGCTCTGCCTCGGCGCCCAGGGCGGCCGCGGTATGCTCCACGATGCGGCGCATGAGCTCCGGCATTTCCTCGTGGGTCGAATCGCCGTAGGTGCGCACTGTGCCGGCGAGGTAGGCCGTGCCGGCGATAACGTTGCGCGCGGTGCCGCCGTGCAGCTCGCCGACGGTGATGACGGCCGGCTCGTAGGGGCTGATTTCGCGCGAGACGATGGTCTGCAGGGCGTTGACAATCTCGGCGGCAACCATGACGGCGTCGTGACCTCGCTGGGGCATGGCGCCATGGCACGAGGTGCCGCGGACATCGATGCGGAACCAGTCGGTATTGGCCATGCGCGGACCGGGCTCGCAGCTTACAGTGCCGGCGTCAACCTCGCTCCAGATATGCGCGGCGTAGGCACCATCGACGCCGTCGAGCACGCCCGTGCCGATCATGAGCTTGGCGCCCTGGCCGTTTTCCTCGCTGGGCTGGAAGACGATGCGGACTTCGCCGTGGATGTCGTCGGTCATATGGCGCAGGATCTGCAACGTTCCGAGCATCATGGCGATATGGCAGTCGTGGCCGCAGGCGTGCATGCAGCCCTCGTTGACGCTGGCGAACTCCTCGCCGGTCTGCTCGGTGACGGGCAGGGCGTCGATGTCGGCGCGCAGCAGGATGCGGCGGCGTGGCGTGCCGTCCTCGCGGTAGGCATCCGGCGCGGTGCCGCGAAGCGTTGCCACCAGGCCCGTCTTAAGGGGACGCTCGTAGGGGATATTCATGGCGTCGAGCTGGTTGGCGATGTCGGAGGTCGTGCGCTCCTCGGCGAGGCTCAGCTCCGGGTGCTTATGGAAGTGCCGGCGCTGCTTGATGATATATGGTTCAAACTCGGTAGCGATATCTTGGATGGCCGCGGTGACGTCGTCAGCCGCGCGAGCCTCGGTCGCCGCCATAATCTGCTGTGCCTTGGTCTTCGTCATGGTCGATTTGCTCCTTGCTGGGTTGATCGCAAAATCGTACAGGCTCTCTCCAGTATGCCACCTGCCGCTAGGGCTGGTAAAGTTGCCGTTTGCCGCTTGGGGTTTTGTTACAAGGGCGGGGGAGTACACTCGGGGGTGTTGAATTTCCTGCCAAAGATGGGGATGCCCATGCAACATATCGATCGGATTATCCGCTCCAAGAACGTCTTTACCGCGCAAGACGGCATCGATACCACCCGCGAGCTGGCGATTGCCATCGCAGGCGACCGTATCGTCGCAGTCGGTGCGCCCGATGACGTGATCGCCGCCGCTCCTGCCGCTACGTCGGTTATCGACTACGGCGAGCAGTTTGTCTGCCCCGGTTTCCATGACGCTCATCTGCACTTCTTCCATACCTCGGTCGGTTCCTCGCCGTACATGCTCATGGATATGGGCACGTCCGAGGCGGCGCTGGTGCAACATGCGCTCGAGTTTTCCCAGGACCTGCCCGACGACGCTTGGGTTGTGACGCAGGGCTGGCGCGACTACCGTTGGGACCCGCCCGAGCATCCTACCAAGGCGTCGCTCGATGTGGCATTCCCCGATCGTCCCTGTGTTATGTATTCGGGCGACGGGCACACGCTGTGGCTCAACAGCCGCGCACTCGATGCACTCGGCGTCACGCGCGACAGCGAGCCACCAGCGGGCGGTAGCTACGACAAGGACGCAAACGGCGAGCTCACGGGTATTGCTCACGAGGCGGCTGCCATGCAGCTGCTACCGCGCTGCCTTGAGTGGCTGGGCGAGGATCGCATCGCAAGCGCTTACGCCGATCAAATGAGGCGGATGACCGAGCAGGGCATCACCTCGATATGCGATATGTCGCTCATGCCCATGCCGGGCTGCGATTTTATCCGCGACGACGTCTACGACAAACTGCAGGCAGCCGGCAAGTTGGGCATCCGAGCCCATTTGTTTCCCACGCTGCTGGATGACCAATCGCGCTTGGAAGAGCTGCAGGTACGTTACGCGAACAACGCGCTGCTCTCGGCGCCAGGCTTTAAGCAGTTCTTCGACGGCGTGTCGAGCGAACACACGGCCTATCTCACCGAGCCCTATGCCAACCCGCGCTTCCCGGGCGACCAGGGCCGTCTGACGGTTCCGGCCGAGCGTATGCGCAAACTGGTCCTCGCTGCCGCGGAGCGCGGTCACACCGTGCGCATCCACGTCATCGGCGACGGTGCCATCCATGCCGCGCTCGATATCTTTGAGGAGGCCTCCGACCTGTACGGGCTGCCCCAGCACGGCCATAACACGCTCGAGCACCTGGAGAACCTTCTGCCCGAGGACATCGACCGCCTGCGCAAGCTCAACGTGGTTGCTTCGAGCCAGCCCTGCCACATTACACTCGACCCGGGTGGTCCGGAGCGCGACCTGGGCTTGGAGCGCAGCCGCATCATGTGGCCGTTTGCGACCTATAAGCAGCGCGGCATTCGCCAAGCCTTCGGTACCGACAGCCCTATTACGCCCGTTACCAGCATGAATGTGCTCTACACGGCTATCACGCGCCAGGACCCCCGCAGCCACTGGCCCGAGGGCGGCTGGTTGCCGAGCGAGCGTATCGACGCGGCAACGGCCCTGCGCAACTACACGCTTGGCAGCGCGTACGCAGCGGGCGACGAGCAAAACCTCGGCAGCCTGGAGCCCGGCAAATACGCCGACTTAGTAGTTCTGGATCAAAACCCGCTCACCATCGACCCTCAAGACCTTCAGGCCACCAAGGTTCAGGCCACCTACCTGGCGGGCAACTTGATTTACGAGCGATAATATTCATGTCGTACCGTTAAACGCGGCTCGTGCAGCCTATTTTGGGATGGCGCTCGAGCCGCGTTTGTTTGCCAATGGGGGTCCGCTAGGAGCGTCCCCGCTCTGCTGGATTTGGGCGCGGGGCGGAGGCGCCGCTGCCCCGCGCTCAATTCGGACATCAGCACTGCTGTTTCTTGGTGTTTTGCATACTTCCCATTACAGATTGCATAAATAGGCTGGGATGTTCCTCCTGATCCTGATGTACCCCCGCCCGTGCCGTGCAAAAAACGGAGTATTCAGCACCGCGAGCTCTGCCGGTGCCGCTGCAGTCGGGTGGCATTGCGGAGATCGACGTCATTTTGGGGTCCGACGTGGCGCGAGGCATGCTTGTTTGTCTCGACGAGGCCCGTCTGCCGACCCAAATCGCCGGCCGAAGGCTACCGTGGGACTAATTAGATGCGCCCGGTGCGTATGCATTTGTCCCGGCCTGCTGAAAACTCCCAAAAATGCACAGTGCTCCCCAGGGGACCCGTGCGCGCAACGAAAACCATGCCCATGTCGCTATCCGCATCGCCATTTTGCTGCACTAACTTTTCTGGATGCCGGGCTCGAATTAGTTAACCTGCCTCCCGTGTGGCTCCGGAGGGGCGGGGCATAAGGTTTATCGCGAGTTCCGCACGAGCCGAAGGCCACTTAATGTGGCCTTCGTGCGAGCAGGACTGCCCGAGCAGGAAACCTTATGCCCCGCCCCTCCGGAGCCACACGGGAGCCACCGCTAAGTTATCCCCCGGCATTCAGAAAATCTAAGTGCCAAAAAATAAGATTTTTTGACTCCGTGTTGTATAACCCGCCATTCGTGGGTACCATTCAACGCGTACGCAAACAAAAAGGGTTAATTCGCGTGGTATAACCGCGCGGCCCAAAAAGGAGGAGACAAGCATGTCGTCTTTGAAGCCGCTTGCAGATCGTGTTCTGGTCAAGCCCGACGAGGCCGAGCAGAAGACCGCTTCTGGTCTGTATATCGCCAGCAACGCTCAGGAGAAGCCGCAGCGCGGCACCATCGTTGCCGTGGGCGCCGGCAAGGTCAACGACAAGGGTGAGCGCATCCCCATGGACGTCAAGGTCGGCGACGTTGTCATCTACGGTAAGTTCGGTGGCAACGAGGTCAAGGTCGACGGCGAGAAGTATCTGCTGATGCGCGCCGACGACATCTACGCTGTCGTCGAGGCCTAGTCTCGTCAGAATCTCTGATTCGTCTTTGAACGCGTCCGCCGCATAGGACTCGGAAGCGGCGACGCGAGTCACATTTCTTTTGGAGGATTACCTACCATGGCAAAGAACATTACGTTCAACACCGATGCCCGCGCTAAGCTTGCCAAGGGCGTCAACACTCTGGCCGACGCCGTTACCGTCACCATGGGCCCCAAGGGCCGCTACGTTGCGCTGCAGCGCACGTTCGGTGCCCCGACCATCACCAACGACGGCGTTTCCGTCGCTAAGGAGATCGAGCTCGAGGACAACATCGAGAACATGGGCGCTCAGCTGGTGAAGGAGGTTGCCACCAAGACCAACGACACCGTGGGTGACGGCACCACCACCGCAACTCTGCTCGCCCAGGCCATCGTCAACGACGGTCTGCGCAACGTCGCCGCTGGCGCCAACCCGCTGGCCATCCGTCGCGGCATCGACAAGGCCGTTAACGCCGCCGTCGCCGAGATGAAGAAGCAGGCCAAGCCGGTCGAGACCAAGGAGCAGATCGCTTCCGTCGGTACCATCTCTGCCGGTGACCCCGAGGTCGGCGAGAAGATCGCCGAGGCCATGGAGGTCGTGGGCAAGGACGGCGTCATCACCGTCGAGGATTCCCAGACGTTCGACATCACCATCGACACCGTCGAGGGCATGCAGTTCGACAAGGGCTATGTCTCCGCTTACTTCGTTACGGACAACGACCGCATGGAGGCCGTGATGAAGGATCCGTACATCCTCATCACCGACCAGAAGATCTCCAGCGTTCAGGACATCATGCCCGTTCTCGAGGCTGTCCAGCGCGCTGGCCGTGGCCTGCTCATCATCGCTGAGGACATCGACGGCGAGGCTCTGCCGACCCTGGTCCTCAACAAGATCCGTGGCGCCCTCAACGTCTGCGCCGTCAAGGCCCCGGGCTACGGCGATCGCCGCAAGCGCATTCTCGAGGACATCGCCGTCCTCACCGGTGGCCAGGCTGCCCTGGACGAGCTGGGCGTGAAGGTCGCTGACATCACCGCCGATATGCTCGGTACCGCTAAGTCCGTCACCATCTCCAAGGACAACACCGTCGTCGTCGGCGGCGCTGGCTCCAAGGAGGCCATCGACGCTCGTATCGCTCAGATCAAGGGTGAGATGGAGAACACCACCTCTGACTTCGACCGTGAGAAGCTCCAGGAGCGCCTGGCCAAGCTCTCCGGTGGCGTTGCCGTCATCAAGGTCGGCGCTGCTACCGAGTCCGAGCTCAAGGAGATCAAGCATCGCGTCGAGGACGCCCTGCAGGCCACCCGCGCTGCTGTCGAGGAGGGCATTGTCGCTGGCGGCGGCGTCGCCTTCATGGACGCTGCTCCTGCGCTCGATGCCGTCGAGATCGATGACCCCGAGGAGAAGATCGGCGTCGACATCGTCAAGAAGGCTCTGACCGCTCCGGTCGCCACCATCGCCAAGAACGCTGGCTTTGAGGGCGCTGTCGTGGTCGACAAGGTCGCCGAGCTGCCCGCCGGCCAGGGTCTCAACTCTGCCAACGGCGAGTGGGGCGACATGATCGAGATGGGCGTCCTCGACCCCGTCAAGGTCAGCCGCGTCACCCTGCAGAACGCTGCTTCTGTCGCCAGCCTGATCCTCATCACCGAGGCCACCGTCTCCGATGTGCCCAAGAACACTCAGCTTGAGGACGCAATCGCTGCTGCTACCGCTGGTCAGCAGGGCGGCGGTATGTACTAAGGCCGACAAGGTCTAGAACTCCCACCGGGAATCCGGGGGCGGGACGGGGTTTCTCTCCGGAACGTCCTCGGACATGCAAAGAGGCTCCGCATCGCGCTTCGCGCTGCGGAGCCTCTTTGCGTCCTGACGCTCCTATTTGGCAAGGTGTTTTTTAGAATCCATTTTGCGCTCGGCCTCGAACGCCTGTCTGTCCCAATCGAGCGGGAGCCCCGCCTCGACCCACGCCTCGTAGGCCCTCCTTATGGGCTTGAGCTCCCTTTGGCCCCTCTCCAGCATCGAGATGTACTTCTCGCTGGTGCCCAGTATGGACGCCGCCCTCACCTGGCTGACCTTCGCCGCGCGCCTGGCCGCCACGAGCCCCGAGGCGTCCTCGGGCCTCCTGATCTCGTGCGGGCGCATCAGCGCCCGGTACGCCTCACTGGCCACGTAGCGCTTGAGGCACCTCATGACCTCCCTGTCGCTCTTTCCCCGCCCCCTGGCCCTCTCGGCGTACTCGGCGGTCTCGGGGTCGCGCATGACCCTCTGCCTCGCGATCTCGTGCAGCGCGCTGTTCGCCTGCCGGTCGCCGCCCCTGTTGAGCCTGTGCCTCACGGTCTTGCCGCTCGAGGCGGGGATGGGGCATGCGCCGCATATCGCCGCGAACGACGCCTCGGAGCGCAGCCTGCCCGGGTTGTCCCCGGCCGCGACCGCGAGCTTGGCCGCGCTCACGGGCCCGCACCCGTACATCGCCAGCAGCGCGGGGCAGTTCTCCTCCAGGGACGCCTCGATCGCGAGCTCCATGTCGAGCGCCGCGTCGCGCGCCGCC
>UQUG01000075.1 GCA_900544205.1 uncultured Collinsella sp.
CGGGATTGGTCAAAATAGTTTGACTATTAGCGGCTAAAATCGCCCGGCGCTAACAGCCAGCAAAAGCGAGAACGTCATCGAAAGTTGCGGTGAAATACGGATTAATTGAGCCTTTAAGCTGGCAAAACAGTCCCTATTTCACCGCAACTGAAACAGGGGCGCTCTCCAAGAGAGCGCCCCTGCCGGGTTTCCGTAGTACTGGCGAAGCAGTTTTATAGTTCTGGCGAAGCAGTCCTTGAAATCCGTCTTGCCTTATGCCAAGAACTCCTTGGTGGTCGCCACGATGTTGGCGGCGTCCAGGCCGTACTTGTGCAGGAGCTCGGCACCCGGACCGGACTCGCCGAAGGTGTCGTTGACGCCAATCTTCTTGAGCGGCGTCGGGCACTGCTCGCACAGGACATCGGCGACGGCGCTGCCCAGGCCACCGATCACGGAGTGCTCCTCGACGGTCACGACGTGACCGGTCTTGGTGGCGCTCTTGACGATCAGGTCGGCATCGATGGGCTTGATGGTGTGCATGTTGATGACCTCGGCATCGATGCCCTCGGCAGCAAGCTGCTCAGCGGCCTCGAGCGCCTCGCCGACCATCAGGCCGCAGGCGATGATGGTGACGTCGGCGCCCTCGCGCATGACGATGCCCTTGCCTACCTCGAACTTGTAGGTCTCGGGGTCGTTGATAACCGGCGAGGCCAGACGGGCGAAGCGCATATACACGGGGCCGTCGCACTCGTAGGCGGCGCGCGTCACGGCGCGGGCCTCGACATCGTCGGCGGGAACAATCACGGTCATGCCGGGGATGACGCGCATCAGGGCGATATCCTCGCAGCACTGGTGCGTGGCACCATCCTCGCCCACCGAGATACCGGCGTGCGTGGCACCAATCTTAACGTTAAGGTGCGGGTAGCCGATGGAGTTGCGGACCTGCTCAAAGGCGCGGCCGGCGGCGAACATGGCAAAGCTGCTCGCGAAGGCGACGCGACCGGTGGTTGCGATACCGGCGGCAACACCCATCAGGTTGCTCTCGGCAATGCCCACATCGAAGAAGCGGTCGGGGCAGGCCGCCTTGAACTTGCCGGTCTGCGTGGCGGCGGCCAGGTCGGCGTCGAGGACCACAAAGTCATCGTGCTCGTTGGCGAGCTCGACGAGGGCCTCGCCGTAGCTTACGCGCGTGGCGATTTTCTTGACTTCTGCCATCCTAGAGCTCCTCTCCGGCGGCCGTGAGCTCTGCCATGGCCTGCTCAAACTGTTCATCGTTGGGGGCCTTACCGTGCCAGCCCACCTGGTTCTCCATAAAGGAGACGCCCTTGCCCTTCATGGTCTCGGCGATAATGGCGGTCGGCTGACCCTTGGTAGCGCGGGCCTCGGCAAAGGCGGCGCGGATCTGGTCGAAGTCGTTGCCGTCGGCGAGCTCCACCACATGGAACTTGAAGGCGCGGAACTTGTCGGCGAGCGGCATGGGGTCGTTGACCTCCTCGACGGGGCCGTCGATCTGCAGGCCGTTGTGGTCGACGATCACGCAGAGGTTGTCGAGCTGCTGGTTGCCGGCAAACATGGCGGCCTCCCAGACCTGGCCCTCCTCGCTCTCGCCGTCGCCCAGCAGGGCGTAGGTGCGGTAAGTATCGCCCCAGTGCTTGGCGGCAACGGCCATGCCCACGGCGGCGGAGATGCCCTGGCCGAGCGAGCCGGTGGACATGTCGACGCCCGGGGTGTCGTTCATGTTGGGATGGCCCTGCAGGTGGCTGCCGATGTGGCGCAGCGTCTCGAGGTCCTCCTTGGGGAAGAATCCGCGCTCGGCGAGCACGGCGTACAGACCAGGCGCGCAGTGACCCTTGGAAAGCACGAAGCGATCGCGGTCGGCCTTGCGGGGGTCGGCCGGGTCGACGTTCATTTCCTCAAAGTACAGATAGGTCATGATGTCGGCAGCGCCGAGCGAACCGCCCGGATGGCCGGACTTGGCAGCGTGCACGCCGGTGACGATGCCCTTCCTTACCTCGTTGGCAACCTTTTTGAGCTCTTCGTCGCTCATTGTGCCTTCCTTTCATCCTCTTTAGACAAGATGCGCACGGCACAGAAGGTCGTCCCAACCCAGCCGCGATGCACGTACGCCATTCATTATGCTGGAAACTGGAAGCTTTACCAGAGTATTTATCATTATTTGAACAATTGAGCAGGCAGAACCGCTGATGAAACGGTTTATCAATGTGAACGTCTTTTGGATGGAACGCAGTCGACCCTACGCGTTAATGTCCTTGAAACCTTCGCCGAAGGTTTCCGTAACGTCGGCCACGGTCACGATGGCGCGCGGGTCGCGCTCGCGCACAATGGTCTTGAGCGTGTTGAGCTCGCGACGGCTCACGATTACCATGATCACCGGCTTCTCGGCACCCGAGTACATGCCGGTCGCCTTAAACTTGGTGCAGCCGCGACCCAGGCCATACATGATGTCGGCCGCAATATCGGGAAACTTGTCCGAGATGATGAGTACCATACGGCGTCTGTTGCCGCCGTCGACCACGGCATCGATCACGTAGCCGCTAATGACCATCGAAAGGCCCGCATACAGCGCGTTTTCGACCGAGAAGACCGGGGCCGACAGCGCGCACACGGCAACATCGATCGCCATGACGGTGGAGCCCACCGGCAGCGATGTGTTGCGCGAGATAATCTGACCGATCGTGTCGGAGCCGCCAGTGTTGGCACCGGCGCGCAGCACCATGCCGTAGCCGATGCCCGTGATAATGCCGCCCCACATAGCGGGCAGCATCAGGTCGGCATGTGCCAGCGGCGCCACAAACGGAGCGAACAGGTCGGTGAAGAAGCCCAGCAGCACAAAGCCCGTCGCGGTCTGCACCACGTAGAACATGCCACCCTCACGCATAACCACCAGCAGCAGCAAGGCATTCATCACGATGGTCTGGATACCGACAGGCAGCGAGATGCCATGAGACGCACCGACCGCCTGGATAATCGTGGCGAGACCCGTAACGCCGCCGGCAGCAAGGCCGTTGGGGATCAAAAACAAGTCCGTCGCGATAGCGGCCAGGGCGCAGCCAAACATGATCTTAGGCAAGTCATGAAAGAAGTTCATCGAAAGAATGCGCTTGATGTCCAGACGATATGCCATGCTGCCTCCCTCAAAAAGCGCACCCCGTCGGATGCGCTTTAAACTTCTCGCTGTATTCGATTTTACCGATTCGCTGACCAAATACCACCCCCGCACAGGGTCCGTATTGGCCGCATCTGCCCAAGGCCAACCCTAAGGGTTTAGGCGCCCTGGCTTTCCGCATCGGCGTTGCCAGTCGCCCAGCGATGGTAGCCGATCACAAACGGATCCAGATCGCCATCGTCGAGAACGGCCTCGACGTTGCTGGTCTCCACGCCCGTACGCAGGTCCTTGACCATCTGGTACGGGTAGAGCACGTAGCTGCGAATCTGGTTGCCAAACCCGATCGTGGTCTTCGGCCCGCGGATCTCGTCGAGCGCCTCGGCACGCTTCTCGAGCTCGATCTCGTACAGACGGGCCTTGAGAATCTGCATGCACGCGGCCTTGTTTTGAATCTGGCTGCGCTCGTTTTGGCAAGTGACAACGATGCCGCTGGGAAAATGCGTCACGCGTACGGCGGAGTCGGTGGTGTTGACGCCCTGGCCGCCCGGGCCGCTCGCGTGGTACACGTCCACGCGGATATCGTCGGGACTGATCTCGATGTCGATATCGTCAGGCAGCACGGGGATGACCTCGACGCCGGCAAACGTGGTCTGGCGGCGCTTCTTGTCGTCGGTGGGGCTAATGCGCACCAAGCGGTGCACACCGGCCTCGGCACGCAGCATGCCAAACGCGTCCTTGCCCTCGACGGTAAAGGTCGCACGGTCGATGCCGATGACCTCAGCCGCGGGGCAGTCGTTAATGGTGACCTTCCAGCCGCGACGCTGGCAGTACTTCATGTACATCTTGAAGAGCATGAAGGTCCAGTCCTGCGCCTCCAGGCCACCCTGTCCGGGCTTGATGGTCACAATCGCGTCGCCGTGATCGAACTCACCGGTAAACCAGCTCGAAAGCTCGAGATCATCGATAGCGCGGGCCAGGCGTTCTGCCGTAGCGGCAGCCTCCTCGCGCAATGCGGTGGCATCGGGGTCGTCGCCCATCTCCTCGGCAAGCTCCAGCGCCGCACGGGCGTCAGATAGCTCGCCGCGCGCGGTATCCACGGCAGCGATATCTTCCTTGGCGCGAGCGATCTCCTCCATGGTGGCGCGAGCGGCGTCGGCGTCATCCCAAAAGCCGGGAGCCACGCTTTTGGCCTCGAGCTCGGCCACACGCGTGCGCTTCTCGTCCAAATGAAGATACGACTCGACCTCGCCGAGCCGGTCCGCAAACGCGTCCAGCTCGGCGGGCGTTACCTCTAAAGCCTCGGCCATTAACGATTCCTGCCGTGGCAGTACTTGAACTTCTTGCCGCTGCCGCAGGGGCAAAGGTCATTGCGGCCAACGTTGACGTACGGATCGTCGCTCTCGTCCTTGCGGTAGGTGGTCACCTTGCCGCCGTTGTTGACGGCAGCCGGGCCTCCCTGGACGGCCGTACGGGCCTGCACCTGTGCCTGCTTGCGCAGCACCGAGTTGCCGTTGTCGCCATCGACATCGGCGGGGCCGGAGAAGCGCGCACCCTCGAGCGCGGGGTCCTCCTTGTGCTCCACGGCGTGCGGGGCGGCCTTGATCTCGATGCGCAGGACGGTGCGCAGGTAATCCTCGTACATGGTGTCGACGAGCATCTGGAAGGCACCATAAGCCTCGGTCTTGTACTCGACCAGCGGGTCGCGCTGACCAAAACCGCGCAGTCCGATACCGGTCTTGAGGTAGTCCATCTCCTGCAGGTAGTTCATCCAGCGGGTATCGATGACGCGCAGCATGACCTGGGTGTTGAGCTCGCGCATGAGGTCCTCACCCAGGCGCTCGGCCTTCATGTTGTAGCACTTCTCAACGTAGGCCAGGACATCGGCAGCAAGGGCCTCGAAGTCCTCGTCGGGGAACTTCGGCGTATCGATATGGCCGGTGAGCTCAACGACCCACTTGCGCAGGCCCTCGAGATCGCGCTCGCCCTCGTGGCTGTCCTTGGTGCAGAACTCCTGCACGCAGCGGTACACGGTGTCGTGCATGACCTCGGTGATGTGGTCGGTCAGGTCCTTGCCGTCCAGAATCTTGTTACGCTCGGCGTAGATGACCTGGCGCTGCTTGTTCATGACGTCATCGTACTCGAGGACGCTCTTACGCATGGAGAAGTTGATGCTCTCGACCTTGTGCTGGGCGCTCTCGACGGCCTTGGAGATGATCTTGTGCTGGATGGGCATGTCGTCGCCCATGTCGGCGGTGACCATCATTTTGGAGACGCGGTCCATCTTGTCGCCGCCGAACAGGCGCATGAGGTCGTCCTCGAGCGACAGGTAGAACTGGGTCTCGCCCGGATCGCCCTGACGACCGGAGCGGCCGCGCAGCTGGTTGTCGATACGACGGGACTCATGGCGCTCGGTGCCGATGACGGTCAGGCCACCGGCGGCAAGCACGCGCTCGCGCTCGGCCTTGCAGGTCTCCTTGGCCTCGGCGTTAAACTGCTCGAGCTGCTCGGGCGTCACGTCCTCCATGGTCAGGCCCTCGTACTCAAGGCGCTCGCGCACCAGCTCGTCGGGGTTGCCGCCCAGCAGGATGTCGGTACCACGACCGGCCATGTTAGTAGCGATGGTCACGGCGCCGTAGCGTCCGGCCTGGGCAACGATATGAGCCTCGCGCTCGTGATGCTTAGCGTTGAGGACCTCGTGCGCGATGCCGCGCTTGGTAAGGGCGGCCGACAGCTTCTCGGAGCTTTCGATGGAGACGGTGCCCACCAGGACCGGTTGGCCCTTGGCGTGACGTCGCTCGACGTCGTCGGCAACGGCGTTGTACTTGGCCTGGACGGTGCGGTACACCAGGTCCTCGTGGTCAACACGCTGCACGGGCTTGTTGGGGGGGATGACCTCGACGGGCAGTTTATAAATCTCACGGAACTCGGCGTCCTCGGTGAGTGCCGTACCGGTCATGCCGGAGAGCTTGTCATACAGACGGAAGTAGTTCTGCAGGGTGATGGTGGCCAGCGTCTGGTTCTCCTCGCGCACGAGCACGCCCTCTTTGGCCTCGATGGCCTGGTGCAAGCCCTCGGAATAGCGGCGGCCTTCCATGATGCGGCCGGTGAACTCGTCGACGATCTTAACCTCGCCGTTGGTGACCACGTACTGCTTGTCGCGGTGGAACATGTACTGGGCCTTCAGCGCCTGCTGCAGGTGGTTGACCAGCTGGCCGGAGAGATCGGCATAGATGTCCTCGATGCCCAGACGGTGCTCGATCTTCTTAAGGCCGCGCTCGGTGGCGGCGATGGTGTGCTTGGCCTCATCCATGACGTAGTCGCCCGTGGGCTCGACGTCCTCGGTGGCGGTGAGCATGTCGTGCGAGACGTCCTCGCCGCGCTCAAGGCCGCGCACGGCACGCGCGAAATCCTTGTAGGTGCTGGCGGACTTGGTGCCGGCACCCGAGATGATGAGCGGCGTTCTGGCCTCATCGATCAGGATGGAGTCGACCTCGTCGACGATGGCGTAATGGTGGCCACGCTGTACGCGCTGCTCGGGGCGGGTGACCATGTTGTCGCGCAGGTAGTCGAAACCGAACTCGGAGTTGGTGCCGTAGGTGACGTCTGCCTGGTAGGCCGGACGCTTGAGCTCGAGCGGCATATTGTTCTGGAGCAGACCGACAGTCATTCCCAGGTACTTGTAGATGCGGCCCATCCACTCGGAGTCGCGCTTTGCCAGGTAATCGTTGACGGTAACGACATGCACGCCCTTGCCGGCGATAGCGTTGAGGTAGCCGGCCAGCGTGGAGACGAGCGTCTTGCCCTCGCCGGTCTTCATCTCGGCAATATGACCCTCATGAAGCGCCATGGCGCCGATGAGCTGTACGTCAAAGTGACGCATGCCCGTGATGCGCTTGGAAGCCTCGCGCACGGTGGCAAAAGCCTCGGGGAGCATGTCGTCGAGGGACTCGCCGTTGGCGTAGCGCTCACGGAACTTATCGGTCTGGGCGCGGAGTTCCTCCTCGGTCATCTTCTCAAACTGGGGCTCAAGACCGTTGATCTGGTCGACGATCTTGTAGTAGCGCTTAAGGTCCTTATCGGATCCAAAGGACAGCAGCTTTGACATGAATCCCATGTGGTTTTCCTTTTTTGGCCATCGCCCACGCCATGCAGCTGCGGGCGAGTTAAACACAGATGATTGTACTTTAGCCAAACAAGGCGCGGCCTATACGGTCGACCTCGACCGCCACGTAATAACTACGACCAACCTGCCAAAAAGGGGCTGGTTTAATTTGGCAGCTTTTATCTGGGAAAACGCTGTCTCTCTGCCATTTGGCGCAAACCAATCCGTCCCCTTCGTACCAATCTGGTGCCATGGAGACAGGTTCGTTTGCACCAATAAAGGAAAAGGGCCGCGCACCCAAATGGATACGCGGCCCTTTAGCCATGAATGCGAGCGTTTGCTCAGCGAGCTATTTACTCAGCAGCCTCGGTGGTCTCGGCCTCGGCAGCGGCCTCCTCGACGGGAGCCTCTGCGGGAGCCTCGGCGGCCTGCTTGGCAGCCTCCTCGGCGAACTTAGCGGCACGCTTAGCCTTCTCGGCAGCCTTAGCCTCAGCGGCGGCCTTGCGAGCGGCCTCGGCCTCAGCAGCCTTGGCGGCCTTGGCAGCCTTGGCCTCCTCAGCCTTCTTGAGCTGGGCGGCAGCGGCGCCACCGAACTTGTCGGCGAAGCGCTGGACGCGTCCACCGGTGTCGACGAACTTCTGCTGGCCGGTGTAGAACGGGTGGCACTCGTTGCAAAGCTCGACCTTCATCTCGGACACGGTAGCGTGCGTCTTGAAGGTGTTGCCGCAGGAGCACGTCACCGTGCACTCGACATACTGGGGATGGATACCCTGCTTCATGGTAGGACTCCTTATTAGTCAGGCGCTGGTTACCGATCAGCGCATAAGGCGTCTTGGTTTCCGACCAAGACAACAAACTCGGCTATGGTACCACGGCACCGCGCGTCCCACAAAAGGTTCACGGTCTTTTCGGAACGACACGAATCTGACCCATCGAAACACATCTCCACCGTTCCTTCAACTGGGAAAATGCCGTCCCCGGGGCCTGAGAAGGGCCCCGGGGACGTTCGACTGACTGCGGGAACGGCCTTTCCGCTCAATGTGTTCGGCTGAGATCGGAAATCAACCAAACTGAACTAGGTTAAGTTGACATGGTTAAAAACGGGGGCGACGCTTTTGCGTCGCCCCTCGTCCCAGCCGGTTGCTTTAGTTGTACACACGGTAGTTACACTTGAACTGGGTTATGTGTCCATAGCTGGAGCGGTACCAACCCGACGTATAGCTGATTGCCTCTGCGCCTAGATAGTCGTAGCCCTTGTTGTAGCGAAGCTGACGGTAGGTCGTGTCGTACTCTGCTACGTAAAACGTGTCTCCAGAGAAGGCTTTGTACCGGTCCTTAACCGTCGAAGCCATGTACGCGGGTTCGACATCGCCTTTCTCTCCGTTGAGCGCATAGACGGGTGCCGCGATTCCGCATAAAGCCGTTGCCACGAGGATGGCGTAGACAGCCATGCGCGACGCATTGGACTTCAGCTGTTCAAATAGTTTCATGTCATTCACCTCGCTCGTATGTATCGAGGTATTCCTGCTTGAGCGTCTGCG
>UQUG01000076.1 GCA_900544205.1 uncultured Collinsella sp.
TTGCGTGCATAAACCAGTCGAAAACGCCGAGCGCCCTCGCATCATCGGCTAACGGTGGACCGTATAGCGTAACGGTCACAACTTCCGCAGCTCTACAAATCGAGGCGCCCTTTCCGGAGCACCTCGATTGCGCGTATCAAATTGTCGCCACGCCCTACAGCGCGCCGGAACCGGCTTGCATCATGCCGCCGGGGCCCGAGCTCACGCCACTGCTCACAGGCGTGGCGTTTCCGGTGTGCGGCGCCGCCGGATCGGTATCGCCCCCGAGTGCACCCGCCGGACGCGGCGCCGGAATCTCACCCGTGCCGTGGCTAAAGACAAACTTGCCGTCGACCACGTCGCACAGGACGGTATCGCCCTCGCCCCATTCGCCGGCCAGAAGCTCCTCGGACAGCGGGTCCTCGATAAGCTTTTGGATAGCACGGCGCAGCGGACGCGCGCCGTTGGTGAGGTCGGTACCCTCGGCCACAATCTTGTCGTAGGCCGCATCGGTAAGCTTGATGTTCATGCCGTTTGCGATCAGGCGCTGGCGCAGATCGTCCACCAGCAGGTGCGCAATCTTAGTCAGGTTCTCGCCCGAGAGCTTCTGGAACACCACAATGTCGTCGATACGGTTGAGCAGCTCGGGGCGGAACAGGCGCTTGAGCTCGCCCATCGCGCGGCCGCGGATCTCACTCGACGTGAGACCCTGCTCGCCGGTAGTGCCAAAGCCAACGCTCGCATCCTGTGCGATCTCGCGGGCGCCCACGTTGGACGTCATGATGATCACGGTGTTGCGGAAGTCGACCGTCTTGCCTTGGCTATCGGTCAGACGACCCTCCTCCAGCACCTGCAACAGAATGTTGAAGATGTCGGGGTGTGCCTTCTCGATCTCGTCGAACAGCACAACCGAGTACGGGTGACGGCGCACAGCCTTGGTTAGCTGGCCGCCCTCGTCATGGCCCACGTAACCCGGAGGGCTACCGATGAGCTTGGAGACCTCGAACTCGCTGCCAAACTCCGACATGTCAAAGCTGATGAGCGCGTCCTTGCTGCCAAAGAGGTACTCGGCGAGCGTCTTGGCGAGCTCAGTCTTGCCCGTGCCGGTGGGGCCCAGGAAGATAAAGCTACCGCCGGGGCGACGCGGGTCCTTGAGCGGCGAGCGGCTGCGGCGCACGGCCTTGGCGACGGCCTCGACGGCCTCGTCCTGGCCGATAATGCGGGTCTTGAGCACGCTTTCGGTCTGCAGCAGGCGACGGCTCTCGCTCTCGGTGAGCGAGGAAACCGGCACGCCAGAGGTCACGGACACGATGTCGGCAATCTGACTCACGTCGATGGTGAGCGGGCTGGCGTCGAGCTCGGCGGTCCAGGCGGCCTTGGCTTCGGCGAGTTCAATCTCGGCGGCCTTCTGCTGCTCGGTGATCTCGGCGGCCTTGTTCATGTCATCGCTCTCGGTGGCCTCCTGCGCGGCGGCCTTGAGCTCCTCTATGCGATGCTCAGCCTCGCGCACCGGCTCGGGCGCGCGATTCGCGGCGATGCGAGCGCGGGCACCGGCCTCGTCGATGAGGTCGATGGCCTTATCGGGCAGGAAGCGATCCTGGATGTAGCGGTCGGAGAGGTTCGCGGCGGCCTCGATAGCACCCTGCGTATAGCGCACATGGTGGTGCTCCTCGTAGCGCGGCTTGAGCGCGGTCAGGATCTTGACCGTGTCCTCGACGCTCGGCTCCTCGACATCAATGGTCTGGAAGCGACGCTCGAAGGCCGGGTCCTTGGTGAGGTACTTGCGGAATTCCTCGGCCGTGGTGGCGCCGATAATCTGGAAGGCACCGCGCGCGAGCACGGGCTTGAGCATGGAGCTCGCGTCGATGGAGCCCTCGGCAGAGCCGGCACCGATGATGGTGTGCATCTCGTCAATAAACAGGATGACGTCGTCAGCTTCGGTGGCCTCCTGGATCACGTTCTTGAGGCGCTCCTCAAACTCACCGCGATACTTGGCGCCCGCAACGAGGCCCGGCAGGTCGAGCGTCCAGATGTTCTGGTTCATAAGGTTCTCGGGCACGTTGCCAGCTGCAATCTGCTGAGCCAGACCCTCGACGATGGCCGTCTTGCCCACGCCGGGGTCGCCCAAGATAAGCGGATTGTTCTTGGTGCGACGCGAAAGGATCTCCATCATACGCTGGACTTCCTTTTCGCGACCAATTACAGGGTCGAGCTCGCCGTCGCGCGCCTTCTGCGTAAGGTTGGTGGCGAACTGCTTAAGCGTATCGGTGCCGCTCCCCTTTTGCTGCGACGCGTCCGAGCCGCTAAAGAACGGCAGGCCCGCACCGGGACGCCCGGCACCGGCGCCGGCGAGCGGACGCTTCTTGTCCTGGTCCTTGGCGGTAAGTTTCTCGATAGCCTTTTTGATGGAGGCGGACGACACACCCAGGCGCATGAGGATGTCCATGGCCATGCCGTTACCCTCTTCGACGATGCCAATCAGCAAGTGCTCGGTCGACACATAGGTCTGGTTGTTCTCACGCGCCACGCGGAAGGAGCGCTCCATCACGCTAATGACGAGCGGCGTAAAGGCAAGCTTGGCCGCCTCGGTCTCCTCGCTGGGCTCGGGGACCGTGGTCTGGACCTCTTTGAGAGTATCCATGATGTCATCGTAGGAGATGTCGAGCGAGCGCAGCGCCTCGGCGGCAATGCCCTCGTCCTCCTTGGCAAGCGCGAGCAGCAAGTGCTCGGTGCCCACCTTATTTGAGTGCAGATCGAGCGCCTCCTGTTTGGCCATCGACATGACCTTGCGCGCTCGATCGGTAAATCTATCTAACATGCTCGTTTCCTTACATGAGTTCATCGAAATCAAAACGCCCGCCCGTCGGCGGCGCTTTTGTCTCTTTACCCACAGGTTGTCTATGTTAACAGCTGGAGGAATATCTATAAACCCGGCTCACATGAATGCAGGTTATGACCGCATCGCGGGACTCACCGCGCGATGCGCGACAGGCGCCCCGCAAGAGAAACCCTAGGCGTCTTTCACCACGTCGGGACTCGTCGCACGCGATGCGCGATAGGCATCGGCCTCCTTGGAGACGCGTTCGAGCAGCTCGGATGTATCGACGCCCTCGACTTGCGCGACCGTTTCCACCGTCTGCATGGCGACCGCCCTCAGGTACGCGCACGCGCTGTCCCCCGGCTGCTCGAGGTCTATCTCCTCGCCGCCCTCCCGGGCAAAGCCGACCGCCATCACAAAGCCCATGATGCCCGAGACCAGAAAGCCCACCGCAAAGCTCGAATCTGCCTTGAGCTCTTCTCCGTCGGGGTGGACGATCTCTCTCACGCGGTCGATGATGATCGTATGGATGCCCTGCACGACCTGCTCGGCGGCACCCGCCCTCATGGTGATGACGATGCGCCGCAGCAGGCAGCGGACGTCGCGCCGGTCGAACGCCGAAAGGTCGCCCTCGCTCGAAAAATGCCAGAGGGCATCGGTGATGAGCTCGTTATCCTGCAGCAGCTGGGCTATGGCGATGGCGACGAGTTCATCGAAATCGTGAAAATAGTAGTAAAACGTTCCGCGATTGCACTGGGCGGCGCGGGTCACCTCGCCAACCGACAGCTCGAAGATGCTGTTGTTCTCGATGAGCTCCCAAAACGCCTCGATGATACGGGTGCGTGCATCGGGCGCATCGGCGTCCTTACGCGGTCTCGCCATGCGCCTCACCGCACCCCTGCGCCTTGGCGTTCATGATGAGCATCTGAAGACGGTTCTCCACGTTGGCGAAGCTCACGTCGGGATCGTAGTCGAGCGGCAGGAACTGCGCCGTGGGATACTGCTCCTTGAGCGCATGGATGAGCCCGCGCCCCACGACATGGTTGGGCAGACACCCGAACGGCTGCAGGATCACGAAGTTGCGGCAGCCGCGCTTGGCGTGCTCGAGGATCTCCGCCGGAATCAGCACGCCCTCGCCCGCATCGAACGTATGGTGCAGGATCTTATCGCTCGCGCGCACGAGCTCGGGCATGCGCGTCGGCGGCTCGTAGAGCGGGCTCGCCGCGCCCAGGCGGTCGCAACGGTCGTGCGCGAGCTCGAACAGGTTGTCCGCCGTGGCGTACCAGGCCTTTTCGGGCAGCGACAGGTCGACGTGGAACTCGCGCGACTGCGCATGCTTGTAGAAATAGGTCTTGCGGATCACGTCGGTCATGCGCGCCTCGATGACCTCGAGCCCGTTGTCCTCGAGGTAGCGCTCGATCTCGTGGTTGGCGCCGAGATGGAAATTGAGCAGGTACTCGCCCACGATGAGAACGGTCGGATGCGGGTTCGAGCGGTCGTACGGAACGGCGTCCATGATCGCAAGCGCGCGTTTGAAGCCCGTCGCCTGGCCTCTCAGCCCGGAGCGCTCCATGCCCTCGATAACCTCATCGAGCGCGCGGTCGAACGCAGCGTCCGCCGCGCCCTTCTCGAGCTCGTAGGGACGGATGCGCCTAAGCATGGCCTCGAGGGCATCGATCATGGGAAGACCGTAGGCGATCTGGATGCTCGGGCCAAGGCCGAGCTTGAAGCCCGGATGCGCATTGTGGGCATCGACGTCGTCGTTGGTGAGCACCGGGACATAGTCGTATCCCGCGTCGTCGAGCGCGCGGCGCAGCAGGGGCATGTAGTGCGTCAGGCGGCAGTCGCCGATATACTTGCCAGTCACCACGGCGACGTCGTGCGGGTCGTACTTACCGCTCTCGAGTGCCGCGAGCGCCTCGCCGATCACGATTTGCGCGGGGAAGCAGATGTCGTTGTGCACATAGCGTTTGCCCAGGCGGATGGCATCCTCGCGCCCGATATCAAGGGCCTCGGCGCGCACGCCCTGATTGCGCATCGCCGCGGTCATGAGCCTGCAGAACGCATGGGAGGTGTTGGGGACCAGCGCGATCTTGTCGTGCCGGTCGCGCTTGGTGTACTTGACCTTATACGGGTCGTCGAGCGGATGGACCGCGTGCACCCGGGCGCCCTCGGCACGCTCCTCCGCGCGACGACGGTTGACCGACTCGATAAACGAACGCACGCGAATGCCCATGGGACCGGCGACGTCGCTCTCATCGAGCTTGATCATCATCGGAACCTTGGAGCCCATCTCGCCCATCATGCGCGCGATCTCGTCGGTGAGATACGCATCGTGGCCGCAGCCGAAGCTGCCCATCTGCACGAGCTCGAGCTCGGGCGTCGATGCGACGATGACCGCGCACGACAGCATGCGCGCATGATAGTTGTTCACGATGTCGATGCGGCTGTTGGAAAGATCGACGTTGCAGACCCCCGGCACCGCATCGGGCGTCAGCACGGGGATGCCGCGCTCAGAGAAGAGCTTGGGCAGCCCGTGGTTGACCAGCGGGTCGTTGTGGTACGGGCGCGAAGCGATCACCACCGCGTAGCCGCCGTCCTCGTGCACGTTCTCGAGCACCTGCCTGCCGCGCAGCTGCAGCTGGTTCTCAAACGTCTCCTGCGCGCGGTCCGCCTGCTCGGTCGCCTTGGCAACCAGGTCGGCATCGATATCGAAGGTCTCCTTGCACCACGCCTTGAGCTGGCGGTTTCGGTCGCCCTCGTCGTACCAGTGGAACAGCGGCGTATCGAACGGAACGCCGAAACGCTCCTCCGGGTTATCGGAATTGCGCATCACGTAGGGGTATCCCTTTACGACGGCGCACATCCACTCGCTGGTAGAGGCGGTGTTTTCGGTGGGCACCGTCGTGATGATGGGCATGAAGATGCGGTCGACGCCGGCGTCGACGAGATTGCGGATGTGCCCGTGGACGAGCTTGGCCGGGAAGCACACGGTGTCGGATGTGACGTGCGCCAGACCGCGCTCGTACATCGCCTTGGTGCTGCGTCCCGAGACGCGCACCTTAAAGCCGAGCGTGCTGAAGAACGTCGACCAGAACGGCATGGTGTCCCAGAACTCGAGCACACGGGGAATGCCGATCGTGACATCGCGCCCCCCGCTGACGGGAACCGTGGGGTACGACTCGAACAGCAGCTTCTCGCGGTCGACAAAGAGATTGGGGGCAGCCGCGGTCCGGTCGCGCCCCGTGCCGGGTGCCTGTGCCTCGCAAGCACCCTGCGGACGCAGCTCCTCCGCCGCGGGAACCTCGCGCACGAGCTCATCCCATGAGATGGCGCCGCCGCGCGGGCAGCGATTGCCCGTGACGTAAAGCGAGCCGTCGCCAAATGCCACGACCGCGCGCTGGCAGCGGTTGTTGCACCGACGGCAGGTAACGCCGCCGAACTCGCGATGCTCGAAGCGCTCCACGGCATCGAGCCCGATAAACGACGTGCCGGCGTCGCCCTTGCGGCATTCCTCGCGCGCGAGCAGGGCGATACCGATAGCGCCCATCAGCCCCGGGTGGGGCGCACGCGTGACGGGTTTGCCCAGATACTGCTCGAATGCGCGCAGCACCGCGTCGTTTCGGAACGTGCCGCCCTGGACGACGACTTTGTCGCCCAGACGGTTGAGATTTGAAACGCGAATGACCTTGGTGAACACGTTCTCGATAATCGAACGGCAGAGACCGGCCATGATGTCGCCCGGACCCTTACCGCGCCGCTGCTCGGAAACGACGCTGCTGTTCATGAACACCGTGCAGCGGCTGCCGAGAACGGCGGGGGCTTTGGACGAAAATGCCTCGGTCGCGATATCCTCAACGGCTATTCCGAGGTTTTTGGCAAAACCCTCGAGGAACGAGCCGCAGCCCGCAGAGCACGCCTCGTTGACGACGATATCGGTCAGCACGCCGTGGTTGAGCCAGATGGCCTTCATATCCTGTCCGCCGATGTCGAGCACGAAGGTCGCATCGGGAACGCATGCGCACGCGGCGCGGGCGTGCGCGACCGTCTCGACCGTATGGTAGTCGGCGTGGAACGCGCGCGCGAAAAGCTCCTCGCCGTATCCCGTGGTGCCCACGGCATCGATCGCAAGCGTGACTCCCGCTGTCTCCCAGCGGTTCTTCAAGCTGACAAGACCCTGTTGGGCGACGTCGAGCGGTCTGCCGTTATTAGACGCGTAGAACGAATCGACAAGCTCACCCGCCTCATCGACCAGGGCGAACTTGGTCGTCGTGCTCCCCGAATCGATACCGAGCGCCACACGCACCGTCTCTCCGGGCGCATACGCATCCGGACCCTTTGCCGGCGTCTCTTTGCCATGGCGTGCCGTAAAATCCGCCTGCTCGGCAGGTGTGGCAAAAAAGGGCTGGGCAAGACGTCCCTCCCCGCTTGCGGGCGCGACCGTCTCGAGCTTATCCAGCCGGACAAAAGCGTCGGGAAGGTCGATCGGTTGGGACGATGCGAACATGTCGGTCAGCGACAGGGCGGCACCGCGCGCGACCATGATCTGCGGATCGCGCGGGACGATAACCTGATCGTCCGATAGATTCAGTTGCTCCCGGAACACGCGGACCAGTGTGGGGTTGTAGGCGAGCGTACCGCCCTCGAAGATTACCGGCGGCTCGATGTCGATACCCTGGGCCAGACCGCCGATCGTTTGGCGGGCGACCGCGTGAAGCGCCGAAAGCGCCAGGTCGGTGGTAGGAATGCCCTCGTTGAGCAGCGGCTGGATATCGGTCTTTGCGTACACGCCGCAGCGGCCCGAGACCTCGTGGACGGTCGTTCCCCGGCTTGCGAGCTGCTCGAACTCGCCCGATTCGGTGCCGACCCCCATGAGCTTTGCCATCTCGTCGATAAATGCACCGGTACCGCCTGCGCACGAGCCGTTCATGCGCATGTCGGCAACCTCGATGTCTCCCTTATCGTTGGTGCGGAAGAAGATCATCTTGGCGTCTTGGCCGCCCAGCTCGATGGCGCAGCGCGTCTGCGGATAGAACCTGCTGATCGCGAGCGCGTTGGCGACCACCTCCTGAACGTACGAGGCGCCCAGCGCGGTCGCGATATCGCGCGCACCCGAGCCGGTCACCGCAACGCGCAGTGACTCATGGGGAAAGCGCTCGGCGAGCTCGCCGAGCATGGCGCGCACGCTCGCTGTCTGACACGCCCCGTGGCGGCGATATCCCCACCACGCCTCGGTCATATCCTCGTGCATCGCGTAAACTTTGGTCGTCGTCGACCCTACGTCCAGTCCTACTAGCAACGCCATAATGCTCCGTCTCTCGCATTTTTCCCGCTAGAGATATACCACTCTACGTAATACAACAGACTGTTGTATTTAAACTCCGTATAAAAAGCGGCTGCCGAAACGCTTCAGCAGCCGCCGAATGCACCAACAGATTGTTCTGCGCGCTAGCACGTCGGGCAACGGAGCAGCACGGGCCCTCCGGTCATGCGCACCGCTCACGCCCGCGATGTCGCCGAGAGAGCTATCCACGCTTAGGGCTCCAACCAAGCAAGTCGCCCGCGCTCAGCAGATCCCTAAGCGAGCTACTCGCACTCAGGAGCCATAGCCTGCTCCAAGAGCTCGGCATGCTCCTCCTCGAAAACCGTCCCCACAGGGAAGGCGCGACGGAAGACGAAGCGGGAAATCGGACCGGCTACCAAAAGGTTCCACGGCAGCGCCATCACAAAATTATGCGGGATGTTGATCATCCAGATCGCGGGCACGGAATACAGGTTCGCAAGGATGCCGCCGGGCATGTGCGTCAGACCCTCACAGGCACCGTACAGCGACATGATGATGACCATGGGAACGACCATGCAGGAGCTGACGGCGAGCGTCA
>UQUG01000077.1 GCA_900544205.1 uncultured Collinsella sp.
AAGCGGTCGGCGGGGCCATTGTGGCTCTTGACAGCGGATTGGGTCATATGAGCGAAAACCCGCCAGAGCGAGCAAAGTGCCTTGAAGCAAGGCGGCATAGATCTTTTGATCATGCCGCCGAAGCTGAAAGGCAGATTGCCGCTCTGGCGGGTTTGCAGCGTCAACCGGTTACGCGGTTTGGTAAAACCGCGTAACTACAAAGCGTCAGCGCAGCGCTTGCAGATATGCGCGTGGCCGTTGTACTCGCCGACGGTGGTGCGGTAGTTCCAGCAACGGTCGCAGCACTCGCCCTCGGCAGCCTCGATGGCAACGGAAAGCTCCTCGCCCTGGGTCAGCTCAACAGCGGAGACGATATAGAACTCGGCCAGGTCGACGGCCTTGTCACCGGTCAACAGCGCGTACATCTCGGCGGGAACGACCGCCTTGACGCGAACTTGCTGGCTCTTGGTGAAGGTGCCGGTAGAACGGGCATCCTCAAGGGCCTTGGTTACGGCGCTACGGAGCTCGAGCGAAGCCTCGAGCACGCCCTCGAACTCATTGGCCTCATCGACCGTGATGGGCGACTTGTACCAATCGAGCAGCGCGGCGTACTTCTGGTGATCGACGCAGCCGGCAGGCGCATAGGCCATGGCCTCGTCGACGGTGTAGGACAGAATCGGCTGCAGATCGCGCATGAGCATCGAGAAGAGCTCGGCCAGCACGGTCTGGGCGCTGCGGCGCTCGAGCGAGCCGGGCTTGTCGCAGTACAGGCGATCCTTCAGGGCGTCGAGGTACACGTTGGAAAGCTCGGTAACCACGAAGTCGTAAAGCGCACGGTAAGCGCGCGGGAACTCGTAGCAAGAATAAGCGTCGTCGACCTCGGCCTGGACCTGGGTCAGACGGGCAACCATGAGCTTGTCGAGCGGCAGCAGATCGGCAAAAGCGACGCCGTCGGTCTCGGGCTCAAACTGGCCCTCGAGCTCGGAGAGCAGGAAGCGCAGCGTGTTGCGGAAACGACGGTAGGCATCGGACGTACGAGCGAGAATCTCGTGGTCGATGGAAACGTCGGAGCTGGTGTCGACGGAGGCAACCCACAGGCGGATGATGTCGGCACCCATCTCGTCACAGACCTTATTGGGGTCGATGACGTTGCCGAGCGACTTGGACATCTTGCGGCCCTGGCCGTCGAGCGTGAAGCCCTGCGAGACGACCGCCTTGTAGGGAGCATGGCCGTTGGCGCCAACCGAGGTGAGCAGCGAGCTCTGGAACCAACCGCGGTGCTGGTCGGAGCCCTCGAGGTACACGTCCGCCGGGTACTCAAGCTCGGGGCGATACTCGCAGACGGCCTTCCAGGACACGCCGGAGTCCCACCACACGTCGAGGATGTCCTTATCGGCCTTGAGGTGATGGCCGCCGCACTTGGGGCAAACGCAAGCCTCGCCCAGGTAGCTCTCGGGAGCGTCGGTGAACCAGGCGTCGGAGCCCTTCTCGTGGAAGAGCTTGATGACGGCGTCGAGCGTGGCGTCGTTCATGACCTTCTCGCCGCAGTCGGCGCAGGTGTAGCTGGGGATCGGCACGCCCCAATTGCGCTGACGGCTGATGCACCAGTCAGGGCGCTGCTCGACCATGGCGCCAATGCGGTTGGCCGCGTGGGCCGGATACCACTTGACGTTCTCACGGACCTCCTTGCCAGCCTGCTCACGCAAGCCGGTCTTGTCCATCGAGACAAACCACTGGTCGGTAGCGCGGAAGAGCACCGGGTGTTTGCAGCGCCAGCAGTGCGGATAGCTGTGCGTGATCTTCTTCTCGAGGACCAGGGTGCCGCGCTCGCGCAGGAACTCGATGATGTGCGGGTTGGCCTCGTCGGTATCCATGCCGCTGAAGGGGCCGCCGGTACCAAACTCCTCGCCGGTGTAGAACTTGCCGTCGTCATCGACCGGCATACAGATGTCGGTGATGCCCTCCTTGAGACAGGCAAAGTAGTCGTCGACGCCGTGGCCGGGCGAGTTGTGGACGATACCGGTACCGTCATCGACACCGACGTAATCGGCCAGCAGCGCCACGCCCTCAACACCGTCAAAGATCGGCTGCTTGTAGTGGATGTGGTGGAAGGTCTCGGCGGGAACCACATAGGGCTTGCCGTCGACCACAACCGGGGTGTACTCCCAGCCAAACTCCTCGCAGCACTTGGGAGCCAGGTCCTCGAGCATGACCTCGGCGCGGCCGTCGTGCTCAACGGCGACGTAGGCGGCGCCGGGCTTGAGAGAAACGGCCTGGTCGGAGGGGATGGTCCACGGCGTGGTCGTCCAGATGATAAAGTCAACCGGGCCGTCGAAGTTCTCGAGGCCGGCGGGCTTGGAGGTCATCTCAAAGCGCACGAAGATGGACGGGCTCGTCTCGTCGGAGTACTCAATCTCGGCCTCAGCAAGTGCGGTATGGCAGTGCTTGCACCAGTGGACGGGCTTGTGGCCGCGATAGATCATGCCCTTGTCGAACATGGCCTTGAAAACCTCGATGTCGGCGGCGTCATGCTGGTGATAGAGCGTCAGATAGGGGTTGTCCCAATCGCCGAGCACGCCCAGGCGACGGAAGCCGGCCTTCTGCAGCTCGATGTTCTCGACAGCGAACTTGTTGCAAAGCTCGCGGATCTTAGCCGTGGAGGTCTGGTTGAACTTCTCGGTGCCGAGCTTCTCCTCGACCTTATGCTCGATCGGCTGGCCATGGCAGTCCCAACCGGGGACATAGGGAACCTCATAGCCCTGCATCATCCAGTAACGGTTGATTATGTCCTTGGAGATCTTGTTCATGGCGTGGCCGATGTGGATCGGGCCGTTGGCGTACGGAGGGCCGTCGTGCAGCACGAACTTCTTGTGACCCTCGTTCTTCTTCAGAACCTGCTCGTAGACCTTGTTGTCCTGCCAGTCCTTGAGTCGCTTGGGCTCGGACTTGGAAAGACCGGCACGCATGGGAAAACCGGTCTTGGGCAGATTCATCGTCTGCTTGTACTCGTTTGCCACGGTACCCCTTTCATGTCATGGGCGCACACGCCCGTTGGGCACCAAAAAAGCGCCCGTCCCTACAAGCTGGGACGAAGCGCCACAAAACGAGCTGTACGCCCGCAAAAGCTCTTCGTTTAACCACCCAGCTTAGATGCCCTCGCCCGCGTATTCGCGCGCTCGCATCCGTTACTCGGCTGGCCTGTATCGACGACCATCTCGGCGATATCTACTAAGACGTGTCTGCGCGGCACGTCCGTTGGGACCGCAGCTCCGGGGTGATTTTCATCGGTCGCATGCACGGGTTCTCAGCGCTTCCCGCTCTCTGTAGCATGCGGACGGCCGACTACTCGTCCCCATCAACGCTTATGCGGTGTATGCTAGCACGTTCCGCGTCGGCAAAAAACCCTCAACACTGGTTTTATACGTTCGAAATTTCTCGCTATTACAAGCCTTCACTAGGAGCAAAATACCTGAAAGTACTTTATCGAACGAAAGAAGGCTGCTATGCGCACAATCGGAATGAGCGACTACACCGTCGGCGAGGATTGCTTTACCGAGCTGCCCGCCGCACTGGCGGAGTACGGCGCGAAGAAAGTCGCCATCATTGGTGGCAAGCGAGCCCTAGCTGCGGCGCTGCCGGGCATCGAGGCGGCGCTTGAAGGTACCGACGTCGAGATTCTGGAGACGCGCGTCTACGGCACCAACAGTACGCGCGCCAATATCGCCAAGGTCGTGAACTCCCCCGCTTGCCAGCAGGCAGACGTGCTTATCGCCTGTGGCGGCGGCAAGGCACTCGACACCGTCAAGACAGCGGCAATCGAGCTCAAGAAGATTGTCTTTACGGTGCCGACGATTTGCTCTAACTGTTCCGCCGCGACCGCCATTGCCGTCGTCTACAACGGCGATGGATCGCTCGAGGGCTATTCGTACCCCAACCGACCGGCGCACATCTTCATCAATCCCAAGATCATCGCCGAGGCTCCGGCGGAGTACTTCTGGGCCGGCGTGGGCGACGCCCTGTCCAAGCAGCCCGAAGTCGAGTACGCCACGAGCGCCGGCGACCTGGAGCACACCGCCGGCCTTGGCCTGGCTCTTGCCCACACCTGTTCCGAGCCGCTGTTTACCTACGGTGTTCAGGGTCTTGAGGACGTTCGTCAGAATCTGTCGAGCGAGGCCGTCAAGCAGATCGCGCTCGACATCGTGGTCAACACGGGCTATGTCTCGAACCTGACCAACCAGAACGATTACTACTACAACTCGAGCGTGGCGCACGCGTTCTACAACGCCACCTGCAGCATTCCGCGTGAGGGCACCTACCTGCACGGCGAAGTCGTAAGCCTGGGCGTGCTGGTGTTGTTCGCCTACACGGGCGACACCGAGAACCTTAAGCGCTATGCTGACTTCAACAAGCAGATGGGGCTGCCCGTAACGCTTGAGCAGGTCGGGCTTTCCGAGACCGATATCCCTGCCCTGTGCGAGCACGCACACGCCACCAACGAGTGGAAGCAAGGCAACCCGGAGCCCTTCACCGACGAAAAATTCGCCGCCGCCATCAAGGCCGCCAACGCCTACGGCCACACGCTCTAGACCCAGGCCAAAACCACCACAAGGGAGCAGCACCTTTGTGGTGGTTTTTTATTGCTCCAGCATGCTGGGGTCGAACTCGCTAGCCGGGATCACGCGATAACCGTGGCGGAGCAGTAAATCAACGAAGACGCCGTTGCCCGCCGTAAGGGTGCCGCTGAATGTTCCGTCGTAGATGCGACCCGCGCCGCACGAGGGACTACGGTCCTGCAGGATGCACGCGGCGATCTCTTCCGGCCCGCCCGCCTGCTCGCACATATCGAGCGCTCGTTGGGCACCCAGGCGAAATTCGCGATCGACCGATATGCCCTCGCAGGTACGAACCTCTCCGTTCACAATCTCGGACGGCTTGCGCGGCGTGGGCAGGCCCCCAAAGACCTCAGGGCACACCAAGAGGACCTCGGTCCCTGTACGCTCGCAGGCCTCGACCAACTCGCGATGGTAGTTGTCGAGCCCGTTATACTTGCAGCTCTCGCCCATCAAGCAGGCGCTCACCACGATCTTCATTTCCATCCCTCTCAAGCAAAACGCCCCATTTGAGAAAGCTGCTCAAATGGGGCGATTGACACTGCGCAACTAGTATTACTGTTGCTTGGGCATCAGCGGATTCTCGCGCGTGAGGAGGTTCATGAACTCCTCGCCCGTGATGGTCTCCTTCTTATACAGATAACGAGCCAGCTCGTGGAGCTTAAACTTGTTCTCCTTGAGGATCTGCAGAGCGCGGTCGTGCGCATCCTCGATCAGCTTGGCGACAATCGCGTCCACGCGCTCGGCCGTACCGGGGGCGCAGGTGAGCGACGTGTCCTGATTGAGATACGCGTTCTGCACGGTACCGAGCGCCATCATGCCAAACTCGTCGGACATACCAAAGCGCGTCACCATATTACGGGCGAGCTTGGTGGCCTGCTCGATGTCGTTGGCGGCGCCGGTCGTCATCTCGCCAAAGATGAGCTCCTCGGCTGCGCGGCCACCGCAATAGACAGCGAGCTTGTCCAAGACCTCCTGGCGCGTCGTCAGGAAGCGCTCGTCCTCCTCGACCTGCATGGTATAACCAAGAGCACCGCTCGTGCGCGGCACGATGGTGATCTTCGTGACCGGCGCAGAGCCCTTCTGGCGAGCGGCAACGATGGCATGGCCGATCTCGTGATAAGAAACGACCTGCTTCTCGTGGTCGGACAGCACCGTGGACTTACGCTGTTGGCCGGCAATGACGACCTCCACCGACTCCTCGAAGTCGTCCTGGGTTGCACGCTTGCGACCCTCGCGAACGGCGCGCAGGGCACCCTCGTTGATGATATTGGCCAGGTCGGCGCCCGAGGCACCGGGCGTGGCGCGGGCAATCGCGGTCAGGTCGATCGGCGGCTCGGTCTTCACGCTCTTGGCATGCAGCTCGAGGATGTTCTTGCGGCCGGTCAGATCGGGCAGCTCGACGGGGATGCGGCGGTCAAAACGACCGGGGCGCAGTAGAGCGGGATCGAGACTGTCGGGGCGGTTGGTTGCGGCAAGGACAACGATACCCTTATGGTTATCGAAGCCATCCATCTCGGTCAGCAACTGATTGAGCGTCTGCTCGCGCTCGTCGTTGCCGCTAAAGCCGCCGCCATCGCGCTTCTTACCGATGGTATCGATCTCATCGATAAAGACGATACACGGTGCCTTTTCCTTGGCCTGCTTAAACAGGTCGCGCACCTTGGCGGCGCCACGGCCGACGAACATCTCGACGAACTCAGAACCCGAAATGCTAAAAAACGGAACACCAGCCTCGCCAGCAACGGCCTTAGCGAGCAGGGTCTTACCGGTACCCGGAGGGCCAACAAGGAGAGCACCACGCGGCAGCTTGGCGCCGATCTCCTCGTAGCGCTGCGGCTTCTCCAGAAAGTCGACGACCTCCTTGAGAGACTCCTTGGCCTCTTCCTGACCGGCGACGTCCTTAAAGGTCACGCCCACGTCCTTGGAGGCGATCACGCGCGCGCCGGACTTACCCAGTCCGCCGCCGCCAAAACCGCCGCCGCCAAAGTTCATCGACGGGCCGTCATCGCCCATAGCCTTCTTCATGCGGCGGTTGAGCCACCAACCGATGAGGAAGAAAATCGCCATGGGAAGAATGAGTGTGAGCAGGTAGTAGGTCATCAAACCCGAGTTCTTATCGGGAACGACCGACTCCAGCGAAGCGCCAGACTCAAGCACGCGATCGGTAAAGACCGCGTCATTCGGCACACCGGTCGTCTTGTAGGCGATGTTCTCGTCCTCGCCCTTCTTGGTGTAATAAATCGAGTAATCGTCCGTGTTGTACTCGACCTTGTCGACGCTCTTCTTATCGAGCGCTTTGACAAACGTCGAGTAATCGGTCTTCGTAATCTGCTGCGTGTGACCGATGTTGGGGAACAGAACGGTCGAGAGCACGAGGTAGACGACGAAGGCGATGAGCACGTAGAGAATCATATTCCGTCTACGTTTGTTGTCATCCATCTCCATCTGCTTGAACTCCATCTACTGGGGTTGATAATGCTTTCTAGAATACCCAACCCGGACGGCGATAAACCGACGCCGGGCACGAAAGGACAGAGATGGCATCACTGTAAGTCGGCAAGGTTCAAATCTATACAGGCGACGGCAAGGGCAAGACGACGGCTGCTTCGTGACGCGCGAGGATGTCGAAGCGCTGATCGCGATAAAGCCCGCCACCACGGAGCTCGTGCTCACCGGCCGGGGCTTGCTGCCCCTCGCGAACCTCGCCGACCTTGTCACCGAAATGCGCCCCATCAAACACTACTTCGACGAAGGACTCCTAGCCCGCCAAGGCATCGAATACTAGCCATTGGGGACGTCCCGAATGGCTAGGCGGTGGCGCGGCCGAGCCAGTTTCCGCTGTGATGGTAGACGATGAACATGGTTGCGGTGATTACCCAGGTTACGGGGTAGACAAGCAGCAGGTGCTCAAGCGACGGATCGAACGGCATAATCGCAAACACCCAGATCACCCTGAGCACGACAGTGCCAAAAATCGTGAGCAGCATGGGCTGCAAGCTCACGCCGGCACCGCGAATGGAACCCGACGCGTTTTCGATAATCGAGAAGATCGCATAGAACGGCGCAATGAAATGGAGGATAGTCGTGGTGTACGCCGAAATCGAAGCATCGTCGACAAACAAACGCGACAGCGGGCCCGAGAACACCAGCAGCACGGCAGACAGGCCACCAATGAGCATAAACGACAGCACGAGCGACGTATGGTAGCCCTTGCGCATGCGCTCATAGTTGCGCGCGCCAAAGTTCTGTGCCGAGAACGTGGTGATCGACACGCCGAGCGCCTCGGTCACCATCCAGATAATGCCATCCAGGCGCCCAGATAGACCCCAAGCAGTCGTGACATCGGCGCCAAACGAATTAACCGACACCTGGATCAGCACGTTCGAGATCGAATAGGCAGCCGATTGAAAACCGAGTGGCAGACCACACGAGATCATACTCTTGCAAATACCGCGATCGATACCGAGCCTAGACAGCGAAAGACGCCATGCACCCGGAGCGCGCATCATGCGCAACACGATCATCGTTGCATTGGAGCAAATGGTCAGCGCCACTGCGATGCCACAGCCCAGCGCCTCCATATGCAACACAGCGACAAAGATGATATCCAGCACCACGTTAACCAGGCAGCCAGAGGCAATGATCACGGCGGGCCCGCGTGTGTCGCCCACGGCACGCAGCAGTGCGGTTCCCATATTAAGCAGCAGTGCCGCAACCATCGCGGCAAAATAACAGCGAGCATAGGCCACGCCCTCGGCCAATAGTTCATGCGGCGTGTTCATAAGCACCAGCATGGGCTCAACGAACACTATGCCAAGAATCGAGAAAACGATACCGCCCACCA
>UQUG01000078.1 GCA_900544205.1 uncultured Collinsella sp.
AACCCTGGACCTTGGGATTAAGAGTCCCCTGCTCTACCAACTGAGCTAACGACCCGATATCAACACGAAGCAAGAACTGGGGTGGGTAAAGGGACTCGAACCCTCGACCTACGGGACCACAACCCGTCGCTCTAGCCAACTGAGCTACACCCACCGTGTCCTGTGCGCTTCGCGCTCGACTATTATTGCAAGGAACGCCACGCGATGCAAGCCCCAATTTTCAAGAATTTTGAAAAGAGTTTTTCGAGGCTATTTCGAGCAAATCCCACCGGTTTCATAGGAGTAAACTTGCCACACTGCAAATGCTCGAAAGGACCGGCATGAAAGAACTCTCTAACCGCACGGCAACGTTTACCGATTCCGTCATCCGTCGCATGACGCGCATCTCCAATAAGTACGGTGCCGTTAACCTCTCGCAGGGCTTCCCCGACTTCGATCCCCCGGCACAGCTGCTCGAGAGCCTCAGCACCATCGCGACCGACCCCAAGCCGCTCTATCACCAGTACTCCATCACCTGGGGCTCTCAGGCCATGCGCGAGGCGCTCGCCGCCAAGCAGGAGCACTTTATGGGCATGCCGATCAACCCCAACGAGAACATCGTGGTCACGTGCGGCTCCACCGAGGCCATGATGGCCGCCATGATGACGGTCACGAACCCCGGCGACAAGGTCGTCATCTTCTCGCCCTTCTATGAGAACTACGGCGCCGACACGATCCTCTCGGGAGCCGAGCCCGTCTATGTGCCGCTGAACCCGCCCACCTTCGACTTCGATCGCGAGGTCCTCGAGGCGGCCTTCCGCGACAACGACCCCAAGGCCATTGTCCTGTGCAACCCGTCCAACCCCTGCGGCAAGGTCTTTACGCGCGAGGAGCTCACCTTTATCGCCGATCTGTGCAAAAAGTACGATGCTTACTGCATCACCGACGAAGTCTACGAGCACATCGTCTATGCGCCCCACGAGCATGTCTATATAGCAACGCTGCCCGGCATTTTCGAGCGCACCATCAGCTGCAGCTCGCTGTCCAAGACCTACTCCATTACCGGCTGGCGACTGGGCTATACCATCGCCCCTGCCGAGATTACTGATCGTATCAAAAAGGTCCACGACTTCCTGACCGTGGGCGCCGCCGCTCCCCTGCAGGAGGCCGTCGTTACCGCCCTCAACTTCGACGACAGCTATTACCAGGAGGTCCTCGACCTCTACACCGCCAAGCGCGACCTGTTCTGCCAGGGTCTCGATAGCATCGGTCTTGCTCACAACGTGCCACAGGGCGCTTACTACGTGATGATGGACATCTCGGAGTTTGGCTACGACAGCGACCTGGACTTCTGCGAGGACCTGGCCTCAAAGGTGGGCGTGGGCGCCGTTCCGGGCTCGAGCTTCTTCCGCGAGCCCGTCAATCACCTGATCCGCTTCCACTTTGCCAAACGCGACGAAACGCTCAACGCCGCACTGGAGAACCTCAAGTCCCTGCGTGATAAAATCAAGCCGCGCGAGTAAGGACAGCCCAGCAACTAAAGGCACCAGAGAAACCTCGCACCGCTCGTTGGGCTGCGAGGTTTCTTTTTGTAGCGCTTTCTTAATTATTTTAGAGCGCTATACTTTAGACAACGAACAACTCGTGTCGGAGAGAGGAACATAATGGCAGAGCAGCAGCTTATCGGAGCGCTTGAGGCCGGCGGCACCAAGATGGTGTGCGCCACGGGCTATGCGGACGGTACGGTCTTGGAGCGCGAGCAGATCGCGACCACGACCCCGCAGGAAACCGTCGAGGCCGTCAACGCATGGTTTGTCGACAAGGACATTGCAGCACTCGGTATCGGCGCTTTTGGCCCCACCGCGGTCAACCCAGCCTCGCCCCAGTACGGCAAGATCCTGGAGACGCCCAAGACCGCATGGCGCTACTTTGACCTGCTGGGCACCATCAAAAACGAGCTCAACATCCCCTGCGGCTACGATACCGACGTCAACGTCGCCTGCCTGGGCGAGGTCACTTTTGGTTGCGCCAAGGGCCTCACCGATGTGGTCTACCTGACCATCGGTACCGGCGTGGGCGCCGGCGTGCTTTCGGGCGGCCAGCTCGTGCATGGCATGATGCATCCCGAGGCCGGCCACATCCTGGTCACGCGCGACCCGCGCGATACCATCGGCGAGCACAGCGGCTGCCCCTTCCACGACAACTGCCTGGAGGGCCTCATCGCCGGCCCAGGCGTCAAAAAGCGCTGGGACGGTAAGTCCGCCGGCGATATGGCCGACGATGCCGAGGCGATGGACCTGCTCGCCGGTTATCTGGCGCAGGCGCTCATGACCTACATCCTGTGCTATGCCCCGCAGAAGATCGTTATCGGCGGCGGCGTTGCCGACCACACCCCCATCGTGCCGCTCGCCCGCAAAAAGTGCGCCGAGATGCTCAACGGCTATATCGTCACGCCCGAAATGGCCGACATCGATAGCTATATCGTCAACAACAGCCTCGAGGGCAAGCAGGGCATCATGGGCTGCCTGGCCCTGGGTGCGAAAGCGCTCCAGTAAGTCCAACGGAGGACGCGGTGGCGTGGCGCGAACCGAATCGCAAGATAGAGCCGTCACACCCCGCAGAAGCCCCAAAACGAACAAGGCCGCCTAGGACCAAACAATACGTCCTAGGCGGCCTTTCTGGCGCGCATCAGCGACCGTAAGAGATATCGGAGCACAACGCCCGTTGCCGCTCCACAGCAGTCGATCATCACATCGGTGATCATGCCGGCGCGCCCCGGCACAAAGAGCTGAATCGTCTCGTCGATCGAGGGAATCAGCAGCAGGAACACCGCCGTGGGCAGCAGCACGTCAAAGGTGCGCCGGCCCTCAAAATCAAAGGCGTGCGTTGCCAGGATGCCGAGCACCATATACTCGGTAAAATGCGCGCACTTGCGAACAACAAAGTTGGTCACCCATTCATATGGAAGTCCCACGCCGTGCAGGAAACCGCGGATAGCTTCCATGACCGTTAGGCTCAGCGAGCCCGACCCCGAGCCGGGAACCAGCGAATTGCCCCAGATCAAGAGCGCCATCAGGCAGGTTACAACCGCCCATTTTCGATCGATCTTAACCATGCAGAAGTTATGCCTCCGCGCGGAGCGGCGCGAAGCTGGCGGTACCGCCCTCGATAACGCTCAGATAGGCACGGCCCGTACGCTTGGCGGTTGAGGACTGCAGGCGCTCGATCTCTTCCTCGAGGATCTGATTGACGCGCTCGTGACGACGGTTTTCCATAATGCCGGCGGCAATAGCCTCGGCCCGCTCGATGCTCTCGCGCGAGATGCGGGCAGTATCCTCGGGGAACACAGCACTGTGACGGCCGACATAGGCGGGGGCAGCAGGCTGAGGGGCAGCGACGGGAGCGGGGGCTGCAACAGGAGCAGGCTCGTCAATCTCATCCAGAATCGCGGTGGCGGCGGCCCACATGCCCTCGTGGCCCGAGTAATCGGCCATGGGAACATCAACCTCGAGCGAGGCGTCCGGAAGGTCGCCGGTGTCGATGCGATCTTGGGCATCAATCGATGCGGTGATGGCTGCAGGCTCATCGAGGTCATCGAGATCGATGTCCGCGGCACCGGAGATGATAGGCATGCTGGCGAGGTTTGCATTGTACGGCACAGCCTCAGCCGCCTGCTGCTGGGCAGGAGCGCCCCACAATGAGCTTTCGGCGGCACGGCGGGCGGCAACGGCCTCCTCGTCCGCAGTCATGGCTTCATCAACGTACGAATTGTCGGCAGAAGCGTTCGCGTCCGCCGAGGTAGCGTTGTAGGCGTTATTGGCTGCCGCGTTGGCGACGAGTGCCACGAAAGCCGCCGTGCTGCCCGCAGGGGCGGCCTGGGAGCCAGACACGGCGCGTGCCGCGGCGGCGATGTCGTCGCGATTGAAGGAGCCGGTCTGCCCGCCGTTGGTGAGCTCGTCGATGGCGACTTGATAGACGTCGCGCGAGTGTGCAGGGTCGCAGCTCACCGGCGAATCGTCGTCGAGCATGCTATCGATCATGGACCAGGCCTCGGCCTCGTCCATGGCGTCTGCGGCACGAGCGATGGTGGGAACGCCATCATCGGCATGACGACGCTGGAAGGCACCGGTCAACCCGGAAAGGAAAGCAGAGGAAGACTGCTCGGATTGGGCTTGCGCGGCAGGCGCCGCAGTATAAGACGCCGCATCCTGCTGCTGCGCGGGAATCGAGGCCGTCTTGAACTCGCTGCGATGCTGGTTGACGTTAGCGGCCCCGCCGATGGCATCGGGCTCGAACAGGCGCTCTTCGCGCTGAGCGCGGTACTCGGAAATGCCCAGCGAGGCGGCGTAGATGCCCACACCCGCCACCGCGCCCACGGCGAAGGGGACCGCGCCCGCCACAACCGTCTCGTTTGCCGACGAAAACGGCAGCGTCGCGGCATACATCACCACGGGGGCGGCAAGGCCGATCCCGCAGGAAAGTCCGGCAAGGACTGCTCGTTGTGTTGCATCAGAAGAAGCCATGAGCTCTCCCCATCTTCCAGCACCCAAATCGCATCATTCAGTTGGCTGCGCGAGAGAAGATGAAGCGGGGCCTGGGCCCCAAAGCAACGGTATATGGTTCGTTTCATCTGCGTTTTCCGTCGCGAAGCTTAAAAGCTATTATGCGAAACCGTTCCTTCGATTGCAAGCGACGTTGTCGGATTGAAACGGGAAACCCGCTGCTCTCCGGTCTTATGGTCGATAATTGGCGCCGAGTGGCGATATAAAAAGGGCCGAGGCGCAAGCCCCGACCCTTCATCGCGTTGGCAATAACGCCGTGTGCGGTTGGCGACTTAGAACGTCTGCTCGTAGTCACTGTGCTTTTTGGCCGAACGCACCAAGAACTCCTGGTTGGTGTTGGTGCCCTTGAGACCCTTGATAAACGACGCGGCCGCGCGCTCGGTGTTGTTCATGCCGGCAAGAATGCGACGCAGACCAAAGACAAACGGACGCATCTGCTCGTCGACCAACAGGTCCTCGTTACGCGTACCGGAGGCAACGGGGTCGATAGCCGGGAAGATGCGGCGGTCGGCCAGTTCGCGGTCGAGCTTAAGCTCCATGTTGCCGGTGCCCTTGAACTCCTCAAAGATGACCTCGTCCATCTTGGAACCAGTGTCGATGAGGGCAGAGGCCAGGATGGTGAGCGAACCACCGTTCTCGATATTACGGGCTGCGCCCAGGAAGCGCTTGGGCGGATACAGGGCCGCCGAATCGACGCCGCCCGAAAGGATGCGGCCTGAGGCGGGCGCCGCCAAGTTGTAGGCGCGGGCAAGACGCGTGATGGAGTCGAGCACCACCACAACATCGCCGCCCAGCTCCACGATGCGCTTGGCGCGCTCGATAACGAGCTCGGCCACGCGAGTGTGGTTGTCGGCGGGCATATCGAAGGTCGACGCCACAACCTCGCCCTTGATGGAACGCTGCATATCGGTGACCTCTTCGGGGCGCTCGTCGACGAGCAGGCAGATGAGGTGTACCTCGGGGTTGTTAATCGAGATAGACTGGCAGATTTTCTTGAGGATCGTCGTCTTGCCGGCCTTAGGCGGGGACACGATCAGGCCACGCTGACCCTTGCCGATCGGCGACACGATGTCGATGGCGCGACCGGTAATGGAGTCCTTGCCGTGCTCCATGCGCAGCGGCTCGTTGGGATAGACCGGGGTAAGGTCGCCGAACTTGGGACGGTTGCGAATCTGCTCGGGGTCCAGACCGTTGACGGTCGTGATTTTGGCGAGGCCGGCGCGCTTGTCGCCGCCGCGCGAAGGACGAAGCGAGCCCTCGATGACGTCGCCCGTGCGCAGGCGCGCGGAGCGGATGAGGTAGGCGGGCACGAAGGCGTCATCGTTGGACTTCATGTAGCCATGGGCATGGATGATGCCGGAGCTGTCCGGACGAATCTGCAGGATGCCCTTGATGTCGCGGAAGCCCTCGGCCTTCGCGGCGGTGGTGTAGATCTCCTCGACGAGCTCGGCTTTCTTCTTGCCGGTCGTCTCGATCTCGAACTCCTTGGCCTTCTCGCGCAGTTCGGCGACCTTCATGGCAGCGAGCTCCTCACGCGAAAGCGTGGGCTCGGTGGGGGCGGCATTACGCTCCTTGTTGCGCTGCTTGCGATCGCGCTGGCGATTGCGGCGGTCATTGTTGCGCTCGTCTTTGCGCTCGTTGCGGTCATTGCGCTCGTCGTTGCGCTTGTGCTGGCGGCGGTTGGGTCGAGCGCCCTCTTCGGCCTCGACGGGGGCGGCGCCATCGGTTGCGGAGGCGTCGGCGTTAGCCGCAGCATCATCGCTGGCCTCGGCATTGGAATCGCCCTGCGGCTCGGCCTTGGCCTGCTGCTCGGCGGCCTTGGCCTTAGCGGACTTCTTGCGACCGCGCTTGGGCTTCTCGTTTGTCAACTGGTCGGCGTTCTCGGCTTCGGAGCTGGTATCGACGGCTACGTCGGCGGTCACCTCGGCAGAATCCTCAGACGCACCCTTCTTGGCGGTCTTGGATTTGGTCGAGCGCTTTGCCGCGGTGCGGCGGCTGCGGCCGGGGCGGACGTCTGCCACCTCGCCCGCGGTGACTGCGACAGCCTCATCGGGCGATGCGTCCTGAGCCGGGGCGTCGGCAGGCGCGGGCTCGGCCGTCGCCGCGGCCATCTGAGCTGCTGCCGCAGCTGCAGCCGCGGCCTTCTCGGCCTCCACGAACGCCTTAGGCTTGCGACCGCGGCGATGCGGACGCAGGGCGGGATCAACGACGGGAATCTCGCCTACCTCAGCGGAGGGCGTTCCCTCCCCTTCTACAGGACGAGCCGATGCCTCGATGGCCTCGGAGGCAGGCTGTTCAACGGCCTGATGGGCCTTGGCGGCCGCACGACGGCGTGTACGCGGAGCCGGCTTCTCGGTCGACTGGTCAGCATTGGGAGCCTCGGTGACAGCAGGCGCTTCGGACGCGGATGCCGTCGCGAGCTCGGTCAGAGCCGCAGCCTCGCGCTCGGCGGCGCGGCGACGAGCGCGCACCACTTGAGCCTCGCTGATCTGCGCCAGCGCACGTGCTTGCGCGACCTCATCAGAAATCGGCGCCGAGGAGTCGACCGCGTCGGCGCGCCTGGTGCGCGTGGTGCGACGCTTGGGCTTGGCAGGCTCGTCACCGCTCGCCGCCGGCTTGGCTACGCGGCGCGTGCGCTTGGGCTTTGCGGGTGCAGCCTCCTCGCTAGTTGCAGGCTCAGCTTTCTCAGCCGCAACAGGCACAGCCGCCGGAGCGGGCTTGGGCGCCTCGGGGGCCGAAGCCCGCTCCGGCGCGGGCGTCGCGACCTGGTCCGACGCAACCGGTGCAGCGGGAGCGGCCTGCGTCATCGTTATTTCGTTTTCTTGCTGTTGATCAGACACAGTGTTTGCTCAACTTTCTTTTCAAGCCCTGTGATCACATGCTCCCTGCATATACCTTCAGGGCGGCTAAACAGTCTAGCTCCGTCCAAAAGCGACGGACTTCATTGATCTGTATCGAGATGATTGCGTTAAATACGCAGCGTTAGTGTAACACAACCGCCGCCACCTGCAACTTAGTCATTGGGGACGTTCTTAAACGACTAGCAAAAGGGACACTCTTTACAAATCCAAAGCGACAGCCCCCCTCCTCATAAGTTGCGGTGAAATAGTTCATGAAAACCCGGCAACCGCCCCAAGCAGGAACTATTCCACCGCAACTAATAAGGGGAAGGCAGGTTTACCCCCAAGCATCGTGGACGCGATGCGACCGAAGAGCGAAGTCCATCGGTCTCGGGATCGGCTCGCCACAAAACGCGCCCATCTACTACGTTTGACCCGGGATCCTTGACCATACCCGCGTTTTTCCAAAAATCGCAAGTCCGTTACCTGCACTGATAATTGTTCTCGGGGGAAGCGGGCACTGCGGGGCGCGGCAACG
>UQUG01000079.1 GCA_900544205.1 uncultured Collinsella sp.
TTTTCTGTTTGCACTTTGCGATTCCTCGTGTATACTGACTTTCGCATTTAACGGAGAGTTGTCCGAGTGGCCGAAGGAGCACGATTGGAAATCGTGTAGGCGTCAAAAGCGTCTCCAGGGTTCAAATCCCTGACTCTCCGCCAGTTAATTCCAAAGCAGGCCTTTGAGCCTGCTTTGTTTTTACCCCACGCGGAGGGGTGGCAGAGTGGTTGAATGCGGCGGTCTCGAAAACCGTTTGGCCTGTATAAGGTCACGAGGGTTCGAATCCCTCCTCCTCCGCCATTTTGCTTGAGAAAGCTCCCGGGAATGGGAGCTTTTTTGTTTTGAGTCCCTAACAAGCAAATACGGCGCAGGAGGAGGGATTCGAACCCGCCCCTCCCTCAAAACATGTACGTCACCCTCCAAAACCGACATTTTTCGACATCTTTGAAGGCTGACGTACACGTTTGGATTGAGCTCACGGGAGTGGCGCTATTCGGAAGGTGCCTCTTCGTCTCGCATGCCTTTCCAGTTGCGGATAAGCGCCTTGCGTAGTTCGTTTTGCTCTCGCTGGTACCCGGTGTCGGTACAGCGAGGCATGCCGAGTGCTTCGCGAATGTTGTTCATGGCGCGGTGAAAGGCGAGCTGGCTACCGAACTGAGCCGAAGTGAGCGTAACGATTCGATATCCCATTTGGGAGAGAACGGCCTCTCGCTCCGCATCTGCCCCCTTGCGCTCGAACTCATCGTGAAAGCCGCCCTTATATTCGATACCGAGCTCCCTGCGCTTGTAGGTAACGAGCGCATCGATTTTGAGTGTTCGAGCTTTGGCGCAATGCCAGAGACGTTGAGGGATCTCGAGCGGTTTGTTGAGTTCGATACCTCGGATGCCAACGCCGCCTTCGCTTGTTGGGAGCGAGAGGGCGATTGCCGAAGCGGTCTCCATAGGCGAGGCCGAGTGATCGTAGATGTGTCTGAGCGCGAGCCGTGCACGTGTGGCACCGGGTTTGCCGGGGTGCCGATCGAGCAGTTCGGTTATTTCATTCTTGGAGGTGGTGGCCGGTTGCTCGGTATAAGGGTCGGCGGGATTGAGCCCCATGCGATAATCGCCGCAAACTTCATAGCCATATTCGAGGTATTCGATCCTATCCATCCACTCGGCAGCGAGCACGAAGGTGAAGGCTTCGTCAGTGATGAAAATTCCGGGCGTCAACTCGTCAATATGCTCATAGGGAAGATTTTGTCCAAGAATGTGGCAATTGACGCCCTTGGTGCGAATTCGCTCGAATTCGAATACAACCGAGATGTCGATAGCCTTGAGCATATCGGGTGGAATGCCGCAGTCGACTAGGGCCTGCCGTATGCGCGCAACGCGTTGCTGGGTAGAGAGGCCCTGCGCACCTATCTTGTAATCGCGTTGCGCAAGAGACTGCACCAAATTCTGGGGTGCATGATGGACAAGCCATGCGGTTTTATGCGAAATGAGAACAGGGGTATCCATTGAGGGCCTCTCGCTCTGAGCCGGTATCCAACTCTTATGTCCGTTGAAGTGGGGAAATATACCGGATGTGAGTAAATCAACTCACTCATGCTGTGAGTTCAATCCAAACATGTACGTCAGCCTCCAAAGATGTCGAAAAATGTCGTTTTTGGAGGGTGACGTACATGTTTTGGATCCCTGGCATTCCAGCAGCGCCACGCCCGCTCCCAGTCCCGACCGTTTGCCGAGCAATAGGGTCGCAATCGGCGCCGAACATGTACTATGTACGGGCATTGTCCAAACCCGTAACTCAAAGGAACCCATCTTGCCCGTCGTCGCCGCTATAACCGTTACCTCACATGCCTCGGATGCCATGGTCGCTATTCCCTTTTGGCTCGAGATGTTCGCTGTTGTCGCGGCATCGATCTCGGGCGTGCTGGTCGCGCGCGAGCACAAGCTTGACCTGGTGGGCGCGGTCGCACTCGCCGTGGTCTGCGGTCTGGGCGGCGGTCTTTTGCGCGATATGACACTCCAGGTCGGCAACGTCTACATCCTCAACCAGCCGATGGCACTCCCGCTTTCCATTGCCACGGCGGCCATCATCTACATCTTCCCGGCAATCGTCGATAAACCCGAGAAACTCATCCCATTGCTCGACATCATCTCGGTCGGCATCTACGCCGCCACTGGGGCGGACAAAGCACTGGTTTATGGCTTTGCGCCGGCCGTATGCATCATGATGGGCTTTTTCACCGCGGTGGGTGGCGGCATGCTGCGCGACAGCTTTATGGGTGTGGTGCCGGGCATTTTCCAGCGCACCAATTTCTACGCCATCGCCGCCATCGCCGGCTCGGCAAGCTATGTGTGTCTCGTTATGAGCGGCATCATGAGCAATGTCGCCGCACTGGTCGTATGTGTCGCGGTGACCATGGGTCTGCGCTGGCTCTCGCTGCGCTTTGACATCAAAAGCCCCACCGAAGAAGACATCGCGCGCTTCTTGCATCGCAAAAAATAGCTAGCGCGGACTCGTCCCCGAAATGCAACTGAGAGGTTCTTTTAGAGCGCCCGCGCGTTGGGTACCCTGTTAGATACATGTCGAGTATCTAACGAAGGATTCACTATGCCTTGCAACCTAAAACCGTCGTCCCGATGCCGCAAAACGCGTGGCCGCATCGCCCTCCTATTCGCACTGATTTCACTTGCGCTGACCGCGCTTCCCACGACGTCGTTCGCCGGTACAGACACCGCGGGCAACGTGCTCGCAACCGAAGTTGACTCAAATCCGTCTGGCGTCGAAAGCGACCTGTACTGGGCCGGCCAAAACCTTAACCTAGACGACGCTTCCATCGGCCGCGATATTATCGCGGCAGGCGAGAGCTTGTCGATTCGCGACTGCACTGTAGGCGGAGCCGTTCGCCTGGCGGCGCGTACCATCGATATCTCCAAAACCGCAATCGATGGCAGCGTGACGGTAGCCGGTCAGCATGTCGTGCTCAACACCGGTAGCGCCGCCAACTGTTTTTACGCGATGGGCGAGACGGTTGCCCTGCGCGGCTCTGCCAAGTCGGCAGCACTCGCGGGCAGTACGGTAACCATCGACGGCATCGTCGACGGCGATGTCGAGGTCTGGGCCGACAAACTCATCCTGGGCAAAAACGCTCACATCACCGGCACGGTGAACGCCCATGTTTCCGAGGACCCCGAGCGCGCCGCAGGAGCCGAGGTCGGCGCGCTCAAGATCGACCGTACCGAAAACGAAAGCGCCGCCACGACGGTTAACGATATCGTCGGCGGCATCGTGGCCGCAGCCCTGTCGACCTGCTTTGTCGCCCTGCTGCTCGAGCTCGCCTTTCCGCGTGCGACCGCCAGCGCCGCCGGAATGCTCCACCAGCGCCCCACACCCCTGTGGGTGAGCGGTCTTTTGGGCACGATCGCTATCGTCCCCGCCGTCCTACTGCTGATTATCTCTATCGCTGGCCTGTCGCTTGCCGGAACCCTCTTGTGCGGCGTTATCGGCATCGCGCTGGTCTCCACCGCCTTTGCGGGGTGCGCGATCGCCCGCATGGTCGGACATAACCAGAACCGCTACGCCATGGCAGCCGTCGGCGGTATCGCCGCAGGTGCCCTCACGGGACTTCCCCTCATCGGCGACTTCATCAGCGGCGTGGCCTTTGTCTTTATGCTCGGCTACGTTATCCAAATCATCTGGCGCAACGCCCGCCTCAAGCCCCAGCAAGCCGCCAACACGCCAGGCCTTCCCTCCGCCTAGCCGCCAACCACCACAAAAGGGCCAGGCATATTTATGGTGTTGCAAAGCAACCTGACCCCATTGCACCAAAAAGGGCGCCGACCATTGCGGTCGACGCCCTTTCTTATTGGCGGTTATAGGCCCCAGCGATTATTTGTTGACCTGGCCGGCGCGGACGGCAGCCTTCTTGCGGTCGGTGGCGTTGAGCAGACGCTTGCGCAGGCGGATGTTCTTGGGAGTGATCTCCACCAGCTCGTCGTCGGCGATGTACTCCAGCGCCTCCTCCAGCGAGAAGGTGCGAGGCGGCACCAGCTGGACGGAGATGTCGGAGGTCGAGGAACGCTGGTTGCCCAGGTTCTTGGTACGGGCGATGTTGACGACCATGTCGCCGGCCTTGCTGCGCTCGCCCACGATCATGCCCTCGTAGCACTCGGTACCCGGCTCGACAAACAGCTGGCCGCGCTCCTGCAGCGTACCCAGGGCGTAGGCAACGGCCTTCTCGGTGGTCATGGAGATCATGGCGCCGTTCTGGCGGTTGCCGATCTCGCCGGCGTAGGGGCCGTACTCCAGGAAGGTGTGGTAGAACACGCCCTCGCCGTGGGTGACGTTCATAATGCGGTTCTTAAGACCCATGATGCCGCGGGTCGGGATCTTAAACTCAAGGTGCGTCACGATGCCCGAGGTGTCCATGCTCGTCATGATGCCGCCGGAGGTGCCGAAGACCTCAACGACCTTGCCCGAGTACTCGTCCGGGCACTCGACGACGGCCTGCTCGACAGGCTCCAGCTTGTTACCGTTCTCGTCCTTCTTAAACAGAACGCGGGGACGACCGACCTGGAACTCAAAGCCCTCGCGGCGCATGGACTCCATCAGGACGGACAGGTGCAGAATGCCGCGGCCAGAGACCTCGACGCCGCTCTTGTCCTCGAGCTCCTCGATCTTCATGGTCACGTTGTTCTCGGCCTCGTTGAACAGGCGTTCCTTAAGCTGACGGGCACCCACGATGTCGCCGTCACGGCCGACGAGCGGGGAGGTCGAAGCCTCAAAGACGATGGACAGGGTCGGCGGGTCGATCTCGATGGGCTCGAGCTCGACGGGGTTCTCGGGGTCGGTGTAGACATCGCCGATATCGGTGCGGTCAATACCCACGACGGCGGCGATATCGCCGGCGCCGACTTCCTGGCACTCGGTGCGGCCCAGGTAGTCGAAGGTAAAGAGCTGCTTGACGGTAGCGGTGGCGCTGGAGCCGTCGTTCTTCACGACCAGAATCTGATCGCCCTGGTGAATGGCGCCGGAGTACACGCGACCGATACCGATGCGGCCAACGAAGTTGGAGTGGTCGATGGTCACGCACTGCATGGCCAGCGGGGCGTTCTCGTCAACCTCGGGCGCGGGCATGTCGTCGATGATCATATCGAGCAGCGGATACATGTCCATGTTGCCGTCGTTGGGGTCGAGGCGGGCAAAGCCATTCATGGCGCTGGCGTAGACCACGTGCTCCATGGCGAACTCAAGCTGGTCGTCGGTGGCGCCCAGGTCGGCCATAAGGTCCAGGCAGTCGTTGTAGGCCTTCTCGGGGTTGGCACCTGGACGATCGATCTTGTTGATGACGATCATGATCTTGAGGCCGGTGTCGATAGCGTGACGCAGCACGAAGCGGGTCTGGGGCATGGGACCCTCAAAGGCATCGACCAGCAGCAGGGCGCCGTCGGCCATACGCAGCACGCGCTCGACCTCGCCGCCAAAGTCGGCGTGGCCCGGGGTGTCGATGACGTTGATCTTGACGTCCTTGTACTCGATAGAGATGTTCTTGGCGAGAATCGTGATGCCGCGCTCGCGCTCCTGGTCGTTAGAGTCCAGGACGCGGTCCTCGACCTGCTGGTTGGCACGGAAGGCGTCCGTGGCACGCAGGAGCTTATCAACCATCGTCGTCTTGCCGTGGTCGACGTGGGCGATGATGGCGATGTTCCTCAGATTGTCTACGCGCATGTAGTTCCCCTATCTTCTATCCATATACAAACGGCACGCGTATGCGGCCCGCCCAGCGATACAACGCTCAGCGGGAATATTGAGCCTTTTACCGAAAACTCGTTTATTTTAGCGATTTTAGATGAGAGGGGTTTCCTCACCTGCAGGTTCAGGGTCGCTCCACATAAAACCATCGCCGGCACCCATGCCCTCATACAGCACGTACGCCGAAAAGCCGCTCTCGAGCGTCGTCTCAAAGAAGCTCACGAGCAGAGCGTCATGGTAGCCGCCGTCAATCTCGACGCAGCCGGTATAGCCGATGGCATAGCGGGCGATACGGCCCAGGCCCTCGTCCTTAAGACCCATCTTGTGCTCGGAGATAAAGTTGGTGGCGGCCTCGAGGCACGCCTCTTCGCCGTCCTCGTCGAGTGCCGCCAGATAGCGGTTGGAAGAAGCGTCCTCGATCGCCACGACTACGCCCGGATTCTCGCCGGCGGCAAGGTCGTCCAAGAACGCACCAATCAGGTCACACACCATGGCGTCGAGCTCGGCGGAGACGTTACCGGCGTCCTGCATATCCTGTGCCATCTCTAGACCTTCCCATCGAATCCGGCGTCGTTACAGTTCTTGTGCCTCGGCAGCGATCTTGGCGGCAGCGTCGCGGGCGCGCACCATATCCATCGCACGCTTGTCGAGTACCTTGATCTGGTTGGTCAGCATTACTGCGTCGACCACACCCCAGATTACCAAGCCTGTTGAAATCGAAAACCCAAGCGCACCAACTGTACCACGAAGACGAGAACAGATTACTGCGACAAGGGCGGAGATGATAACCATCTTGATATAGGAGCCGCGGCGTTCGCGAAGCGTGCGGGCCTGCGTCACATAGGCGATGCGAGCTGCCTCGGATGCCTCCGAGCGCATTTGGGCTTCACGCGCGATGGCGGCCGCTTCAGCCGATACGCGGGTACCCATCAGCGACCTCTCCGCTTGCGTGCCAGACATTTAGAAATCATCGGGGGAGAGCGTATGGACGAACTCGTCGAACTTCTCGAACTCCTGCTCGTCGTCGACGTCCACTGCGTGCGGTGAGACGGTACCCAAGCGATTCATGATGTCGTCTTCGACGAACATGGGGGCATTACTGCGTACGGCGAGGGCGATGGCGTCGCTCGGACGTGCATCGATCCTATGCTCGCTGCCATCGGCCAGCACGACAACCGTCGCATAGAACACCGGCGGCTCGGCACGAACGATCTCGATGCGCTCGAGCTTGGCGCCCAGGGCATCGACGGTGTCAAGCAGCAGGTCATGCGTTATCGGGCGCTCGGCGCGACCGCTATCGATACCACGGCTAATGGCCGCAGCCTCAAACGAGCCGGTCTGAATGGAAAGCGAACGCAGGGGTGCCGGCGAATCCGACTTGCCGCAGCGCTCACGAAGCACGATAAGCGATGGCACGGGACCGGCGGCCATGACGATGGTCTCTATGTCGACACGAACCATGGAACACCTCCGGTACGTAGCGGTTAACACACGGCAGGGTCGCCGCATTGAATAGCTATACTACCCAATCTTTCGCCCAGCACACAAAATCAAAGTAGTTAATTTGGGACGGGGCTATTTTGACTACTTTTGTTTGATAAGAAAAAAGCCCCGAGGCAATTGCCCCAGGGCTCTTAACGTTTTGATGGTGGACCTGACAAGATTCGAACTTGTGACCTCCCGGTTATCAGCCGGACGCTC
>UQUG01000080.1 GCA_900544205.1 uncultured Collinsella sp.
GGCGGCTGGCCAGGTCCAAACCCTTGGTGGGCTCATCGAGCAATAGCAGCTCGGGGCCAATCAACAGCAGCTTTGCCAACGCAAGCAGCTGGCACTGACCGCCCGAAAGATCGTACGGGTGACGCGCCTCCAAGCCCGCCAGACCCAGGCGCGCTGTCTGCTCCCGTGCTGCGGCCTCGTCGTATCCGCAGGTCGAGGCCCATTCCATCAGCTCATCGCGAACCGTCTCGGCAACCAGCAATGCCTTGGGATTCTGTGGCAGCAGCGCCGCCGAGGCCGCTTCGCGCACCATGCGGCCGCGCTGCAGCTTGGCGGTCTTCGCCAGCACCGAGAGCATCGTCGACTTACCGCATCCGTTGCCGCCCACGATTGCATGCACCGCGCCAGCCGAAAACGAAGCATCGAGCCCGCGCAGCACCCAGCCGGACGCTCGATCGTAGCGAAACCAGCCTTCCGACAGGGTGGTAGCCGACCCGCCGTGCATTTTTTGGAGTATTCTGCTTCCATCCGTGCGCGAGAAGGCTTCCGAGCCGTTCTCGAGCGACGTTTGCGCCACAAATTCGGACGATTTGTCCAATTCCGAACTTTTTTTTGCGCTCGATACGTCCCCGGGCGGCTCCAGAGAGCCCAAATTGTCCTCACGTCTGCTGAATACTCCTTTATTTGCACATCGGATGGCACCCCACCCCAACATGTCATCGGAAAACAGCGATTCTCGGCGTCCCAAAGAAGCCATATCCGTCACCTCGCGCACGCGACCGTCCTCAATCCGGTACGCACACGTCACGTATTCGAGCATTGGGCGCGGCTGATGCGTCGCCACAACAACCGTGCAGCCCAGCTCGCGATTCACACGAAACAGCGCGTGCAGGAAATTCTTCTCCGCAACCGGATCAAGCTGAGACGTGGGCTCGTCGAGCAGCAGCACGCGCGGGCGCAATGCCAGCACAGCCGCCAGCGACAGCAGCTGTTTGCGTCCGCCCGAAAGCGTATCGGTGTCGCGGTGGAGCCAATCTTCCAGCCCAAAGAAATAGCTGGTCTCAGCTACGCGACGACGCATCTCATCACGCGCTAGCCCCAAGTTTTCCAGGCCAAACGCCATCTCGTGCCACACGGTTTCGCACACGATCTGGTTCTCGGGATCCTGGAACACATAGCCCACGCGCTCCGCCGATGCCCGCACATCCATGTCGGCGACGTTCTCGCCCAGCACGCGCGCATCGCCAGTGCGCTCGCCCGCCGGAGCGATCTCGGGTTTGAGCAGCGACAGCAGCGTCGACTTACCCGATCCGGTACCACCAACAAGCAGCGCAAATGCACCCTGGGGAACAGACCAGTCGAGTCCCTCGAGTACCGACGCCTCAGCCCCGGGGTAGGTAAAGCTCAGGCCCCGTACCTCAATCGCCGGCATATCCGGGCCGCACGCCGCGCCCGACACCGGGCCCCTATCCAACCGAGCCATCAGCCAAACCTCTTCTCATCAATCGCGTGCAACGCGCAAGGCAGCACCATCCAGGCAGCGTACACGACATAGCCCGGCCACGGCGCCGGCACCGAGAGCTGCGGATAAAACGAATACTGCGTCGTCGCGGTCCACGCCACCGCCACCGCGGCAGCACCAAACAGCGCAAGCCCAACCAGCGCGGCAACGTCGCTGCGCCCCAGCCGATACCGCGCATACGTCGTTCGACGCGTCGCGGCGCCCCACCCGCGCGAGCGCATCGCGTCCGCACGCTCCAGCGAATCTTCCATGCCCCAGCCCATCAACACGCTCGACGCCCGCAGGCGCGAGCGCACGGGGTCGGCCGGCGTGCGCCCCGGCACATCGATCGCGTCCTGCACCGCCAGCACCGTACGGACGCGGCGCAAAAACTGCGGGATAAGCCGCATGCACATCGAGATCATGAGCGCAATCACCGGTACGGCATTGCCCAGCAGCGCGAGCACCTTGTCGTATTCGAGCATCGACGCCGCGGCCTCAAACCACAGCACGCTCGCCACAAACAGCCCGCCCATGCACAGGCCGTATACCATGCTTTCCAGATACACCGCGCGCATGCCAATACGGAACAGCTCCGTCGAACCCGAAGCGCTAAACAGCGGATTGACCAGCGCGATAATCAAAATCACCGGCAGCTGCCAGCGAAGTGCGCCCAGCGTGCGGGCAGCCCCACGCGTCGCAAATCCATACGCCAGCCCGCCCGCAAGTGACAGCGCAATCAGCACCGGCTGCACCGAGAACATGGTGAGCCCCAGCGTCAGCACTATATAGAGTGCCGGCACAGCCGGATGCGACATCGAGAATGCCGCGACGGGCTCGCCGCCAAACTCCTCACGTATGTTGTCCACGGGCACCCCCGTCTCCTCGCTCAAACGACAGCTCCGCATCACCGCCAACGCCGCACGCAAGCAGCGCAAACGCCACGCCAGCGGCAGCGACATCAGCCGTCACGCGTCAATCGTTACGCGCTCATCATATGCCTGCGGTATCATATTGCGCCGTGTATCGTTTCCAAACACACGTCTCTATAACGTAACAGGAGATCACATGGACGCAACCGCAATTATCCTCGCTGCCGGCGAGGGCACCCGCATGAAGTCGAACCACTGTAAGGTTTCGCACAAGATCCTGGGCAAGCCCATGGTCCAGTGGATCGTCGACGCTACCATCAAGGCCGGCTGCAGCCGCGTCGTGGTCGTCATCGGCAGCCACGCCGACGAGATGCGCGCCCTGATCGACGGCGCCTACGCCAACAGCGCCACCAAAGTCGAGTGCGTTGAGCAGACCGAGCGCCTGGGCACCGGTCACGCCGTGAAGGTCGCGCTCGAGGCCTGCGGCATCACGCAAGGCCCCGTCGTCGTGCTCAACGGCGACCTGCCGCTCATCACCGCCGACACCGTCGCCAAGTTCGCGCAGACCGTCGCCACCGGCGAGCTCGCCTGCACCGTCATGACCATGACCCCGCCCGACCCCTTCGGCTACGGCCGCATCAAGCTGGGTGCCGACGGCCAGATCGAACGCATCATCGAGCAGAAGGACTGCACACCCGAGCAGGCCGCCACGCTGCTCGAGTGCAACGCCGGCTGCTACGCCTTCGACGGCGCGCAGCTCGCCGCGCACATTGACGAGATCGGCAACAACAACGCGCAGTCCGAGTACTATCTGCCCGACATGCTCGAGATCCTCAAGGGCCACGGCCAGGCAGTCTCCATCTTCCACTGCGATGACTACCGCGACGGCCTGGGCGTCAACAGCCGCATCCAGCTCGCGCAGCTCACCGCCATCGCGCGCGACCGCATCAACGAGCACTGGATGGCCGAGGGCGTTACCTTCATCGACCCCACGCAGGCCTGGATCGGCCCCGACGCCACCATCGGCCGCGACACCGTCGTGTGGCCGCAGACGCACCTGATCGGCCACGTCACCGTGGGCGAGGAGTGCCAGCTCGGCCCCAACAGTCGCCTCACCGACACCACCGTCGGCAGCGGCTGCACCATCGATGAGACCATCGCCATCGAGGCCGTCATCGAGAACGGCGTCGACTGCGGCCCGCGCGCCTACCTGCGCCCGGGCACCCACATGCTCGACGGCTCCAAGGCCGGCACGCACGTGGAAATCAAGAAGTCCACGATCGGCGAGGGTTCCAAGGTGCCGCACCTGTCCTACATCGGCGACACCACCATGGGCTCCGGCGTCAACGTGGGCGCGGGCTCCATCACCTGCAACTACGACGGCGTGCACAAGCACAAGACCGTCATCGGCAAGGATGCCTTCATCGGCTCCGACACCATGATGGTCGCGCCCGCCCAGATTGGCGACGGCGCGCTCGTGGCCGCCGGCTCCGTCATCACCGAGCCGGTCCCGGCAGACGCACTTGGCCTGGGTCGTGCCCGCCAGATAAATATTGAGGGCTGGGCCGCCGATTATCGCCGCCGTCTGCACGAGGACGACGAGGTATAACGTTTTACCAAGCATCTAAGGAGCTGTTCCCATGGGGGCGGCTCCTTTTTCTATGCTGACCTGCGCGGCCGGATGAGTGGTCGGTTCGTGTCCGTTGACGGTAAAGACGTTATCAAGACTCGATAAACCCCGCCGCGCGGTTACAATGCAACAAGGCATCTATATGGCATTCGATATAAAGGAGAAGGGTAATGCCGATTAATGATCCCGAGAAGTCGGAGAATATGCGCAAGTCCATCCGCGTGTATTCCGGTTCCTCCAACCGTCCCCTCGCTCAGAAGATCGCTGAGTACCTTGGGGTCGAGCTTTCGGGCCTTACGCTAAAGCAGTTCGCCAACGGTGAGATTTACGCCCGCTACGACGAGACCGTCCGCGGCGCCGACGTCTTCCTGATTCAGTCCGTGGCCGGCGGCAACGTCAACGACATGCTCATGGAGCTGCTCATCGCCACCGACGCTGCCAAGCGCGCATCCGCCCGCTCCATCACCGCCGTCATCACCCACTACGGCTATGCCCGCCAGGACCGCAAGGCCGGCCCGCGCGAGCCCATCACCGCCCGCCTCGTCGCCAACCTGCTCGAGCGCGCCGGCGTCAACCGCATCATCACCCTCGACCTGCACCAGGGCCAGATCCAGGGCTTCTTTGATATCCCGGTTAACCACCTGTCCGCGCTGCCGCTGTTTGGCCAGTACTACAACAACATGCACTTCGACACCGACAACCTGGTTGTCGTCTCCCCCGACGTGGGTCGTGCCAAGGCCGCCAAGAAGCTGTCCGACATGCTCGGCTGCGACCTGGCCATCGCCCACAAGGGCCGTCCGCGCCACAACGCCGCCGAGGTCATGGGCATCATCGGTGACATCAAGGGCAAGACCTGCATCATCAACGACGACATGATCGACACCGCTGGCACCCTGTGCGCCAACGTCAAGGAGCTCAAGGCTATGGGCGCTGGCGACATCTACGTCTGCGCCACCCACGGCATCTTCTCCGGTCCGGCCATCGAGCGTCTGAACGACGCCCCGATCGTCGAGTGCCTCGTCACCGACGCCATTCCCGTCGAGGTCGGCGGTAAGATCAAGACCATCTCGGTCGCCGAGGAGTTCGCTCAGGCCATCTCCGCCGTTTACCACGAGGAGCCCGTCTCCACGCTCGTCGGCGGCGACTTCGCGCTGTAATCCAGCGTGCATCTCATCATCTTTGGTGTTTTTAAAGGGTCGGAAGCTCGCTTCCGACCCTTTTTCTACCCCTCGACAACCTTCCCTGGACAATTAGTTCAGATACGTATTTTTTTAAAGCTCCAAAGGCCGTTCTGAGCTCCCCGGCGAACGCCATACTGCCCAAAGCTCATCGCTTTCGAGTACGACCGCCGCATATTTACCCTCAAATCGCCCTAGAAAGCCCTTAGAAACGCCTCGAACGCCCGCCGTCTTATACGTATCTGAACTAACTGTCCAGTAGCTATCGTCAACCTTCGCGGCAGAGCTCAATTTCCTGCAATCCCCTCAACCGATTCCACCGATTTCATAACACCCAGCCGTTCATGGCGCGCAGCGCCCCGCTGAGCGAAAAGAACGGTATGGCGGTCGCATTCTGCCGCCAACTTAGTACGTTATAGCTATGACGACCGTGATTTCACATCTCTCCGCCCTCCGCGCAATTCGTCGCGCACGACGGGCGTACTCTGCCCTACCCTGGGACTCCGTTGATAGCGAACAGCAAGCACAGGCCTTGGCTGGCTGCATTCCCAACAATGACGCGATAGACTTTGGCGCACTTTCGATACTCGACGCCTGGAATGAAGATGATTCCGAACTGCTCGATCTTCTCGTTTCAAACGAAGACAACAGGCGCCCCGACAAGCGACTTCTTCAGCATATTCTCTCCACTCCTCTTCCTGAAGGTGCAATTATGCACGTCGAGGCCGACATCTACGCAACGTCTCCTGCCATGACAGCCATGCTTTGTTCCAAAAATGAATCAGTCGCCAAAACCTTGATGCTCCTTATGGAGCTGCTCGGAACCTGCTCACTTCCGCCCGAGGCAACTTACCCCATCGCCTACGACGACACGTGGCCCAAGGCCAACAGCTTCGAAGCGATGGACGACCTCGATTGCCAGGGCGACCAACCGACACCCGAAAAGCCAGCCGAAACACGCTACGAACAGGCACACTATAGATGCGAACCCGCTACAACCATCGAAGAACTCGAGGCAGTCGCACGGTTCGCCAAAAGTAGTTCCTACGCCTCGTTTCGTACGGCTGTCAAACTCGCCCGGGCCGGATCCGCATCCCCAGCGGAATCATTGATGTTCGCCGTCCTGGGCGCGCCCATGCGCTTTGGCGGATTCGGGTGCTGCAGTTTGCCCATGGGAGGCCTGCTGCTCAACTATCGTGTCGATTTCGACACCCTTGCGGTCAACATGTCCTCGGGCATCCCCTACGCCATCTGCGACTTATATTGCCCGGCCGCCGGAATCGACAACGAATACAACGGAATTGGACATGAGCTTCAAAACGCCCGCATCCACGATGGCAATCGCAACAATGGCCTTAAAGCCATGGGTATCCACGTCCTGGTTATCAATCGTGACCAAATGAAGGACCTTGTTGCACTCGAAGCCTTCGCCCAGACGATGCATCGACTTGCGGGGGTTCGATTCCGCTACCGCATCAAGGGTTATCGCAAGCGTCAGGCTGCCTGGCTCAACGCCCTGCGGGCCGGAATCGGCCTCGCGCCGGTCTAAAAGACTTTTACCCAGTGTTACCTAGCATGGCTGGACAGTTAGTTCAGATTTGTATAAAAAGACGGCTAATATCGAGGTAGTTTGCCGCCATCCCGGCGCCAGTCACCTCATTTGAAGACTCGAAAGATCTGAAATAGCGCAAAATGTGCTCCCCAAAGCGCCGTGGCAGGTAGCGCGCAGAGATGTGGTGTAAGAGGCGGGGCATGCCCCGCCTCTTCT
>UQUG01000081.1 GCA_900544205.1 uncultured Collinsella sp.
TGGTGCCGCTCGAGGACCTGATGCACGACCCGGCGCGGTTCTTCCGCTACAACGGTGTCGAGGTCAAGGAGCCCGAGGATCGCGTGGGCCATATCGTGGGCGAATTGGGGCGTATGTAGATGATCGAGATGAATGCTGTTGCCGCCGGTACCGAGCTCGACGCGGCGCGTGACGCGGGCCGCGAGGGCGTGTCCGCGGGCTGGTGCGCGTGGAGTGCGGGCGATGCATCGCTGACGTTTTCGCTGGTTGTGCGCCCCGATGTGAGCATGCATGCCTTCCATGGCCTGCCGTTTGTGGCCGCGATGGGCATGATGGACGCGCTCGTGGGCACGGCTTCGACGCCGGGGTTGGGCCTTGCCGGTAAGGTGGGTATCCAGTGGCCGAGCGACATTGTGTGCGGCGCGCCCGCGTTTGAGACGTCGTTCGCGCGTGTTACCGTGAACGGCGGTGCCGGTGCCGCGGGCATGTTCGGTGCCGTGACGGTGGATATTGAGCGTTCGGCGCTGAGCGAGCTCGGTGTAGATATGGCCGACGAAGCGCTGGTCGAAGAGTTGGCCGCCGCCGTGCTGACCCGCGTGGACGCCTGGGCGGCTGTTGCCAACACGCCGCAAGGCGCCGCAGGGCCGCTGGCTCCCGTGCTGGGCGAGTACTTCGACATGGTGCCGCTGCTGGGCCGCCAAGTTGCGGCGGTGTCGCCCAACGGTTTGCCACTTGCGGTCGGTGTGTTTGCGGGCCTGGACATCTGGGGTCGTGCGACCATCAAGACCGATGCCGGCGAGCAAGAGTTTCCGCCCGAGGCCGTGCGCATTCGCGGACTGTAACGCGAGGCGCCCGCGCTCAAAGATAACGATGACAACGAAGCCCTCTTCGGCCTGTGCCGGGGAGGGTTTCGCCTATCTGGGGAATGGGTTGCCAGCGCCCTATTCCTCAAAACTGAAAAATTTTCGTTTTTGAGGAATAGGATTAAGGCAGCTCGGTCTTTCTCGAGGTATATTCGCTATAGAGCCTATTCCTCAAAACTGAAATTTTTTCAGTTTTGAGGAATAGCGATAAAAGACCGCGAGGAGGCCCCGATGAAACTCATCAATAGAACGTCATATATGGACACGTTGACGAGTCTTATTGGCGTGCCGGACATCAAGGTCATCACGGGCATCCGTCGTAGCGGTAAATCAAAATTGCTCGAGGCCCTCCGCGATTACGTGGAGGCAAATCTGTCCAATTCGAATGTCATCCATATCAACTACAACCTCGATAAGTTCGAGAACTTGCTCGAGTATCACGCGTTGCTCGCCTATGTAAAAGATCATCGAGTGCCCGGCAAGCAAAACTTCCTGCTTATCGATGAGGTTCAGATGTGCGACGGCTTTGAACGTGCGATCAACAGCCTTCACGCATCCGAGCAGTACGACATCTTCATCACCGGATCGAATGCCTTTTTGCTGTCGAGCGATCTGTCGACGCTCTTTACGGGGCGTACGTTCGAGATCGAGGTTTTCCCATTCTCGTTTGAGGAGTATCGTCTCTATGGCGACGAGGGCGAGGTCGACCGCGACTTCGATGAGTACGCGAGAACCGGCGGTATGTCCGGCTCTTACCCTTATCCACTGCAGGAGCAGCGCTATCAATATCTCTCCAACGTCTTCAAGACGCTCATTGTGAGAGATATCGTGCAGCGGCATAACGTGAGAAACGAATCGGCGCTGCTGCGCATTGCCGATTACATGATGGACAACGTTTCCAACATTGCGTCGGCACGCAACATTACTGATGCATTAAATGCGGATGGGCTAAAGATTACGAACAAGACGGTCGGCACGTACATGGGGTACCTGTGCGATGCGTTTGCCTTCTATAAAGTTCGTCGGTACGACATTCGCGGCAAAAAATACCTTAAGAGCGGCGAGAAGTACTATCTGGCGGACCATGCGTTTAAATATGCGCTTCTTGGTACACGTGATATGGATTGGGGACGCGTATACGAGAACATGGTGGCAATCGAGCTGCTGCGTCGCGGATACGAGGTATACGTCGGCGTGCTCTATAAAAAGGAAATAGACTTTGTAGCAATCAAGCGGAGCGAGAAACTCTACATTCAGGTGAGCGACGACATCAGCTCGGATAAGACATTTGAACGCGAGATTTCGCCACTGCTGAGCATTGGCGATGCGTATCCCAAGATGATTCTCGCCCGCACGCATCACGAGGCCACGGATCGCGACGGAGTGCAGATCGTGGACCTGGCGAGGTGGTTGTGCGGCGAGGCGTAGCGGAAAGCCTATTCCTCAAAACTGAAAAATTTTCGATTTTGAGGAATAGGACCAATGCATTGCTTAGTTCGCCGCTCGCGCCCGTGCTCGACTTAAGCCCCTGCTCTATCCCAGCTCCTGCATGCGAAGGTAGATTTCGCAGATGCCCTTGATGGTGAGCTGTCCATCGACCACGTCGAAGGCATCGGTCGAATCGGCGACGATGCTGGCGAGACCGCCCGTGGCGATGACGATGGCGTCCTCGCGGCCCAGCTCGCGCTTCATGCGCGCGACCAGGCCCTCGGCCATGGCGGCGGCGCCCATCACGGCGCCGACCTTGATGCACTCCTCAGTATCGCGGCCGATGGCGTGTTCGGGCGCCTCGAGCGGCACGCTGGCGAGCTTGGCGGCACGGGCGGCAAGCGCGTCCATGGAGATGCGGATGCCCGGCGCGATCGCTCCGCCAATGTAATAGCCGTCCTCGTCGATGACGTCGATATTGGTCGCGGTGCCAAAGTCCACCACGATTGCCGGCGCGCCGTAGAAAGTTTCGGCCGCAACGGCGTTGGCGACGCGGTCGGCACCCACGGCCTGGGGGCGTGCCGCGCGCAGCTTGGTCACGGCGGCGGTCTGCGGCCCGATAACGATGGCGTCTGCGGCAATGCGGTCGGCCACGGTGTGCCACTCGCGCGAGAGCTGCGGCACCACGCCGGCGAAGGCGATCGCGTCGACCGCGTCGAGCGAGAGGTCGTACATCTTAAAGAAGCCCATCAGGCGCACGTGAATCTCGTCGGCGGTATAGGAGCGGTCGGTGGGCATGCGCCACGACTGCACCAGCTCGTCTCCGTCAAACAGGCCCATGGCCGTCTGCGTGTTTCCCATATCGATAGCGAGCAGCATGTCTACTCCCGGTGTCGGCGTAAAAGGACGCGCACCATTGTATACGTGCCGTCGGCGGCGCTCGGCTGCGATTCGTTTACGGCGATATGGGCTGAGGGGTTTTAAATATGAAGGAATTATGCTCTACGAGATTTTCCTTGCCGTTTACCGAACTCCCACGTAATATTCTTTCTTGCGCACATGAGGCGCCCAGACATTGCGGGGTGGAGCAGTCTGGTAGCTCGCCGGGCTCATAACCCGGAGGTCGTAGGTTCAAATCCTGCCCCCGCGACCAAGACTTTTAGCAGCTCAGAGGCATTGTTTCTCTGGGCTGTTTCTTTTTTGACTTTCAATCTTGGTCGAATTTTGGTCGAAATCAATTAATAACGGCATTTTTCGAACAGGATGCCTGCTTGAACCATCTCCACACTGGTTGACGCCGGTTGGCGACGAGTTCAGCAGGACCGTTCGGCGCTCCTCCACACTTTCTGCGCTTTATTTGAGAGTTACCAGACAAGAATGACGAAGTCCCTCTAGCTCTGGCGGGCCTATGCCGTGGGCATGGGTGGGGCCCCACCGGGGGCGGGCCTTATTTGGAAAGAGGCAGTTACAAGACCGTAGATTGCTCTTGGTCGAATTGGCCTGAAATGAGATTCGGGTCGCTACGCCCATTATCTAAAATGGTGACATCTGAGCTGTAACAAAGGCGCGACTATATGAATACGGTCTACGATGCTCTTGACCCTATCGTTAACGGGTTGGTATCGAACAATCTGGCGCGATGTTGGGGATGAGCTGCGGCAGTACGACGCTTTTGGCCGACCGGCTGATAAGTGGGCTGATAGGCCCTCTCGTCTCTACGCTATCTGCCACGAGTTTTCGGGAGCGCGCGAGATGCCGATGACGTTCGAGGAGGCCGAGGAGGAGCAGGAGCGCGAGCCTTGGGAAGATGAGCTCATCAGTTTCGTCTTCACGGACAGCGGCATAATCGCCGCGGCGTTGACGAACGGCACCTGATAGCGCCTCTCCGCGGATCGAGTGGTTCGTTTTTCAAGGGAAGGGAAACCGCATGGCTAAGAAGAGATATATTTTGCTATTCGTGTACCCGTACGAGCTGAAGGACGTCGACGAACGTCGTGGGCTCCTGCTGCGTTCGTTTGACGGCGAGAGGCTCTACAACGGCACTGGATTATCGGTCGAGAGGGCGGCGGATGAAGACTTATAACTTGGACACCATTCAGAAGGTTCCCCTGCGCGAGGTGTGGCCGCATGAGGCCCACGACTTCACCAAGTGGCTGGCCGAGGAGCAGAATCTCGCAACCCTCGGGATGGCGGTCGGAATCGAGCTCGAGCTAATAGAGACGGAGTCGTCGGTCGGCTCGTTCAACGTGGATATCTACGCGCAGGAGTCCGGTACGGGCCGCAAGGTGATCATCGAGAACCAGCTCGAGGACACCAACCACGACCATCTCGGCAAGGTGATCACGTATGCCGCCGGCAAGGGCGCCGAGGTCGTCATCTGGGTCGTGGCGCACGCCCGCGACGAGCATCGCCAGGCCATCGAGTGGCTCAACCAGCACACCGACAGCGACTTCGGGTTCTTCCTGGTCGAGGTCGAGCTCTGGAAGATCGGGGGCTCCCTGCCCGCCCCGCGCTTCGGCGTGGTCGAGCAGCCGAACGAGTGGACCAAGACCGTGAAGCTCTCCGAGGGGCTCAGCGAGACCGAAAAGGTCAAGCTGGCGTACTGGACGGCCTACCGCGATGTGGCAGGCGGCCATCCGGAGTTCCTCAAGGAGTTCAGCCCGCAGAAGCCCAGCAAGGACCATTGGTCGACGCTTCGCCTGGGGGTCTCGGCATACCATCTCGCCCTGCTCATCGATACGCAAAAGGGCCGCACGGGCATCGAGCTGTACGTGGACGACGACAAGGAGATCGGGCACCGCGCCATCGCCAACAGCGGGGTCTTCGAGGATCACCTCGGGCTGACGGCGGTGACCTTCGATGCGAAAAAGGCATCGGGGCTGCGCTTCTACAAGGCGGGCCACCCCATCAAGGGCCACCAGGACGCATGGCCGGGGTACATCGAGGAACAGCTCGGATGGGCCCTCGAGATGAAAAAAATAATCGCGGAGATCGAGCTCTAAAAAACGCCCCGGTAGTAAAATGCAGGGGCGTTTTCTATTGACGGGATTCGGCGCCGGCCCGTTTCGGTCCGGATGCGCCGCTCGGCCTCTTCGAGGTCCCTGACAATCCTTCCCAGCGCCATGTAGTAATGCGCGAAGACCGGGTCCTCCTTGCCGGACCGGTTCTCGCAGCAAAAGAGCATCGACTCATGAAGGCAGGCGAGCTCGTAGACGATGTCTTCGAGTTCCATATGGCTCCTCTCGAAAAGTGAATAGGGGTTCAGATGGTATCGATGTTGGGCGTGGGCTGCCGGCGTCCGCCGTGAATCGGCCACGGCTCCGCGGCCGGGTGGCACCTCCGCTACGCCGCGTCAAGGGGGCCCATGAGACCCCGCACAAACCTCCGCTCCGCTCCGGTTGGTGGAGGTCGTCATGGACCTCCCTTGACCCGTCTTCGCTCCGGTGCGGCTTTGCAGGGAGCAAAGCCGACGACGACGCGCGGCGTCGCCATTCGGCTTTGCCCGCAGGGGCGAGATGTTGAGGGCAGGTTGCCCGGAACGGAGGAAGACATGCAGCAGCTGATGACCGAGGAAATCGCCAAGACGGTGCCGAGGCTCTACGAGCAGGACGGGGCGGAGGACCCCACGGTCTACGCCCACTACTTCTCGTGCGTGAACGGATGGGACTGGTGGCTGCTCGAGTTTGACGGAACGGACGAGGCGTTCGGCCTCGTCGAGGGCTACGACGACGAGCTCGGCTACTTCAGCATCAAGGAGATGGCCGAGCTGAACCGCCAGATGGGGTTTGCCGCCGTCGAGCGCGACGAGCACTTCTCCCCGAAGCCGCTCAGCGCCGTCAGGAGGAGGTAGCCGCATGGTCACGGTCGAGTTCGACTCCATGGGCGAGGCGGTCCGCCTCGCCCTCGTGGCCGATGAGTACGTGGGCGGCGGCCTGGCCGTCCTCCTCCTCGACGCCACGGCCCCGCGCTCCGAGGGCTACATGGCCGAGTGGGGCGTGCTCACGGCGAGCGTGCCGGCGGCGGCCGAGTGGTGCCGCGGGCGGGGCAACATCGCCATCGACGCCGACGTGCCCGCGGCGCTCCTCGAGGCGCTCGAGGCCGCCGGCACGGTCCGGATAGCCGACCGCTCGGCGGCGTCCGGGATGGCCCGCTACCCGCTGGCCACGGTCGCCGGGCATGCCCTCGCCGGCATGGGCGGCCTGAGCGAGACCCTCGAGGGGGCCCTCGGCTCGACAGTCGTCGTCGAGTACGAGTCGGGCGGCGACGGCGGCGCGTTCGAGGTGGGGACCGCGCCGGCCGGATCGGCCGAGCTCGAGCGACTCATCGCCGCCGCGAGGTCCGAGGCCGACGAGTTGGCGGGCGCCGGCGGATGGGCTGCCGTCCGGGTTGGGTTCGGGGATGCCGAGACCATCGACTGCGAGACGGGCCGGACGGTTTACGTCGCGGGGTGAAATGGGAGGAGGGCGCGGGCGCGGTCCGGATGGGCCGCGCTTTTCCTTTCCCGGGGATGCGGAACTCCCACCGTCCAAGTGCCTCGGACGGTGGGAGCTGGATACGACGATATACTGCGCGTGCAACGGGGACACGCGCCTCCTTTTCGGTTG
>UQUG01000082.1 GCA_900544205.1 uncultured Collinsella sp.
GTTAGCGCGGCGAAAAGGCCAGCGCATCCGGCGCCGACAACGACAGGGCGTTCTTGAGGTGCGTCGGAGACGGGGGTGGGGAATGAAGGCCCATCGTCTTCTATCGCGCGTACGCGCGAGCGGTCACGCTCGGCAACGCTGTTGACCGCTTCTCGCTCGAGGTGGGGGCTAGTCAACTCAACACGAAAGCTCAGGATAAAATGGACGTCTCGTTTTTTGCGAGCGTCGATTGACTTGCGGTGGAGTTCGATGGACTTGATCTCGGAGTCCTTACAACGTAGGATGCGCTTGGCGACTCGCTTGCCAACAATGAGGCAGGCATTTTCATCGCCGGCTTCATCGAGCGACGCGTTGACTTGGGTGATTTCGATCATCGAGGTCTCCTTAGAGGCAAGAAAGAGGCCGTCCGGTATCCCAGACGGCCCGAATGCGTTTTTGATTATAGACTGCGCGGCTACAGGCTGCTTGCGGCGCGAATGCCCGAGAGCCAGGCCCACGCAAGGTTAAAGCCTCCGCAATCGGCGTCGATGTCGAGCGCTTCGCCGCAGACGTAAAGCGGGGCGTCGACAACGCTGCACGCGCGTAGACTGGGTGTTGAGATGCTCTCGACAGATACGCCACCACGCGTGACCTGCGCCGAGCGCTCCTCGGCTGTTCCCTCGACGAGCAACTTAAAGTGCTTGAGGACCGAGACCAGGTGGATGACATCGTTGGAGCCTGGATGGCACTGCTCGAACGCCGTGCAGACGACGCGGGAGAGTTGCGGGGCGAGCATGCCGTCGAGCCAACGGGGATCGCGGGGCGAAAAGCCGCCGAGCAGCTCAACGCGTCGGTTGAGCATATCGAGCAGCTTGTCTTTGGAGAGGTCGGGGAAAACGTCGAGCAGGATCGTATCGCCGCGCTGGATACGACGGGAGAGGTTGAAGACAGCGACGCCCGAGATGCCGAAGGCTCGAAACAGGACTTCACCGTCTTCGTGCCAGAGCTCATTATGATTGCGGGCGAGCGTCAAGCGGGCGCGGACGCGCAGGCCATCCAACGTCTTGAGTGCCGTCCGATCGCCGACGACCGTTGCCGATACGGGGCAGAGGATGGGGCGCAGCGAAGTGAGGGGGAGGCGAAACGTATCGGCGATACCGGTGGGGTTGCCGCCCGTGGCGATAATTACGGCATGTGCCTGCAGGGCCTCGTTCTTGCGAGGGACATCGGCGAGCGCTTTCCGAAGCGAGCGGAGCTCCGATTTTCGGTCGTCGTGCTTTTTTGCCTTGAGCACCCGCGCTGGACGGTCTATTTGGAGTGCCCAGCCTTCGGAAGCTTTGTGCGCCGAGGCAACGTTGGCTCCGCAGATTAAGGTGATACCTAGGCGGTCGCAAACGTTGAGAAGCGCGTCGCGCACCGATTCAGCGCGAAGGGAGCGCGGGTACAGCCGGCCTTCCTCGGAGGTTGTCATGATACCCAGCGAGGAGAAGAAACCCATAAGCTCTTGTTCGGGCTGGGGGCCCATGACGGATTCGACGAATGCGGGGTGGTTATACCGCTGAGGATCAATCGATTCGTTGGAGAGGTTGCAGCGGCCGTTACCGGTCGCAAGGAGCTTAAGGCCACAGGCGACATCGCGCTCAACGATGCAGACGCTTTTGCCAGCGCGTGCGGCCGTAATGGCAGCGGCGAGGCCTGAAGCCCCGCCGCCGATTACCAGGACGTCATAGAAGGCGCTCGCGTTCACTTAGGCCTCGTCGGTCTCGTGCGGGGTAATGGCCTCGACGGCAGAGACTGCCTTGGGCAACATGTCATCGGGCAGCGCGGTCTCGACCTCGCCCTTATCGCAGGCCTCGGCGAGTGCCGGATTAATGGGAAGCTGGCCCAAGATGTCGAGGTTATAGCGATCTGCGACCTCGGGGAGCTTGCTCTTGCCAAAGACCTCAATCTTCTTGCCGCAGTCGGGGCACTCAATATAGCTCATGTTCTCGACAATGCCCAGAATGGGGACGTTCATCTTCTCGGCCATGTTGACCGCCTTGGCGACGATCATCGAGACCAGATCCTGCGGGCTCGTGACGATGACGATGCCGTCGACGGGCAGCGATTGGAAGACGGTGAGCGCGACGTCGCCTGTTCCCGGAGGCATGTCGACCAGCAGGTAGTCGATGGGGCCCCACGAGGTCTCGCTCCAGAACTGCCTAATGGCGCCTGCGATGACCGGACCGCGCCAAAGGACGGGGTCGGTCTCGTTTTGGAGCAGCAGGTTGGAGCTCATGACCTTGACGCCGTGCTCGGAGATTTCGGGCAGCATAAGGTTGCCAAGGGCATGGACGTGGCGTCCGCTCATACCGAACATCTTGGGGATGGAGGGACCGGTGATGTCGGCATCGAGGACGCCGACCTTGTGGCCGTGACGGGCAAGCTCGGTGGCGATGGCACCGGTGACAAACGACTTGCCGACACCGCCCTTGCCGGAAAGCACGGCGATGACGCGTTTGACCTCGGACAGCGTGTTCTCCTCAAATTGCGACGGCGACGTTTGTCCGCCGGCGGCCTGTGCGTGCTCGCAACCCATGTATGACTCCTTTGTATATGTTGGGGCCGGGGCCCCGTGATGTGACACGAGCGTCATTGTACCCTCGTTTGCGAGCGGGAGTCATTTGCGATGCATTTGGGCCGAGCGTGCTTGCAATACGATGGGTCCAAGCGAATGGGCGGGCTTACTGAACTTTGCTGGCAAACTCGAGGTATTGCATGCGCTGCAGCTTGTCGATCGTCGAGGCGTATGGGCTGTCTTCAGATTCCAAGTCGTAGCGCAGCCCGTCGGCACCAAGGTAGCCGGCGACATTGATGGTGGGCACATCTGACCTTGTTGCAAGCAGGGCCTTTTGATAGTCGGTGAGCGGTGCGCCGATCTTATTAAGGGTAATGGCTGCAATCTCGTTTGCCCCGACGGTGTCGTAGACGTTGAGCTCGGTATTGCCGGCGATTTCATAGTTAGCCCAGACGAAATAGGTCGACTGATAGATACGGAAAGCGTGGCTTGCCGTATCTTCCTGAGGGTACAGCTCATCGTTGAGAGTCGTTGCGGCGCTCGGCTGATGGTCGCCAAAAAAGACAAGGACAACCGGTCTGCTGATATTGCGGAGCTCGTTGATAAAATACTCGAGGTCCCGGTCGGACGCGTTGATGCAGGTAAGATAGGTGTTGAGCGCGCTATTGGCGCCCTCGCTGGCTCCCTCGACCCAATAGTTTGTCAGCTCTTCGGCGGGAACGGTGCCATAGTCGTAGCCGCCGTGATTTTGCATCGTGACGTCAAAGATGAACTGCGGCGCTTCGTCGGTTCTAAGCAGGTCGAGTATCTTGTCGTAGGTGGCGTAGTCGCATACGCCGGCATGGTAACAGGGCGCACCTTCGAAATCGCCGATTGAAAGAAAGTCTCCAAAGCCCAGCTGCTGATAGATCTTATCTCGATGGTAGTTGACGGGGTTTTGCGGGTGCATAGCGGTAGCGGTATACCCAAGCTCCTTAAGGTCCTTTGCCAGGCTGTTGACGCCATTCATCTGATATAGCTGATAGGGGATTTTGCCTAATCCGACAAAGGCCGTTGTCGCTCCGGTCAAAAATTCGAATTCGGAGTTTGCCGTTCCGCCACCGGTGACCGAAGCGAGCATGGTGCCGCGAACAAGTGTGTCGGGAAGCGAGTTGTAGAATGCGGGGCCGGTGTACCCGGCCGCCTGGAGCTGCTCAAAGCACGAAAGGTCGCTAAAACTCTCGTTCATGACGGCAACAATCGTCGGCTTGATTTCATTGAACTGGGCAACGGCAGCCGCGCGCTGCTCGCTCGAGCCATACGTGCTGTCGTAGGCGGCGGCGAGCTCCTGCTCGATGCTCTGCGCCTCATCGGGCGTATAGCCTTCGGGCTTCTCAATGGGCAACTCGTTGACCATTTCGGTGAACGAAGTGATAAAACCCTGAGACGTATATGTGGTGATGGGCTGCCAACGGTCAAATCCAAAATCCAGCGCCTGCTCCAAGTCGATGCTGGAAAAGCCTGAGAGCCCCACAACGGTCACTAGCAGAAAAGCGCAGAGGTTAGCGGCGATTGCGGGGAAGACATGGGTGGGCGTACGGAGCTTTCGCGGTCGGATAAGCGAAAGAAGCCCCAGGGAAATCTCCAGCAGGGCGAGAGAGGTTACGATTCCGGCGGTAAAGGTAAACTCGTATCCCTCGCTCACTTCCATTGCGGTGCCAAGGGCCAAGATATCGCTTGGCAGGATGGCTTCGCCTTTAAACGTTATGACGAAGTGCTCGGCAATGCCAAGGATGCAACAGGCGACGGGCACGAGGGCCATGACGCCTCCATGACGCTGTCCCAGCAAATAAAGGGAGAGCAGAACCGTCGCGAGCAGCCCGACGGAAAACCCGAATGAGTTGGCGGGAATGCGATAGAACGTTTCGTTACAGGCAATTTCGAGTGAAACGAACGAGAGCGCTGAAACAGCGGCGATGACAAGGATGTCACGGCAAATACAGGCAACCGTTCCCGTCGCAAGATCGGTTTGGTCGATAAGTCCCGAAACCAAGGGTTCGACAAGAAGTATGACGGCGGCAGCACCGAGCGCCGAATAAGAAAGGACCCATAGGGAACTGTCCTCATTTACGAGCAATTGATTCGTAATCCATGCAGCTACCACGCCGAGCGGGATGAGGAGCGTCGCGCACCAAAAGACGCGGGCAATGGGCGGCTTTTCATTGTGTTTGATTGAAAAATACACGCGCACGACGACGGTGGCCACGATAAGGACGGCGATGAATATGGGCAGATTGGCCATGTCGCTCGAAGTGATTTCAAGGGGGATATCTTCGGTCATGGACGTTCCTCTGTTACAGCAAACTAAGTTCAGTATTAGATTACTGTAACCTCTCCACGGTATTTCGAGAAACAAAGCACCCGATACGCAAAGCTAAAGGTCTGCGAATCTTGTATTACGAACATCTGTGCGCGTCGAGTGCGCTAAACTCATCGGCAGTATGATTCGATGCAATAGGAGGCAAGGAGCTTCCATGTCTGATTCTTCTATCGTTATTCGCGGCGCTCGTGAGCACAACCTCCGCGATATCGATGTTTCCATTCCGCGTGACCAACTCGTGGTCATTACCGGTCTTTCTGGCTCGGGCAAGAGCTCGCTGGCATTTGACACTATCTATGCCGAGGGCCAGCGTCGATACGTCGAGAGCCTTTCGAGCTATGCGCGCCAGTTCTTGGGCCAGATGGACAAACCCGACTTGGATTCAATCGACGGCCTTTCGCCGGCGGTGTCGATCGACCAAAAGACGACGTCTAAAAACCCTCGCTCGACGGTTGGCACCGTAACCGAGATTTATGACTATCTGCGCCTGCTGTTCGCCCGTGTGGGCACCCCGCACTGTCCCGAATGCGGCCGCGTCATTGAGCGCCAGACGACCGACCAGGTTGCCGACAAGGTCTTGGCGGCGGGGGAGGGCCGCCGCGCGTTTGTGCTGGCACCGGTGGTGCGCGGGCGAAAAGGCGAGTACTCCAAACTGTTTGAGGACCTTCGCGCCGAGGGCTTTAGCCGCGTGCGTGTCGACGGTGAAGTGCGCTCGCTCGACGATCCGATCGATCTGGACAAGAAGTTCAAGCACGATATCGAGGTCGTGGTCGATCGCATCGTGATCCGTGAGAACTCTCTGGGCCGTATAGCCGAGTCTGTTGAGCAGGCGACCGCGCTGGCTCACGGCAATGTAAACGTGTACATGCTGCCCGATCGTGATGCTCCCGAGGGGACCGAGGGCGAGCTGCTGGAGTATTCGTTAGCCTTGGCGTGCCCGGAGCATGGTCACTCCATTGACGATCTTCAACCGCGTGATTTTTCGTTCAACGCTCCCTATGGCGCATGTCCTGAGTGCGACGGCCTGGGCTTTAAGAAAACCGTTGATGCCGAGGCGCTGATCGAGGACCCCTCGAAGTCCATTGCCGACGGAGTCTTTGGTAGTCTGTTCGGCAATTCGAACTACTATCCGCAGATTTTTGCTGCGGTCTGCAAACACTTTAAGGTGAGCGCCGATACGCCGTGGGAGGACTTGCCTCCTCGCGTGCGTCGTGCATTCTTGGATGGCCTGGGCGATACGAAGATCTCGGTCGACTACCAAAAGCTCGACGGACGTCGCAGCCAGTGGGATACCAAGTTTTCGGGCGTTCGCAACATCCTGTACGAACGCTATACCGAGACGACGAACGAGAACACCAAGGCGCGCCTGGAGAAGTACATTCGCGAGGAGCCGTGCTCGAGCTGCCACGGCGCTCGTTTGCGCCCTGAGATGCTCGCCGTCACCGTGGGCGGCAAGTCCATTTATGAGGTTTGTTGCCTGTCGTGCCGTGAATCGCTCGAGTTTTTTGAGGGCCTGGAACTCACCGAGCGCCAACAGTTTATCGGCGGCCGTATCGTCAAGGAAATCCTGGAGCGCTTGCGTTTTCTGGTCGATGTTGGACTCGACTATCTGACGCTCGATCGTGCCTCGGCGACGCTTTCCGGTGGCGAGGCGCAGCGTATTCGACTGGCAACGCAGATCGGCGCGGGTCTCATGGGCGTGCTCTATATTCTGGACGAGCCCTCGATCGGTCTTCATCAGCGTGACAACGAGCGCCTGATTAAGACGCTCGAGCGCCTGCGCGATATCGGCAATACCGTTATCGTCGTCGAACACGACGAGGATACAATCCGTGCCGCCGATTACGTGATCGACATGGGGCCCGGCGCCGGCGTCAACGGCGGACACGTAGTCGCGGCGGGAACGCCTGCC
>UQUG01000083.1 GCA_900544205.1 uncultured Collinsella sp.
GATGCTGCCCATGAGGGTTTTAATCATCCAGTTCCTCCCAGGTTACACGGATTTTATCGAGCATTTCGGCGAGGTCTTCGCGCTCGTCGTGGGTGAGAGCGCTAAAGGCGCGCTCTCTAAAGCGGATGCGGGCCGCCTGCTCAACGCGGGCCTTTTCCCATCCCGCATCGGTCAGGCGGATGGTGAGCTGCCGACGGTCTTTGGGATTGCGACTGCGCTCGATAAGACCGCCCAGTTCAAGCTTGGACAGAATCTCGGAAAGGGACCCCGGCTTGAGGTCGAAGTGCATGCCAAGTTCCTGTTGGGATAGCTCGCCGGTCGGCTGCTTGGCGAGTAGGCAGACGATGGGCGCCTTGCCAGATATGCCGCCGCCGTGAAAATGCATGTAATGGCCGCAAAAACCCAGGCCACTCAGGATGCGCTTGGCGAGTTTGTCTTCGGCGCTGACCGCTTCGGGTATGTCTACCGGTTGCGACGGGTCACCGCCGGGCTCGTGCGAACAAAGGTTAAGAGGTTCATCGCACATGAATTAGTGTTGCTCCTTTCTTTAGTTAGGTAGTGGAATTGTTTTGTGCCTAACCAATTTAGGAGCGTGAGAAATCAATGTCAAGGTACCAAACTTATTAAGTTACGGCGTTTTGCCAAACGCCGTAACCGCTCGACGCTGCAAACCCGCCAGAGCGGCAATCTGCCTTTCAACTTCGGCGGCATGACCAGAAGGTCAAGATAGTCGTTGGGGACGTTCTTGTTTGACTAGTCATTTAAGAACGTCCCTAATGACTAACTTCCTCCTTCCCGTAACCTTTCCGCAACAATGTGGCCTCCACGGCGCCGGCGCCCGCCTGCCGTGCTCCCTGCGCTACACTTAGTTGCACTGTGGCGCCGTTGCGCCGCGCCCGACCCAAGGGGGACACTCATGAAGAACACTCAGCTGCTGCTGATCAACGATATGTGCGGATACGGCAAGGTCGCGCTTTCCGCCATGCTGCCGGTGCTGTCGCACATGGGTTACCGTATCCATAACCTGCCGACGGCACTTGTGTCTGATACGCTCAACTATCCCAAGTTCTACATCCACGACACCACCGAGTACGTGCGCCAAAGCCTCGCTATCTGGGAGGAGCTCGGCTTTGAGTTCGACGCCATCTCGACCGGCTTTATCGTGACCGAGGAAGAGACGTGCATCATCTCGGACTTTTGCCACCGCCGTGCGCAAAAGGGCACCAAGGTGTTCGTTGACCCCATCATGGGCGACAACGGCAAGCTCTATGCGGGCGTGCCCGAGTCCACAATCGGTCTCATGAGGCACCTGCTCGAGTGCGCCGACTACGCGGTTCCCAACTACACCGAGGCCTGTTTGCTCACCGACACGCCTATCGTCGAGCAAATTACGCCCGATGAGGCCCGCGCCCTTGTGGACGCTGTGCGCGAGCTGGGTGCCAAGTCGGTGGTCATTACGAGCGCCGTAGTCAATGGCACGAACGCGGTTATTGGTTACGACCATGTGGCGGGGGAGTACTTTACGATTCCCTTTGAGCTCATTCCGGTCTATTTCCCGGGCACGGGCGACACGTTCTCGGCGGTGCTCGTCGGCCGCGTTATGGCAGGCTGGAGTCTGCAGCGCGCGACGTCCGATGCCATGCGCGTGGTGGCAGAGCTTATCGAACGCAATGCCGACCAAGAGGACAAATCGGCCGGACTTCCCATCGAGGCGTGCCTGGACGTGATTGACCATGAGTAACGCGGCCGAGAGCGGCTCCACCGAGCCTTCGGGCGAGAGCAAACCGCTCGGCGCTCCGCGCGGTAAGCGTCCGCGTATCCGCATTAGCTGCGTGGACCAGCTGGGGACGTGCCGCTGCCATCATGGTCACAAGCCGGGCGACGTCTTCGACTTCGACCGCGACCGCGGCAAGATGTGCGCCATGGCCTGCCACGTGGGCTTTCCCTATATCGACATCCTGCGCTACGGTGGCACCGTGCCCGGCAACGAGCCCGGCACGGCAAAATTCTGCTGCCCCGAGGTCGATACCCTCAATGTTTGGCTTGCCGAGGTCGTCGACGGGTAGGCAGCCGGTCGAATTCGCTGTGTCGCGTATCGGAATAGCGTGCATCGGACGGATCCTTCGGCGCTCTGAACTAACTGTCTAGCAAGGCTCCCGGCTTCGCCTGCAGCATCCTAAAGCTGCTCGAGTATAGCGGTACAGCCGTCGAGCACATCGCGGTACGTGGCGTCGAAGTTGCCGGTGTACCACGGGTCGGCGACGTCGCCGGGGCGATCGGTCCAATCGAGCAGGCGTGTAATCTTGCCGTCGGGGTCGCTGCCAAAGATGCGGCGCAGGCCGCGGGCGTTCTCGGCATCCATATAGACAATGTGGTCCCAGTCGCCATATTCCGCTCGGCGCACCTGGCGCGCACGGTGCGCAACGACGGGAATCCCGACCTCGCGCAGCTTGGCAACCGTGCCATGATGCGGCGGATTGCCAATCTCCTCGGTCGAGGTCGCGGCGGAATCAATAACGAATTCCGCCTCGCGCCCAGCACGGCGCACCAGCTCGGTAAACACGGACTCAGCCATCGTCGAGCGACAGATATTCCCGTGGCAAATAAACAGAATGCGTTGCATGAGCGGTTTCCTTTCAGGGCGGTTGCGCGGGGCTTACAGACTGGCCTTGAGACAGTTTGCTCCGATAAAGCCCGCTGCGTACAAGGGGAGGTGGCGCAGCTCGCGTCCGTCATCGGTTTCGCTGCGGGCAAAATTGTTCTCGGACAATATGTAGGCATACGGCGACCGGGCTTTTTCCATAAACGACCCGAGGGTTCTCGCGCGCACGTTGCGTGCGGATTTTACCTCGACGGGAACGATCTCCATACGGTCGGTCTGAAGTAGAAAATCGAGCTCGCCGTTCGTCTTCCAAGACGACGGTGGCATCCAGTAATACGTCTGCAAACCATTGCCCGAAAATGCCTGCATGACCGAGTTCTCCGCCAAGGCACCTCGAAAGTCGGAAGACAGCGCAATGGCGGAATCCTCTTTGAGGTCGAGCCAGAGTCGCGGGTTGATACCGAGTTTGTAGAACATGAGGCCCGTATCGAGAAGATAGACCTTAAAGAAGCTCCCGTCTTCGTCGTCGAAGGGGACGAGGGGAGGTTCGATGCCTTCGGTCAGGTTGTTGACCGATATGATGCCGGCGCCCTCGAGCCAGTCGAGTGGCTCGATGAGCTTTGAGCGTCGGCCTCCGCGTTCGACCTCGGAGTACTTGAATTTCTTGGTTGAGGATCGTAGCAGCTGGGATGGAATGGAGCGCCAGACCTTGCGCGCTGCTACGCCGCTGATCCCGTTTTCGGGGTCGGTCATATCGGCGGTGTAGGTCTCGTCGATTTCGCGCTGCTCGACGCGCGCGTCTTCGATGGAAAGCGTCTTGCGATATGCGTTGACGGCGGCGGGCATGCCGCCCACGATTTGGTATCGATGAAACAGGTTGAGCGCGGCTTGGTGTGCGGCGTAGGTCTCGAGCGTGTCGGCGTGGGTACGAACGGCATCGGCCATCTGCTCCTCGCCGAGCGCCCAGAGAAACTCCTCGAACGACATGGGATGCATGGTCTCTTGGCGGACGCCGCTGGGAAAAGGCAGCTTGCGCTTGCGCGTGGCGACGCCGAGCTGACTGCCGGTCGCGCATATGCGCCAGCCCGAACCCGAGAAAAAGCGAAGCGAGTTGAGCGCCCGTTCACAGAGCTGAACCTCGTCAAACAGGATGAATGCGGTTTCCTTGCGAATGGGGGTGCGTTTATAGTCTGAGATTCGTGCCATGATGGTGTCAACGTCGTCGGTGGGGCAGTCGAACAGCGGGGCAATCAGCTCAAGATCGGTCTGAAAGTCGAGTTTGACAAACGCATCGCCGGCGATTCGTCTGCCGATTTCCTCGGCAGCGTACGTTTTGCCCACGCGTCGTGCGCCACGGATGAGGAGGGGGCGCGAGGCGTCCTTTGTCGCCCATGATTCGATAACGGATTCGATTGATCTGCGCATGGGGCTGCCTTTCCAATTTCATGTATTTCAAATACACAGTTTAGTACGATTCCGTGTACTTCAAATACATGAAATTGTGGAAAAGCGTGTATCTGAAATACACGAAATCTCAGTGCTGGTGCTTGCAAGCGGATAAACGGCGTTCCCAACGGGCGAGCTTGATCGTCACCAGCGTGAGCACCCAGGCCACGAGCGAGAACGCGGCGCCAACGGCGCCCACGTAGGCAATGCCAATTCCGCTTACCACGGCGCCGCCCACCGCGGTGCCAAACGAGATGCCGACGTTAAACGCCATGGGCTCCACCGAGCTCGCGAGCACCATCGATTTGGGGTGACGGCTGCGGGCCACGTCCATAAAGTGCGTGATGCACGACACCGAGAACAGATACATCAACAGCGCCAGGCTAAAGACAAAGACGAGCGCAACGGGCATGGCGGGGCCGGCGATAAAAAGCCCAATCAGCGCGGCCGCCTGCAGCACAAACGTCACGAGCAGCGCCTTCATGCCAAAGCGCGCATCGATCCATCCGCCCAAGATGTTCGAGACGAGGCAGAACACGCCGTAGGCCATAAGCGTGGTGCTGGCCTCGACCGTGCCCATGCCCAGCACCTGCTCAAGATAGGGCGTCACGTAGCCGTAGAACACATAGACCGATCCCACGCCAAACAAGAAGATGAGCATGCCGGTGATAATGCTCGGCTCACGCAAAAGGCCCGCCTGCTCGCGGAAGGTGGCGGGCTCGTCGGTTTGGCCGGCGCGCGGCATAAACGCCACAAGCGCCCCGCAGGTCAGAACGGCAAAGGCGAGCGTACCGTACATGGCGACGTGCCAGTCGAGCGTGTCGGCCACGAACTTGCCGATTGAGGTCACAAAGACCATCGCCACGGAGAACGCTCCGTATACAATCGAGATAACGAGCGAAGTCTGTTGCGGCGACAGCAGCTCGGGGATGTACGTCACGCCCACGGCCAGCAGCGCGCCCGAGACGGAGCCCAGGACGATGCGCGAGACAAACAGCACCTGGAAGTTGGGCGCCAGCGCCATGACCAGGTTGCCAAGTATAAAGATGATGCTGTAGCAAACGAGTAGCTGATACCGGCGGAAGCGTCCCGTGCCGAGTGCGAGCGCCGGTGTGGCGATGGCATAGACGAGCGCGAACACGCTGATGAGCTGTCCTGCGGTGGCAAGAGAGATGCCAAGCTCTGCTGCCAGGTCACCCTCAATGCCAATGACCACGAACTCAGAACAGCCGAGCGAGAAGCCGAGCAACACAAGCAGTGCCAGGCAGAGCCTGGTGCGCGCGGGGGAGAGCGCGGCGGCGGTTGACTTACTTTTAGGCGTGGTTGCGGCGGTCAAGGTTGTCACTCCAATGTCGCATGAATAAGCGGGATTCAATCCCTGCAACTCTAACAGAATGTGTCAGGTGCCTGCCTCCTTTGTCGCAGGCTGCGCTTGCCTGTATAGTCGCAATACAGGCGAAGATGGTCTCAGGTACATTGCGGGCGACAGGAGATCCCATGGGTATGCACACGACAAAGGTTGTAGTGGGCGAGGGCAAGTTTGCGCTCGAGGCTCAGTTGACGGTGACGCCGCGAGGCATGGCGGTGTACGCCTGCTCGCCGGAGTTTGCGCACCTGGGCGCCACGGCGCAGGCCATTCCTCGCCCCGAGCCCGGCCGTACGGCGACGGTGAGCATCCTGGCCGTTCCGTGCCATCGAGACGAGATCCCGGCGCACGATATTGCGGCGGCGCTGGCCACGCGCTTTGGCGTGCCGGTAGTTGCAAGCACGGGTTTTCATGTGGAGAACGCGACCGCGGACGACTTGCGGCGCATGCTCGATACCACCAAGGAACTCATCGCCGCGCTCGAGGAGGCCGCAGCCCGCATTCTGCGCGCCGGCTGGGATGAGGGCGGCGCAGGCGCCGAGGTCGTGGCGGTCGATGCCGCGACCGGCGAGGCGCTTGGCCCCGTCGACCGCATCGAGGCCCATACCGGCGAGGGAATCCTGCATCAGGCATTTCTGACGCTTCTGGTCGAGGGCCAGGGCGAAGACGCGCGCCTGCTGCTCTGTCGTCGCAGTCCGCTCAAACGCCTGTGGGGCGGGGTGCTGGCCGATAGCTGTGCCGGCCATCCGCTCCCCGGGGAGGACGTTGTCGCCGCGACGGCGCGCCGCATCAACGAAGAGCTCGGCATCACGCGCGCACCCGACCAGCTCAAGCACCTCGGTCACGTGGTGTATCGCGAGGACCACGGCGACGGCCGCTGCGAGTGCGAGTGGTGCGAGGTCTTCCTTGCCCATGTTGAGCCGGGCGAGCTGCATATCAACCAAGAGGAGATCTCGGAGGTACAACGCGTGACCCCATCCGAGCTCAAAGGCTACCTGCAGGGCCACCCCGAGCAGCTGGCCCCCTGGCTCCGCGAGGCTCTGGAGGTCCCCTCCATCCGCGCAGCCCTCGCTATGTGAAAAAAGACAGTCCCTTTGCCACATCCAAACCGTCACAACATTTGATGAAAATCTCGAAAACGAGGAAAAGCGTCGAATGTTGTGACGCTTTTTGTCCAGAGGATCGCTTCTCATCCAAAAATCCCGCTTGACTGTATTGCCACAACACAGCGCAACGTAAGGGGTGTCCGATAACGGGCGCCCCTTCTCTAAGTTCAAGACTTTAGTCTGCTGGGCGCGCAGCGGCCAGCTTCAACCCACCCGCTACGCGGGTGGAGACAAACGGCTTTACAAAGCCACCCCTCCGACCGA
>UQUG01000084.1 GCA_900544205.1 uncultured Collinsella sp.
TGGGACGTAGTTCAACGGTAGAACTCCGGTTTTTGGTGCCGGCTGTTGGGGGTTCGAATCCCTCCGTCCCAGCCAAGGTAACTGAGCGCTCTGGGCTTTCATCAGCCCAGAGCGCTTTCTTGTGGACAAGCGGAGGGATTCGAACCCGCAAGGCAACACAACTTCTCGTCCAGCACGGGAAAATCTACCTTCAAAAGACAGGCGCCCCAGGCCCATTAGGACCAAGAGCGCCTTGCATCAAGAAATATCAGCCCAGTTCCGAAAAGCGAGCCGCATGCAACAACCAAGTAACCACAAGCCCCGGGAGAGCGGGGACACCGGCTTAGGTTTATCGCGAGTTCCGCACGCAAAGAAGGCCACTTAATGTGGCCTTCGTCTTGCGCAGGACTGTAGAGCAGGAAACCTAAGCCGGTGTCCCCGCTCTCCCGGGGCCGGCGGAATCTAATTGTTCAGCATGCGGTCGAAGCTTCCCGAGTCGCCATCCCGATAGTCGGCGGTCATCAGAATCTCCTGCGGAATGCGCCCGCCCTCGCGCAGCACGTTGCGGAACTGCACGCGCGTAACCATGGGCAGATCCTTGATCGTCGCTGCCAGGTTCTGCGGCACGCCCTGGTTGGCAGCCGCGGGCTCGCACTCGCCGCCGGCCTTCACGCGACGCTTATGCTCGGCGAGCATGGCGCGGTACATGCCGGCATGCAGGCGAATCTCAACCACATTGGCATTGCGAGCCTGCTCGACAATGCGCGCGCCCTCGCGATCGATGTCGCCTACGTAGTAGACATAGGTAAAGCGATAGCCAATCTCAGCCAGATAATCGTCCAGGGCATGCGAGACGCTCGCCTTGCATCCGCCGCCAAAAATCACGCCGCCCACCTTGATGCCAAAGAGCTTGGCGTGCTTGCGGCCACGCAGCAGCTTGACGATCTCGTCGTAGGTGTCCAGGTTCTCGACCATAATGAACGGCTTGTCGGCGCCCAGCGTAAAGAAGCCCGTAAAGTGCACGGGGCGATTGGGGGCGACCTTGATCGCCTGCATGCTGATGCCCTTTTCGGTCATACGCCTGATCAAGCGCTCACCGTGCTTGCCGTCAAAAGCCTTCTCGTCGTTAAAGATCTGGTAGGCACGCTGGCGGCGCGAGGCAACCGGCGTATCGGCACCTCGGTTCTGCTCGATCCAAGCCTGGATGATTGCGATTTCCTCGGCAATCTTGCGGTTGGACATCTCGTTGTGCTGAGTGCGCTGCGGAGCCTTTTTGCCGTCCTTGCCCTCGACCTTTACGATCTGTGTCTGCTGCTCCTTGATCTTAGAGAGCGCCGTAGGCGTAGGGACAACCTTGAGCAGCTGCCTGCCTAAAACGCGGGCAAGGGCAAACGCCGAGACCTCGCCGTGGACGGACGACTTGGGCTGCTGGGCAGCAGTATCTGCTGCGGCAGACTCCGGCTTCTTCTGAGACTTGCGCTTAGAATCGCCCTGGGAATTGCGCTCGTGCTTCGGCATAGACGCCTGCTTCTGCGGACGAACGGACTTGCTCTCCTTCGCCGGCTGGCGCTTAGGCTGCCCCGAAGAAACCTCGGCCTTCGCATCCTCGTTCTGCGGCGTGGTCTTCTCGGTTGCAGTCTCGGCATGGGAACTGCGGCCCCCACGATGGCGACGGCGGCGAGGCTTGCTCGACGCGCCCTGCTCCGCCTGCTCATCAGTAGGCTGCTGGCCCTTGGCCTCGGCATCAACCTCAAGCTGCGGCTCAACAGGCTTCTGCTCGCGAGCCGCCGGCTCAACGGTCTTCTCGTCCTTCTCGCCCTGAGTGGTCGAAGCCGGCTCGCTCTTCTCCTGACGCCTTACGGGATACGCGCGCCCCGCAAAACCACGTCCGGGACGGCATGAACCCGGAGCCTTCTTGGCAGACTCCTCAACATCGTCTGCAACCTCAGAAGACTCTTCAACCTCACGCGCGGCATCCTGCTGTGCAGCCTTAAAGTGAGCACCGCGACGGCGCTTGGGCTCTTGGGCCTCCACGGGCTTTTGCTCCTTCGTGGGCTTCTGCGACTCGGCAGCAACCTCGGTCTCAACAGCCTCGGCATCCGTCTCACCCTTTTGAGCAACGGCGCGACGGAAGCGCTCCTGCTGGGCGCGGCGCTGCGCATCGCGCTTGCCACCCCCGCCAAAACCGCCGCGTCCTGCCTTGGCCGTAAAGGCACGCACGACGTTCTCATCGAGCAACTCATCGGTATCGACATGCTCACGCGGAGCAGTTTCTTCCACAGCAGGCACGTCAGCGGAATCCTCGACGACAAAATCCTCGACGGACTCGGCAGGCTGCTCCTGGGCATCGCGGATCTCGGCATTGATGGTATAGAACGCCGGGCGCCCGTTAATGCCGCTACCCTCGATCTTGGTCACGATATTTGCCGCGATAAGTTCATCGCGCATCGCCTTGGTGTCACATTCCTTATCGACGGAGCGGAAAATTTGCGCCAGCGCACTCGACTTAATCTTGAGCGCCTTGCGGCAGAGCAGGTCGTAGGCAACCAGCTTGGCACGCTCGGCAGAAAGCGACGTCTGGCTGCTCAGACGTTCAGCCAGGGCATCGACATTATTTTGGTTATCGGAATATACCGTCTTGGCCACGGGGCCCCTTTCATATGTACACATATACGTTTATATGGTACAACGCGCGCCCTTATCCACGCAAAACATCTGCGAGAACACTCGGGCGTCGCCCGCTTTTGCATGAAAAAAGACCGAGTCCGCGTCGTTGCGGACCCGGTCTTTCCGAGTCATATGGATGGAACGGCTAGCCCATCAAGCTGACTAGGCCTTGGCAGCCTCGGCGTCGACAGGAGCCTCGGCGGCAGCGGCGCGGCCGTACTCGGCCTTGCCCATCTCGGACCACTCGGGCTCCTCGTCGGGCATGGAGCCAGCCTCCTTGCCGAAGAACTCCTTGAGGCAGTTGACGGCGACGATGAGACCCAGGACCATCAGCAGGACGGCGAAGACGAGCTGCAGGCCCTTGGTGGCGGCGACGGAGACGGCGGCCGTGGTGGCAGTAGCCGGGATGGTACCGAAGAAACCGTAGGCCTGGACGGCGGTCATGCAGCCCATGGCGCTCTGGACCAGCGAGGTGAAGGTGCAGCAGAGCAGGAAGGCGACGGGCACGTAGAGCATCCAGCCCTTGCGGCCGGTGCACTTGCAGAACACGGCGAGGGTGATCATGGTCATGCCGCCGAGCAGCTGGTTGGAAGCACCAAAGAGCGGCCAGATGTTGGCATAGCCACCAAAAGCGAGGGCGAGACCGGGAAGCAGGGTAACGACCGTGGCGAACCAGGGGTTGCCGAGGACCTTCATGTAGCCGGCCTTGGACTCGATGGCCAGGGCATCGTTGGTCTGGGCAAAGAACTCGGAGAACGAGGTGCGGGCGATGCGGGCGACGGCGTCGAGCGAGGTCAGAGCCAGAGCGGAAACGTTCATGGTCATAAAGACGGTAGCGAGCGTGCCGTCAACACCGAAGGCCTGCATACCGCGGGAGATGCCAGCGGCGAAGATCTGGAACGGGGTGGAAGCGACACCGGCGTTGAGGACGCCGGTACCGGCGGTGTTCATGTCGGAGAACATGATGCCGGCGACGATGATGGCAAGGATGCCGACGAAGGACTCGACGATCATGGCGCCGTAGCCGACCTTGACGGCGTCCTGCTCCTTCTCGACCTGCTTGGAAGAGGTGCCGGAAGAAACGAGGCTGTGGAAACCGGAGAGAGCACCGCATGCGACGGAGACGAACAGGACCGGGAACATCATGCCGGAGGCAGTGGAGAAGCCGGTAAAGACCGGAGCGGTGATAGTGGCCTGACCGTTGACGCCCAGGACGACGATGCCGAGGACAGCGCAGACGATCATGACGATCATCATGATGGAAGTGAGGTAATCGCGCGGAGTCTTGAGCATCTGGATGGGCATGGCGCCAGCGAAGACCAGGTAGACCATGACGACGGCGAACCACTGGAACTTATCCAGGTAGACCGGGAACTGCATACCGACGGCGAACATGAGAACCATGAGGACCACGCCGGTGACGAACTCGGCAGCGCCGGTGAGGTTGAACTTCTTCTGGGCCCAACCAAAGGCGATAGCGACGAAGGTGAACAGGATGGAGATGGTACCAGCGCAGCCGGCGGCATAGGACTTGGTGAAGTCGATGGCACCGGTAGCAGCACCAGAAGCGTCAACGGCCGGGGTGAACATGAACGTCTTGCAGACCATGTCGGTGAAAGCGGCGATGACGATGATGCAGAACAGCCAGCAGAACAGCAGGAACAGGCGACGGCCGGTCTTGCCGATGTACTTCTCGATGAGCTGAGCGAGCGACTTGCCGTTGTTCTTCATCGAAGCGTACAGGGCACCAAAGTCGTGGACGGCACCAAAGAAGATGCCGCCGACGAGGACCCAGAGCACGACGGGCAGCCAGCCAAAGGCCATGGCGACGATCGTACCCGTAACAGGACCAGCACCGCAGATCGAGCTGAACTGGTGCGAGAACGCGGTGAAGGCGGAGACGGGCGAGAAGCTGTTGCCGTCCTTCATGCGCTTGGCCGGCGTGAGGGCCTCTTTGTCAACGCCCCACTTGTTGGCCAGCCATCGGCCGTAGCCCAGATAGCCGCAGGCGAGCACCGCCGCGGCCACAACCATGAGCAAAACTCCGTTCATTACATTTCCTCCTCTAAAAAGAACTTCCTAGACATAAAAAATGAGGGCCGTCGGTTGCGCTCGACGGCCCTCATCTTCATCAGCCGCCCGTTATCGTACGGGCTAGCTGTATGTGCTAACCCGCATCAGATAATTACTACGCTGATAATGTTTAGCTGATGCGTGAACATGTCTAAGAAATCCTCTTCAATCATGATGCGAACGATCCGTGCGTGTTCACATCCCCCAGTGGTTGAAAAGGAGTATGAAACTTTAGTTACCTAAAGTCAACGCAAATTTGTAATGAATTTTCAACTTTTTTGGATTTCTCGGTATAAAACGCCACTGACCTCGGACTTTACCCCACGACAGTTTTTGCATGAGAGATGCCCCTCGGGAGCGGGCGGGCGTATGCAAGGTTTCCTGCTCTACAGTCCTGCTCGCACGGAGAGCACATTAAGTGCTCTCCGGCTCGTGCGGAACTCGCGATAAACCTTGTATACGCCCGCCCGCTCCCGAGGGGCTCCCATCCCAAATGCGGAGCAAAGCTCCGCACGCCAACTTTTTCTTTCAGCTAAAGAACGCCGGAAATTCGACGCTGGCTTGTTAACCTTGCTGGACGTTGTCGACGCCAAACCAGCCCAGAAGCTATATCGATACAGAAAGGTCCCCGGACGGAGGGGCCGGATATAAGGTTTATCGCGAGTTCCGCACGCAAAGAAGGCCACTTAATGTGGCCTTCGTCTTGCGCAGGACTGTAGAGCAGGAAACCTTATATCCGGCCCCTCCGTCCGGGGACCGCGCCGTACCAGCTACAGCGTCATGTTCGGATCGGCGTCGACATCGAACGGCGAGATTTCGCCTCGGTCGAATTTACGGCGAGCGACCTCCACGATCATGGCTGCGTTATCGGTACAGGCAGACAAGGGCGGCACCGTTACGCGAATCCCCTGACGCCCAAGCTTCTTGATCATCATCTCGCGCAGATGCGGGTTGGCCGAGACGCCGCCACCGATGCAGTATTCCTTGCATCCGGTAGCGTGCAGTGCGTTTTTGGCCTTCTTGTACTGCACGTCAAAGACAGCTGCCTCAAACGAAGCTGCCAGATCGGGCAGGTGAATCGTGCGCCCGGCCTTGGTCTCCTGTTCAATGTAGAGCGTCACAGCGGTTTTAAGGCCCGAAAGCGAGAAGCGATAGTCTCCCCTGCTGTTAAGCGCACGGGGGAAATCGATCGCCTTGGGGTTGCCCGTCTCGGCCAGCTTGGAAATGATGGGGCCACCGGGATAGCCCAGACCCAACGCCTTGGCTACCTTGTCGAAGGCCTCGCCCACAGCGTCGTCGAGCGTCTCACCGAGCACCTCGTAGTCGCCCCACGCCTTCACGTGCACGAGCATGGTGTGCCCACCCGAGACAAGCGTGAAGATAAACGGCGGTTTGAGGTCGGGTTGCGCCAGCAGGTTGGCAAACAGATGCCCCTCCAGATGGTTGACGCATACGAGCGGCTTACCGGCAGCGTAGGCAAAGCCTTTGGCAAAGGCAACACCCACCACGAGGGCGCCCACCAGGCCCGGACCCTGTGTCACGCCCACGGCGGCAAGCTCGCTGGGAGCAATCGCTCCACCCTCAAGACCAAGCGATGCTGCGGCATCCTCGAGCGCCGCATCCACGACACTCACAATCACCTCAACGTGTTTGCGCGAGGCGATCTCGGGCACCACGCCGCCAAAGCGGGCATGAAAATCAATCTGTGTCGACACCTGGTTGGCCAGCATATTGCCATCCGCATCGATAATCGCCACGGCCGTCTCGTCGCAGGAACTCTCGATAGCGAGCACCAGGCGGCGGCGCTCAATTTCGGCGCGCTCCCCCTCGGAGCGCCCAGGCGCAGGCAGCGGCCATACGCGTTGCTCGGCTGCCGTCGGCTCGGGCGAGGCGTTATCGACCGGAAGTACGAGGGGAAGTGGGGCCGTCATGACGATGGCGTC
>UQUG01000085.1 GCA_900544205.1 uncultured Collinsella sp.
AGGGCTGCGATCCACATGAGCGGCTTGATCTTGGAGGCCTCGCCCTTAAAGAGCGCGACGATCACGTAGGCGATAAAGCCTAGGCCAATGCCGGCAGAGATGGAGTAGGTAAAGGGCACGCCGGCGACAATCATGAACGCCGGGAAACCCTGCGACACATCGGACCAGTCGATCTCGGAGGCCTCGCTCATCATGAGGTAGCCGACGTAGACCAGAGCACCGCAGGTGGCGGCACTGGAAACGATGGTGACGATGGGGGAGAAGAACGCGGCGAGAATGAACAGCACGCCGGTGGTGACGGAGGTGAGGCCCGTGCGGCCACCGTCGGCAGCGCCAGAGGTGGACTCGACGAAGGTGGTGATGGAGGAGACGCCCATGAAACCGCCCACAGCAGCGGCGGCGGAGTCGACGATCAGGATCTCCTTGATATTCTCGACGTTGCCGTCGTCGGTGAGGAACTCGCCCTGCTTGGCCACGGCCATCGCGGTGCCCATGGTGTCGAAGAAGTCACTCATGAGCAGCGAGAACGAGATGACGAGGAGCGTGGGGTCGGTAAGGACCTTGACGATGGCGGGCACGCCGCCGGCGTCGGCGATGGGGCCACCGATGCTCGAGAAATCGAGCGGTGCGATGAGGCCCTCGGGGGCGTGGGTGACGCCCAGCGGGATACCGGCGATAACGGCGACGATGATGCCGATGAGCAGCGAGCCCGGCACGTTGCGGGAAGCCAGGGCAACCGTCACGACGATGGAGATGATGCCGACGATAAAGGTGGGGGAGGCGATGTCGCCCAGGCCGACGAGCGTACCGGTGCCAGCGGTGATAATGCCGGCGTCGCACAGGCCGATCATGGCGATAAACAGGCCCAGACCCACCGAGATGGCGTGACGCAGGACAACCGGGATGGCGTCCATGATGGCCTCGCGCAGGCCACAAAGCACGAGCAGCAAGATGACGACGCCCTCAAGGAAGATGACGCTCATGGCCACGTGCCAGTCACCGCCGCAGACGGTGGTGGTGATTCCAGCGATCATCGCGTTGACGCCTAAGCCCGACGCGCAGGCGAGCGGGCGGTTGGCGAAGATGCCCATGCAGATGGTCATGATGCCGGCGCCCAGGCAGGTGGCGCAGGCGAGCGCTCCCGCATCGATGCCAGCGCCCGAGAGCACCGCGGGGTTGACGGCGATGATGTAGGCCATCGCCAGGAATGTTGTCAGTCCAGCGCGGAGTTCGGTCCCGATTGTGGACTTGCGCTCGCTGACGTGAAATAGTTCGTCCATGCATACCCTTTCCTTGTTCGGCCCCGAGTTTAGGCCGATTGACACGAACTCACTCACTATAGCCCCTTTACGACGCTGTTGTTCCTCGCATGTTGATGTTCGGCGCTTTGTGGCAGACGGACGGTATTTTTCGCATGAAAATGTGCGGGTACCGTATACTTAAGCGGTTACAACGACCCCTATGGAGGAACGTATGATTAAAGAGCTTTGCCACGACGAGGCTATCCTGTCCCAGCGTTGCGAGGTTGCGACCGTCGAGGACGAGCCGGTCGCACAGGACCTGATCGATACCATCAAGTCGCTCGACGATGCCGGCTGCCTTGCCGCCAACCAGATCGGCGTCACCAAGAAGGTCTGCGTCTATCTGGACGACGCCGGCGAGCCCCATGTGCTCTACAACCCCCGTCTGGTGTTTGGCCTGGGTGCCAGCAAGATGGAGGAGAGCTGCCTGACGCACGAGGAGGTCACCAAGTCCACGCGCTATATCAAGTGCAAGGTCGCTTATGACGTGATCGTCGACGGCAAGATGCGCGAGCGCAAGCAGGACTTCGTCGGCTTTGAGGCGCAGATGGTTCAACACATGATTGATCACTGTCTCGGTAAACTCGTCTAGGACGATTTGATCGGGGATTGAACCGGTGCTTTGGCCCGGGCGTGACATTGTTGTCATGTCCGGGCTTTTGTGTTTAGCGCCTTTTTGTTTGGTGACAATAAGCTTAGCAAGAACATAAAGCTAGGAGGCGCTATGTGTACGAGTATTCGATTTACCGATAATTCTGGTCACATGTATCTGGGCCGCAACCTCGACTGGAGCTTTGACTACGGCCAACAGGTTCGCGTGATGCCGCGCGGGTTTCACATTCCGTATTCGTTTATCGACGACGCGACAGCGGCACACGCGGTGATCGGTATGTGCATCGATTACAAGAACTACCCTATGTTCTTCGATTGCGGCAACGATGCGGGCCTCGCCGTGGCGGGTCTCAATTTCCCGGGTTATGCCGAGTATGCCGATGACCCTGTCGACGGCAAGACCAATATCGCGGCCTATGAGTTTCCCCTGTGGGTGGCAGCGACGTTCTCGACGGTCGACGAGGTCGAGGCTGCGCTGCACGATACGGTGATTGTCGCCAAATCTGCCGGAGAGGGGCTGGGCGTGTCGTTGCTCCATTGGATTATCGGCGACAGCCAGCGTAGCATCGTGGTCGAGATGATGGCTGACGGCCTGCATGTATACGACGATCCGGTCGACACCCTTGCCAATCAGCCCACCTTCCCGTGGCACATGGAAAACCTGCGCACCTATATCACGGCCACAAGCGACTTTCCGCAGACGGCGACATGGCGTGGCGCCGAGCTCAAGCCCTATGGCGCGGGTGCCGGCATGCGCGGTATTCCGGGTGACTGCTATTCGCCGAGCCGTTTTGTAAAGGCGGCGTACCTCAATGCCAATTACCCGCAAAAGGAAAGCGAGACCGAAAACGTCGTCCGCATGTTCCGCTCGCTCGAGGGCGTGGTGATGATCGAGGGGGCGTCCAGGATGGGCGATGGCAAGTTCGAGAAGACTATCTACACCGGATGCTTTAGCGCGCGCACGGGCAATTATTACTACGCGATGTATGGGGACCCGTCGATTCGCTACGTGAGCCTGATGGATGCCGAGGGCGCGAGCCCCGATAGGCTCGTGGTTCCCGAGCCGCGTCGTTCGTAGCCGTTAGCTTTACTGCAATGCAAAGCGGCCCTGCGTCTCTCGTGAGGTGCAGGGCCGCTGTCGTTGATTTGTGACGTCGCTAGAAGTTGGCGTCGTTGAGCTGTTCGATCTCGAGACCGTCGAGCTGTTGCTGTTCGGGCGTATCGGCGACGCTCTCGAGCAACTCGGTGGGGTCGACGTTCATATTCTTACCGGCCTCGTTACCGTTGACCAGGTCGTCCGAGAAGATATCGACATCCATTTCCTCGGCTTCCTCGATCTGAACTTCGAGTGGCACCTGGGTGCGTACAAGCTTGACTGCCGGACGCATGCGGGCAAAGAGCGGTACGTACTCGATGATGATGGCCGAGTTCTCAAGACCGTACCAACGTGCCGGGCTTCCGCAGGCGCGGCGGACGGCGTACTTGATGGCCATGACGCGATGGTCGTTGCGGTTGATGTCCGTTTCGGGGGCAAGCATCTTGCGCAGCATGCAAAAACGGAAGTCACCCACGTTGCCGCGTGTCTCGTAGATGGAGTAGGTGTGATGCTGCGGCGGCAGCTCTCCCGATGCCATCAAGTCGCCAACGATCTGGCGCAGGTAGGCGTTGATGCGCTGATTGACCTTAAAGCCCAGATCCAGGCGCACACGGAACAGGAAGTCTGTGCCAAAGGTCTCAACGGAATACTCATGCGTATAGGGCTCGTCGGTAACGTGCACGTTGATGAACCAATATGCCTTGGCGCGCTTGGGGTGCTTGTCCAGGATGGAATAAAGCACGTCGCGGTCGAGCGTGAGCGGGTCGGGGCTGTTGGTGAGGAACACCAGGTTGTCGGCGAGCACGGGATAGGTCTCGTCATTGCGCAGGCGATTGAGCTGGTCGATGTACTTGGAGACGGGCAGCAGAATCGTCTGCGTTCGCTCGATGGCGGTACCGCGACGCCACACATACATAAGGCCAAACAGCAGCGCGGCCAGGAAGATCATGACGTAGCCGCCGTCAAAGAACATGGTGAGGCACGAGGCGAAGAAGCACAGCTCAATGGCACCAAAGAGCAGGGCGAAGACGCAGGCACCCAGCTTGTGCTTGAGGATGCCGGCGATATAGCTCGTCAGCAGTGTGGTGGTCATGAGCATGGTCACGGTGATGGCGAGGCCATAGGCGCTTTCCATGCGCTCAGAGTTTTGGAATAGCAGCACGATGAAGATGCAGCCGACCCACATGATGTTGTTGACGAGCGGAATATAGAGCTGGCCCTTGGTGTCGCTGGGGTAGTGGATGCGCAGATGCGGCATAAGGTTGAGACGCGTGGCCTCGGATACCAGCGAGAACGAGCCGGTGATGAGCGCCTGCGAGGCGATGATGGCCGCTACGGCCGAAAGCACGATGGCAAGGGGGCGCAGGGGCTCGGGGAGCATCATATAGAACGGGTTGACGATGTCCATCGCGAGCATCTGGGGATTGGAATTGTTGGCAAGCAGCCAAGCGCCCTGCCCCAGATAGTTGAGGATAAGCGCCGCCTTTACGAACGGCCATGATGCGTAAATGTTAGCCTTGCCCACGTGACCCATGTCCGAATAGAGCGCCTCGGCGCCGGTCGTCGACAGAAAGACAAAGCCGAGCACCATGATGCCCGAGTGGTTGATGGGCGAGAACAGGAACATGATGCCGCGGATGGGGTTGAGCGCGCGCAGGATGGACAGGTTGCCGAGCATGTTGAACAGGCCGGCGCCCGCCAGGAACAGGAACCATAGCGTCATGAGCGGACCGAACAGCTTGCCGATTGACGAGGTGCCGGCGCGCTGCATGGCAAACAGACCGCAGATAATGATGATGGTGATGATGATCACATTGGTCTGGCCGTCGCCCAGCAGCGCATGGCCCCATTCGATGGTGCGCAGACCCTCGATGGCTGTGGTGACCGTGACGGCGGGGGTGAGGATGCCGTCGGCAAGCAGTGCCGCACCGCCGATCATAGCGGGCAGAATCAGCCATGGTGCCACCTTGCGTACGAGGCTGAACAGGGCGAAGATGCCGCCTTCGTTGTGGTTATCGGCCTTCATGGCGATTACCACGTACTTGACCGTGGTCACGAGCGTCATGGTCCAGATGACGAGCGAAAGCGCGCCCAAGATCATGTCCTCGCTGACGGTACCGATGCCGCCGTTGTTGGCGACAATTGATTTCATGGTATACATGGGGCTCGTGCCGATGTCGCCGTATACGACGCCGAGCGTTACGAGCAGCATGCCAGCGGAGAGGGGGATGGCGCCATGTCCGCCTTGACTACGCTGGTCTTGGAGGCTTGCCTCCAGCTTGTTGTGTGCCACGTGGACTCCCTTGGACATCTGGCCTCTGCCAAGAGCAGTAGACCTTTATGCCATCTTTATACATATAAGAGCAGTTTGGCACATCGGGGTGTTTTAGACAATAATCCTCATTTGGGGATTATTCATGTACGCAGGTAGCATTTCAGAGCTGGGGCACTTCCGTCTATGTGGTTTGCTGCAATGTGATAACCGCGGATGCGTCCCTGCTTTGAGCTAAAGAGGGGCCGTTAGGCGCGTGCTGTCTGGGCGATGCCAGCCTTGGTGTTTGCACGTTTGCCGGCGAGTTCGCAAAAGAGCGCGCCGCCGATGATAAGTGCAGCGCCCATCAAGCGGACCGGTGTTATGGCTTCGCCCAAAAGGACGGCCGAGAACACGACCGCCGAAAGCGGCTCGAGGTAGCCGACGACGGCGACGGTCTGGACGGGCAGCTTGGCGACGGCGCTAAAGTAGAGCAGACAACCGAGTCCGGTGTTGACAATGCCGAGCATGGCAACGGCGCGCCAATCGATGCCGGCGGCAATGCTGGGGGAGAGGAACGAGGGAGCGCCCTGCGTGATGAGCGTGAGGACCAGCGCGGTCACAAAGGCGGCGCTCACCTGGAGCGTGGAGTTCTCGAGGCCTTCGATGTGCGGCGCACCCTTGCTAGCGATGACCATCAGCGCATAGCAAAATGCCGAGGCGATGCCGCAGACGATGCCCGCAATGGGCATGTTGCCGCCTAGACCTTGCGCTGCAATGAGAAAAGCGCCACAGGCGACGGCGATAAACCCGGCGATTTTGCCACCGGTCAGCTTTTCGCCAAAGATGAGTGGGGAGAGCGCCATGACAATGATGGGGCCGCAGTAGTATAGCAGCGAGGATACGCCGACGCCGATCGTCTGGTAGGCGCGGAACAGAAAAATCCAGCTGGCGCCCAGCGCGGCTCCCGAGAGGAGGAGGGCTGCGGCTTCGCGGGGGCGAGATGGCGCCTGCAACTTATGGCGTTGAGTGATGGCGAGGATGGTGACAAGCGAGAGTGCGCCCAAAAACGTGCGTAGTAGCACGATATCGGAGCTCGGCAGCGCGATGGCGGCGGCGATGATGCCGTTGGAGCCAAACAATAGCAATGCTGCTAAGTACGTAAACAGTCCGTTGTTCATGCGCTGACATCCCTTCTATATCCGAGCATGTTCACTATGGGTGAACTGGCTTTAGAAGAAAAGCGAATATAATGCATGGATAACATGACAAAAACTCATGCAAAGGTGGAGGGGTGCCGTGGAAACGAATATTCAAAAGATGCAGGT
>UQUG01000086.1 GCA_900544205.1 uncultured Collinsella sp.
GCGGTCGGCGGGGCCATTGTGGCTCTTGACAGCGGATTGGGTCATATGAGCGAAAGCCCGCCAAAGCGAGCAAGGTGCCTTGAAGCGAGGCGGCATTGACCTTCTGGTCACGCCGTCGAAGCTGAAAGGCAGATTGCCGCTCTGGCGGGTTTGCAGCGTCGGCTGGTTACGCGGTTTGGTAAAACCGCGTAACTCTAAAGCTCCGTTACTTCAACGCTGTTGTAGACCTCGTCCCAGCGATCCATGACCAGGTGGCCGGTCTTGGGATCCATGGCGTTAAGCTTGCCGCAGGTATTGGCGGTCTTGAGCACCGTGACGTCGTCGGCACCAGCAGCAATCGCATGCGCAAAGCCGGCGATGGTCGAGTCGCCGGAACCCGTCGCGTTCACAGCCGCAATCGCGGGCGTCTTGGCGCGGAACGCACGGCCCTCATGGAAGCCCACCGAACCGGCAGCGCCCATCGAAACGACAACCCAGGGAATACCGGCAAAGCGGCCATCGGCGGCAAGCGCCTCGCGCAGGGCATCGACATCATCGGTCGTAAAGGACGTACCCAGCAGGCCGTTGATCTCGGTCAGGTTGGGCTTTACGAGCTCAGGCTTAGCGTCGGACTCCAGCGCGGCCTCCAGCGATGCACCCGAGGTGTCGAGCAGCACCTTGGCGCCCGCCTCCTCGGCGATCTTGACGAGCTCGGCATAGTAGCCGGCATCGACACCACGCGGCAGCGAGCCCGAAAGCGTCACAACGTCCGCCTTCGCTGCGAGCTCGGCAAACTTGGCCGTAAAGGCCTCGAGCTCGGCCGGGGCGATCTGCGGGCCGCTCTCCAAAAGCTCGGTCTGATTACCCTCGTGCAGAATATTCAGGCAAATGCGCGTCTCACCGGCGATGGGCACAAAGTCGTTCTTGACGCCATCGGCATCCATGAGCTCGGCCATATAGGCACCCATGTGTCCGCCGAGCAGACCGGTCGCGAGCACATCGTCGCCCAACTGCAGCAGCACACGGCTCACGTTGAGGCCCTTGCCGCCAGCGGTCTTTTCGGGCGTCACACGGTTCACGTCGTCGATGATCAGCTTGTCGAGCTGATAGCGCGTATCAATCGACGGGTTCATGGTAACGGTCAGAATCATGTTGAACTCCTGTTCCGGGGCACGACACGCGCGGCCCCAAACATACGATAGCTCGTTAAAGGATCTCGATCTCAAAGCCACGGGTGACGGTCTCCCCCGGCTTGGCAACCAGGCAGCCACGCTTGTGCTCCAGAATATCGTCCTCGTCGGAGCAGGTGGACAGGCCGCCCCACGGTTCCACAGCCACAAAGTCGCCCTCGGGCTTGCTCCACACAATCAGGTATGGCATATCGGGGAACGTCAGGCGCACGCCCTTGTCCTCGGTCTTCTTGGTCAGCGTAACCACGCGGCTCTCGAGCACGTCAAAGATGGTCTCCGCGAAGTCAAAGAGTTCGTGGGTCAGCGGCAGGTCATGGCCAACCATCGGGTTCTTGCTGCGACGCTCAACATCAATCAGGCCCGTCGAGGGAACGGCAGTACAGAGCTCGGCGGCCTCGCGCTGCTCAAAACGGAGCTCGTAGTCGTCATAGGACTCGCCCTCGTCGAGCGGGCACTTAAAGCCAGGGTGACCGCCCACAAAGAATGGCATGTCCTCGGTGCCCTCATTGGTCACCTCGTACGAAACGGCCACCTTTGCCGCATCGATCGTGTAACGAGCAACGATCTTAAACGGATACGGGTACTGCTCGAGCAACTCGGCATGGTCGGCAGAGCTTAGGCTCAGCGCAACCATGTTGTCGCTCTGCTCCTCGAGCTTCCACTCCTGTTTGCGCGCAAAGCCGTGGCGGGCGAGCTTAACCTCGCGGCCGCCCATGGTCATTGCGCGACCGTCACGAAGACCGCCGCAGATCGGGAAGCAAATGGGTGCCTGGCCCGACCAGACCGCCGGGTCACCCTGCCACAGGTACTCACGGCCGTAGGCCGCAATAGAAGTGAACGACCCGCCCGCCGTGCTCAGTGCTACGCGGATAGAACCGTTATCAAGAACAAACTCCATAGGAGCCTTCCCTTTCTTACGACAGCCCGCCAAGTCAATAGGGCTGATAGAAAACCGGCCCGCGCCCCCTCACAGAAACGCGAGCCGTCAATTGAAAAGCTGCAAATCGCCAAGTACAGCCAAGAGCGAAGCACTCAAGCCAAGCAAGCAAACGTGTTATCGGAGCAGCTCGCCGTACCAGAACACTTCGCAACAACAGGGGCGATCTCACAGGTCACTCAAACGTCAGCGAGCGACGCTCAGGTGCCCTAGGTCGCCGCGAAAGAGGAGCGACGCGTACTTCATGTACGCGAGCGACGGTTTGAGCGGCGAGATGGGGTGCCTGAGCGCCGCGCAGCGTCGACCGGTCCGGCGTTCGGCAGAACGCCGGAACCTAATTAGTCATGGTATTCGCCGCGGTCCCACTTCTCGAGGAACTCGTCAAAGAAGTGCGGGTCAGCCTGAGCCTCGGCGTCGGCCTTATTGCAGGCATCGATCTTGGCGATCAGGGCGTCGTGCTCGGGAGTCTTCTCGTAGGGCTCCTCCAGGAAGGCAAGCATGATATCGGCCATCAGGAACTCGCCGGTGATCTTGCCACCAAAGCCCACGATGTTGGCGTTGAGCTCGCGACGGGCATAGAGGGCAGAGGTCATGTCGCGGACCAGGGCGCAACGGGCGCCGGGAACCTTGTTGACAGCGTTGGTGATGCCAATGCCGGTACCGCACAGAGCAACGCCAAAATCGGCCTTACCGCTGGCGACGGCCTCGCCCACGGCCTTGCCGTAGATAGGGTAATGCGTACGGGTGTGGCTGTAGGTGCCGCAGTCGAGCACCTTGTAGCCAGCCTGCTCCAGGCGGTCGGCCAGATAGATCTTCTCGTCCGTAACGATATGGTCGCAACCGATTGCGATGGTCTTCTTCATCAGAACGTCCTTTCGTCTGAATTCACAAGTTGAGGTAGAAGTTCGAGTTCTCGGTGGCTCTCGTTAGGCCATCTTGTTGAGCATGTCGACACGGATCTGGTGACGGCCGCCGGCGTACTGGGCGCGCAGGAACTCACGGGCGATCTTCTTGGCGACCTCGGTGCCCACAACGCCCGGGCCCATGGTGACCATGCGCGAGCCGTTGTGCTCGCGGGTCATGTAGGCGGAACGCTCGTCGGAAATGTTGGCGACGACCATGCCCTTGATCTTGACGGCGGCCATATAGGAGCCGACGCCGTACTTATCGAATGCGAAGCCCTGGGAATCCTTGTGCTCCAGCAGGTCCTTGGCAACGGCGGTCGCGGAATCGACAAAGTCCGCGGCAGGGGTCTCGGAATAGTCGACGACCTCGTGACCGTCGGCGATGAGCATCTCCTTGATGGACTCCTTCATCGACATACCGTCGGCATCGGAAGCGATTACAACCCTCATGACATCCTCCTTGAGAGATACGCAGGTGCGTAGTTCCTGTTTGGAAGTGTTGAATCGCGTTCAGGTCCGGGCATCTGAACGTGCGGTTCTTCACTGTTCGTGTTTATTTGAACACATTCGAACATAAACTGCAACAACTATTTGTTTATCTTTGTTCTATTTTGAGCAAATACCGTTCACAGGTGATTGCTGACCGTTTGGACCCGGCGCGGACGTAGCGACCATGTGTTCAACAAACAAAAGGGCGGCCGAGAACGTGTCTCGTCCGCCCTTCTCACGGTTGATCTTCCAAAGATCGCTTTGCCGCCTACTCAGACTGCCCGCTCTTCTTGGCATGTTTGGACGGAGCGCTCAAGAAACGACCCGTCAGATAGTTCGCGGGACCGGAGATATCGATCCCCAGCAGTACGTGTCCTAGCCATAGGAACGCCGCGAGCACCAGTAGAGGAATCACACACGAGGTCACGATCATTACGATGACGCCTTCGATGAGGTCGGTCACCTGCTGCACGATCTCGTCGGTCATCTGCTTGGCACCGCTGGTCACCGACGTAACAAGGCTCGAGGCCCCATCAGTCAACTGCTCGAGCACGTTTTTGGACTCCGTGGCCTCGGATTTTTTCTTGTTCGATTTTGAGCTGGTCTCGGCTGACTTGTCCGTGGTGTCGGCTGCGTCCGCAGCCTTTTGCTCAGCTTGCTCAATACTTACGCGATACGTTTCATCGACCTTTTGCGACACCCATACGCTCGCGGGTACGAGCGCCATGCCGATCACGGCAACCACCAGCACGCGTGTCGCCACACGGCGCAGGACGGCGCTCGTACTCCAGCGCCCGTGAATGCCGAGCGACACCGCAAAGAGCACCAACGCAAACGGGATTAAGATGCCCAAGCCAACCGACCACAAAATAGTCAGCAGATATTTCTCTAGGTATAGCACGGCAAGCACGATACCAAGGTTGCCTGAAAGCTGTGCGAGCTGCTCGGCGACCGGCGTTCCCGTATCACCAGGCAGCGCGGTAATGCCCGCAGACAGCGCCACGCACGAGGTCGTGAGCGCCAGTACGTTACCCTTCTTTTGGTCGATGACCTCGATGGTGGAATCCCAAGTTTTGGTATCGGCGAAATGCGGACGAGCTACAAAGCCCGACAGCAGCGCCAGTACCACGAGCGCAACGATAAAGCCAATCTGCAGCTTTTTGTTTGCGCACACGACATCGGACAGGCTGGGCTGCAACTCGGTTACCGTCGTGTGCTCGGTTATCTGGACAGGACGCCCATGAGCCATCTCGTGCGCGTCTCTTTTTTGTATTGACCCGTTATCCGGCATTTGGATACCTCCTCAGTCCGGGGCTTAATGCGAAAGGAAGTATACCCACCGAGCAAAAAACGAACGGGAAGACGAACAGAGCGCACCAAGACTGTCCCCAATGACTATCTCCGGATGAGTTGCGGTGGAATAGGGATTGTTTAGCGCCCGCCAGCCCCTATTCAATCCCTATTTCACCGCAACTTGGAGGAGAACAGAAAAACCCTGCCGCGGATAGCGGCAGGGCTTTTGGAAGGGGACGAGGTTGTGCGGGCTCGTTAGGCGAGCTTGGCCTCGAGCGCAGCGATGCGCTTGTAGGCATCGATGGTAAAGCGGGTCTGCTTCTCCAGAATCATAGTGGTCATGAGAGTATCCTGAGCATGGGCCATGATGAAGGTCATCTCCATCTCGCCACCGCCGGCCTCCTGCGAAAGCAGCTTGGTCTGCGTGTCGTGGGCACCGATGAGCGCATCGCTGGCATCCTTGTGCAGCTGCTCGGCCTTCTCAAAGTCACCCTCGCGAGCAGCATCGAGCGCTGCAAGCAGATCGGTCTGGGCGTCACCTGCGTATGCGACGATCTCGAATCCAACCATCGAGATTTCTTCTTTGGTTGCCATGTTGCGTTCCTTTCACATATGAACCAATGGAGAGCATCGCGTCCGGGCATACGCGCTGCGTTGTGTATGACAGAAACAATAACATTCAAACAAAAAAGAACAGCGCAAAACGTAATTTCGAGCTATGAACGGTCACTTTTCGCCCGTGAACGGTTTTTAAACCAATTTGAACAATATCGAACACAATTAGCGGCAACCCAAACAGACCAGCGCCCTAGCGTACATCGCGCACTGTATCGCCCTCGACGAGCACGCCCGGAAACAGCATGTGCTCCACACCGGGTTCAACGCCCTCGGCGCCGGCAATCTTGTCGACCGCCCACATGCCGACGCGCTTGTTGTCAAAGCGCACCGTGGTCAGGCGACGGTCGGGCACGATATCGCCCAGGCTATCGTCAACACCCACCACGCTCACGTCCTCGGGTACGCACTTCCCGCACGACTCGAGCCCACGGATGCAGCCATATGCCATGGCATCGTTGGAGGCATAAATGGCCGTGCAGGTCGGATCATCCGCAAGCACCTGGCCGGCAGCATATCCACTCTGCGCCGTCCAGTCGCCGCGTACGAGCTGCGGCGGCTCAATGCCATGCGCACGCAATGTCTCGCGCCAGCCTTCCTCGCGCCGCATGCCCGAAAGCGAGCGCTCGGGGCACGAGATAAAGTGCACGGTTTTGTGCCCCTGCTCCAGCAAGTACTCGACCACCTGGCGCGAGCAATCGAACTGGTCGTTATCGACCGTTGAACAGAGCGGGTGCTCCAGCATGGTAACGAGCACCGTCTGCATGCCGGGCAGCGGCTCGAAGGTGCCAAAGTCTGCCGGCATGCGGTTCATGATCACGACCATACCGTCTACCGGCAGCGCACTCATGCGTGACGATGCGCTCTCGAGGGTATACGGATGCCCGTCTACTTTAGTGAGGGTGATGGCATAGCCATGTTTGTCGGCTGCTGCGGCAAAGCCCTCCATACGGTCGAGATTGCCGGTGCCGGTAATGTTGAACATGGCGACGCCGACGGTCTTAAACTTACCGCGGCGCAGCGATCGACCGGCAAAATTGGGGCGATACCCCAGCTCGCGCATGGCGG
>UQUG01000087.1 GCA_900544205.1 uncultured Collinsella sp.
GAGCCGTACGCTTGGACTGAGAAGGGGGAGGCCTCGCGGCCTCCCCCTTTTTTTGCATTTACCGGGCGTAAATGACTCATTTACACCAGACGATCTTATCGTTTTTGGTATTGAGCTTTTATTTAAAGAAAATAAATCGAATAACAAGGGCAACTGCTATGACCGCAATGATCAAAAGCAGGATTGTCAGTCGATGCTGCTTGCGTCGTTTACTTGTCGAAACGAAGATTGATTTTCCCTGTTTTGGCGTTTCGAGATAGCGAGCCGAATGCGTCAAGGTTTGCTTTGGTCGAGGACCTCTTTGTCGATGAGTGGCGGATGCTTTCATCGGCTCATCACTAGCTGCGCTGTTTTTAGATAATGGTGCGTCTTTCAGATATACAGGGTCTCCCGAGGCGACGCCCATATGTTTACGTCCCGTTTGGGCATCCTCGAGCGTTTGATATCGATTTCTCGTCACATACTCGGGCTCAGGATCATTAATGGGCTCTTGCGAGATGTGGGGGCGATGGAACCGTGGCGGCTGCGTGGAAGTATCTTCCCCCTGCGTCTGCATAAACATTTTGTTCTGGTTTTGGTCGTCCATGATGCCCTTTAGCTCGTTACCAACAACGTGTACGCGCTCATTGTAAGCCCCTTGTTATTTGTAGCTGGGGACATACTCGGTATTTAAGCTCTGGTTCAAAGAACCTTAACCTTACTAAAACCTGAGTCATACACACTTAGATATGCTTATAGTACTGGACTCAAAAACTTTATAGTCGATGTATATATAAGCACTGTGTGGGCATATATAAGAGCGTCTAAAGAAGTCCCAGTCACCTAGAAGATGGCTCGGCAGTCCTAAAAGGAGTGGTAAACATGGCAAGCATGGTTCCTTATCGTTCGGTTTTTGGCGTTCGTCCTTCTGCTAGCTCGCTGTTCGATCTGTTTGATGATATGACCGACCTTGCAAACAACTCGATTGCTTCCAAGGCGTTTCCCGTTGACGTTGAGGATAAGGGCGACGGCTATGAGGTCAAGGCCTATCTGACCGGTGTCGCCAAGGACGATATCGATGTCGAGCTCAATGAGGGCCGTCTGTCCATTAGCGTGAATGTCGAGGAAGACGAGGAGAACGAGGGCAAGAACTTCCTGCAGAAGGAGTTCAGCTCGTACAGCGCGACGCGTGGCGTGTATCTAAAGGACGCTTCGAGCGAGGGCCTCTCGGCTAAGTACGCTGACGGCATCCTGACCGTTACGGTTCCCAAGATCGTCGAGAAGAAGAACGTTACGAAGATCTCCATCGACTAACTTCGTTGGTGTTCTGCGCTATTAAAAGACAGCAAAAGGGGCTGGGAAGCGATTCTCGGCCCCTTTTGCTGTCTAGGACAGTCTATTGAATGGTTGCCGGCTGATACTGACTCGCAGGGCGTATCGAGAGTTTTCGCGATCCTTGGAGAAGGGTTGCGGAGCTGCCGACCTCGTCATCCAGGGTTGCGGCCAGAGCTTTGGCATAGCTTTTGACGGTAAGGCTCGGACGATTGTTATCTTGGCTGATATGCATGGCAATGAGCTGTTCGGTGCGATCGGTAACAAGTGCGCGCGCGGCTTCGGCGGCTTGGCCATTGGAGAGGTGTCCCCTTGCAGACAGGATGCGCTCCTGAAGAAAGCGGGGATATTCTCCCTCGCGCAGCATGGTCACATCATGGTTGCTTTCGAGCGCGAGGACTCGACAATCTTTGAGGGTGTTCATGGCTTGGCTCGATAGCTCTCCGGTGTCGGTGGCAAAGCCGATGGAATCATCGAGGGTGTCGAATCGATAACCGACTGGATTGATGACATCGTGTGATGTTGAGTAGGTTTGCACGTGGATGCCGGCAATGGATAGGGTGTCACCGGGATCGAATTCCTCGACAGGCAGATGAGAAAGATTTTCTTTGTTCGAAAGAGTGCCCCTGCTGGCAAAGAGGGGGCCGTGCCAGTGCTTGCACCAGACATCGAGGCCCTTGATGTGATCGCTATGCTCATGAGTAATGAGAAGAGCCGAGACGTTGTCTGTCGAGAGCCCCAGTTCTGCCATGCGCTTTAATGTCTCGCGGCGAGACAGTCCGTCATCGACCATAATGAGCCCCTGCGGGCCCTCGATGAGTGCGCAGTTGCCTTTAGAGCCACTGCCGAGGATATGAAGGTGCAGACGAGACATAAGATTCCAAAGGATACAATGGGTGCGGACGAATAGAGGAGGAAGCGAATGCCAACGGTATCACAGCATTACGGACACCATGCCGTGCCTGGGGCAGTCGATGAGACCCGGACGAGACAGCAGGCTGCTCCTGTCGTGCTCATGGTATCAGGCGGCGCGGACTCGACGGCACTGCTTCTTATGGCGTGCACATCAAAGCTGGATATCCAAGACGGACGCGGTGTTGCCCCCATTGCTCGCGAGCGCCTGCATGTGCTGCATGTAAACCATCATCTGCGCGGCAAGGCGTCCGATGGCGACGAGGCCTTTGTGCGTGAGCTCTGCGCGCAATATGGTTTACCGCTGTGTGTGGAGCACGCTTATTTTGATGGGGAGTCGGGCAATATTGAGGCCGCGGCCCGCGAGGTGCGCTATGCCGCGGCGCGGAGGTATGTTCGCGAACTCTGCGCCCAGACGGGGGCGCCGCGAACGGCGGCTCGTATCTGCACCGCGCACACGTCTTCGGATCGCGCGGAAACGTTTTTGATGAACGCGATTAAGGGTTCGGGGCCCGCTGGTCTATCGAGCATTCCTCGCCGGAGGAATATCGTGGTGCGTCCCTTGCTCGACCTAACTCATGGCGAGCTCGTGGGCTATCTACAGGTACATGGTCAGCCGTGGCGTGAAGACGAGAGCAATGAGGATATCTCGTATCTGCGAAACTACGTGCGCCATCGAGTGATGCCGGTGGTGGCGCAGCGCAACGCGAGCGTCTGCAAGACGATTGGCGCCGCCTGTGAGATCTTGGGTGATGAAGATGCGTTTCTATCCCAGCTGTCGGCACAGGCGTTTCGAAGCTGTTTGCGCAAAGAGGCAGCGGGCGCGCTGGTGCTCGATGCCAGGCGCCTTGCTGCGGCCGAGGTGGTAATCGCGCGGCGCATCGTGCGACTGGCGATCAAACGCATCGATCCGGATGCTCGCCCCGAGATGCGACATGTGGAGCGAGTCCTTTCCTGCGTTGCCGAGGGTGCCGGCTCGGTCACGCTTCCGGCGGGGATTGACGCACGCATTGAGTTTGGCATGCTGGCGTTTAAGGCGCCGGTGGCTCGCGAGGGCCTGGTCGCGGACTGGGTTACCGTGCCCGATCGTTTGCCGTTGGGCGGGGGACGTATGCTGGTCACAGAACCAATAGCCGTTGAGCCGGGATGCGATATCGTGTGCCGCGCCCGTGAGCTTGCGGCTGCCGAGGAAGTGACAGCTTTGGTAGACGCGGCTGCCCTGGGTTTTGCCGACAGCGATAGTGAGCGGATCCTGGCGGGCTCGCGTGGCGAGATCCCTGCCGAGGCGCGATTGGCGCGTCTGTGGGTGGACGGTCCCGCACCGGGAGATGTGATGTGCCCGTTGGGGATGAACGGCCGAAGCAAGAAAGTGTCAGACCTGCTGAACGAGGCTCGTATTCCCGTTTCTGAGCGCGCAGGCGTTCCTGTGGTGAGAACGGCTCCGGGAGGTGCCGTGGTATGGGTCGTCGGAGTTCGCGCGGACGAGCGTTTTAAGTGCACGGCCGCAACGCGCGTGGCATATCTGCTCCGCGTGGTCGATGCGGAATAGCGTCCCACGCCAGCTATTCTGTGCGACGTTGACGGTATTCCCGCGCTGATGGCGTACGGGCTGGAAAATATACCCCGTGCGCTGCTAGAATGTGAAGTTCGCGTCCATACGGCGGTGTGTGGGCGATAAGCACAAGAAAGGGTTGTCATGGCTTCTCAACATCCGGATATCGAGAAGGTTCTGTTTACGCAGGAGGATATCGACGGTATCGTCTCTCGCCTAGGCGAGCAGATTACGCGCGACTACGCGGGTAAGGATCTGGTGCTGATTGCGGTCCTGCGCGGCGCCGTGGTCTTTATGGGCGACCTGATGCGTAAGATCGAGCTGCCGACCAACATCGATTTCATGGCTGTTTCGAGCTACGGCGACGGTGTGAAGTCCTCGGGTATCGTGCGTATCATTAAGGACCTGGATATCGACATCCGCGGTCGCGACGTGCTGATCGTCGAGGACATTCTGGACTCGGGCCTGACGCTCAAGTATCTGATGAAGAACCTCGAGAGCCGCAAGCCCGCTTCTCTGGAGGTCGCCGCCTTCCTGTGGAAGGACGTTGAGGACCGCGTCTCGGCCATCACGCCCAAGTATGTTGGAACCCATTGCCCCGATGCCTTTGTGGTGGGCTACGGCCTCGACTATGCCGAGCGCTATCGCAACCTTCCGTATCTGGGCATTTTGAAACCGGAGGTTTATTCGTAAGATGCCCGACGACCGTAACGATAACAATTCCCAGACTCCCCGGGACCCAAAGATCCCGGGGATGCCCGGAGGCAAGAAGCCCACGCGTACGGGCTGGCTGTATTTTATTTTGGCTTGCGCGCTTCTGGGCTACGCCTTCTTTAACATGGGCTCCGGCTTTGCCAGCTCCAGCAATACCGTTAAGCTCGCGACGAGCGAGATGGTCAGCGCCATCAAGCAGGATCGCGTAGAAGATCTGACCTATACGGTTCAAGACGGAAGCGTGACGGGTCATTACTGGAAGACGAAGAAGGACAAGGGCGATACGAGCGAGCTCAAGAGCTTCTCTTCGACCTATGTCGGCTCCGATTCGCTTGCCGAGCTCATGGCGGAGCACCCTGATACCAAGTACATCGTCAACACCAACGATCCCGATTTTTGGGGCGACTTGGCGATGAGTGTGCTTCCGACGATCGCCCTTATCGCCATCATGTTCTACTTTATGCGCCAGATGATGGGCGCCAACAACAGGAACATGCAGTTTGGCAAGACCAACGCCAAGACCAACGAGGCCACACGCCCCAAGGTCAAGTTTGAAGACGTTGCCGGCGTGGACGAGGCAGTCGAGGAGCTCGAGGAGATCCGTGATTTTTTGAGCGATCCTGATCGCTATCGCAAGCTGGGCGCCAAGATCCCGCGTGGCGTGTTGCTGGTTGGCCCTCCGGGCACCGGTAAAACGCTGCTGGCCAAGGCTGTTGCCGGCGAGGCGGGCGTGCCGTTCTTTAGCATCTCGGGTTCCGACTTTGTCGAGATGTTCGTAGGTGTCGGCGCCAGCCGTGTGCGTGACCTCTCTAAGGAGGCCAAGTCCCAGGCCCCGTCGATCATCTTCATCGATGAGATCGATGCCGTGGGACGTCAGCGCGGAGCTGGCTTGGGCGGCGGTCACGACGAGCGCGAGCAGACGCTCAACCAGCTGCTGGTCGAGATGGACGGCTTTGAGGAAAGCGAGTCGGTCATCCTGATCGCTGCGACCAACCGTCCTGACATCCTAGATCCGGCATTGCTGCGTCCCGGCCGTTTTGACCGTCAGGTTACGGTCGACCGTCCGGATGTGAAGGGCCGCGAGCAGATCTTGCGCGTGCATGCCGAGAACAAGCCGATGGACGAGGACGTTAAGTTTGAGAAGCTCGCCCAGATGACCGTTGGCTTTACTGGTGCCGATTTGGCGAACCTGCTCAACGAGTCTGCGTTGCTGGCCGCTCGCCGTCATCGTTCCGTGATCTCGATGGACGAGGTCGAGGAATCGATGGAGCGCGTGATTGCCGGACCGCAGCGCAAGGGTCGCGTGATGACCGAGGCCGAGCGCACCACGATTGCCTACCACGAGAGCGGTCACGCCCTGGTGGGCCACATCCTGGAGCACTCCGATCCGGTCCACAAGATCTCGATCGTCAGCCGCGGTCAGGCTCTGGGCTACACGCTGCAGCTTCCGCAGGAGGACCACTTCCTCAAGACCAAGAACGAGATGCTCGACGAGCTCGCCGTGTTCTTGGGCGGTCGCGTTGCCGAGGAGCTCATGTGCGATGACATTACGTCGGGCGCGAGCAACGATCTGGAGCGCGCAACCAAGATGGCGCGCGAGATGGTCACGCGCCTGGGCATGAGCGAGGAGCTGGGCACGCAAGTGTTTGGCGAGGCGCAACATCAGGTGTTCCTTGGTCGCGATTACGCCGATCACCAGGATTACTCCGAGGAGACGGCGCGCCGTATCGATATCGAGGTTCAGCGCATTATGCGTGAGGCCCATCGTCGTGCGGTCGAGATCCTGGACGCCCGTCGCGATCAGCTCGATCTGATGGCGAAGGTGCTGCTTGAGCGCGAGACTGTCGAGGGCGATGCCGTGAATGCCCTGCTCGATAATGAGTGGGACGCCTACCTTGAGCGCGAGGGCGATATCCTGGCGGCCAAGGAGGAGCGCAATGCCA
>UQUG01000088.1 GCA_900544205.1 uncultured Collinsella sp.
CCGCTGCTCAACGCCCTGGCCGACCGCATCATCGCGGTGCGCGGCAACTGCGACGCCGAGGTCGACCAGATGGTGCTCGACTTCCCCGTCATGGCCGACTACGCCACGCTGTTCGACGAGACCGGCCGCGAGCTGTTCCTGACGCACGGCCATGTCTTTGGCGCCGGCATGCACAACAGCGTCGACCACGCGCCCGCGCTGCCCGAGGGCTCCGCGCTCGTCTACGGTCACACGCACATCAAGGTCAACGAGGAAAGCGCCGCGCACCCGGGCCTGTGGCTCTTCAACCCCGGTAGCGTGAGCATTCCCAAAGACGGCACGCACAGCTACGGCATCTACGAGGGCGGCGCGTTCCGCCATGTGATCCTGGAGGAGGAATAACCATGGCGCAGCACATGGCTCAGCAAAATGCCGAGGGCTCGCGCGATCTGTCCACGCTGGTAGACGCGTCGACCGAGCTGCAGCATCTGGTGCAGACCATCTGGCGACTGCGTCAGCCCGATGGCTGCCCGTGGGACCGTGAGCAGACACATCAGAGCATCGGCAAGAACATGATTGAGGAGGCCTACGAGGCGCTCGACTGCATCGAGGCCGACGACGCGGCGCATCTGCGCGAGGAGCTGGGCGACGTGCTCATGCAGGTAGTGTTGCATGCGCAGATCGCGGCGGACGCCGGAGAGTTTACGCTGGCCGACGTGGCGCGCGATATCGACGCCAAGCTCATCCGCCGCCACCCACACGTGTTTGGCGATGCGGATGCCGACAACTCCGACGAGGTACTCAAGATTTGGGACGAGGTCAAGCTTGCCGAGAAGGCCGCCAAGGACAAGGCCGTGACGGCAGGCGAGGCCGCGCCCGAGGGTCTGCTCGATGGTGTGCCCACGCATCTGCCGGCGCTGATGCAGGCGCAGAAGGTGTCGCGCAAGGCAGCTGCCGTGGGCTTTGAGTGGGAGACGGTCCAGGACGTGTGGGACGAGGTCGCCGAGGAACGTGCCGAGTTTGAGGCCGAGGCCCCTGGCTCGCCCGAGCGCGAGATGGAGTTTGGCGATCTGCTCTTTGCCCTGGTCAACGTTGCGCGCAAAGAGGGGATTGACGCCGAGAGCACCCTTCGTGCCAGCACGGCAAAGTTCCGCCGTCGCTGGGCCGCGATGGAGCAGATGGCGGCCGATGCTCACGTGGATCTTGCCGAGCTTTCGACCCACGGCCTCAACGACCTGTGGGACGCAGCAAAGGCAGGGGAGTAAGACTGCGGGAACGACGGGCTGACACGCCTCATCGTTCCCGCTAAATTTTTCGAAAATCAAGTGTATCCCTCGGCTAACTTAGGGCATAATGCAAAAAGTGCGACATGGCTAACTTACGGAGACGCACCGATGGTGCACGGTCAGCCGGTCGCTTGCATCCACTACGTTTCCAAGTGAGAGGGAGACAACATGAGCGATATTTTGGATGTCTACGGTCGCGAGGTGCTCGACAGCCGCGGCAATCCCACCGTCGAGGTCGAGGTCGTGCTCGAGGACGGCAGCTTTGGCCGTGCAATGGTGCCTTCGGGTGCTTCGACCGGCGCCTTTGAGGCCTGCGAGCTGCGCGATGGCGACAAGGGCCGCTACCTGGGCAAGGGCGTTTCGCAGGCCGTCGAGCATGTCAACAACGAGTGCGCTAACGCCGTCGTGGGCCTCGACGCCTTCGACCAGCGCGCCGTCGATGCCGCGCTGATTGCCGCGGACGGTACCCCCAACAAGACCAAGCTCGGTGCCAACGCCATCCTGGGCGTGTCGCTGGCCGTCGCCCGCGCCGCTGCCGAGTCGGCGGGCCTGTCGCTGTACCAGTATCTGGGCGGCGTCAATGCCCACCTGCTGCCCACGCCCATGATGAACATCCTCAACGGCGGTGTGCATGCCGACAATAACGTCGACTTCCAGGAGTTCATGATCATGCCGGTGGGCGCCCCGAGCTTTGCCGAGGGCCTGCGTTGGTGCGCCGAGGTCTACCACACCCTCAAGGGCGTGCTGCACGAGGCCGGCCTGGGCGGCGGCGTGGGCGACGAGGGCGGCTTTGCGCCCAACCTCAAGACCAATGCCGAGCCGTTCGAGTACATCACCAAGGCCGTGGAGAAGGCCGGCTTTAAGCCCGGCGTCGACTTCATGTACGCCATGGACCCGGCCTCGACCGAGTTCTACAACGCCGAGACCGGCATGTACGAGCTCAAGGGCGAGGGCGTTGAGTATACGAGCGCTCAGATGGTCGATTACTGGGAGAAGCTCGTCGACACCTATCCCATCATCTCCATCGAGGACGGCATGGCCGAGGAGGACTGGGGCGGATGGGTCGAGCTTACCCGCCGCATTGGCAACAAGGTGCAGCTGGTGGGTGACGACCTGTTCGTCACTAACACCGAGCGCCTCAAGAAGGGCATCGAGCTGGGCGCCGCCAACGCGATCCTGGTCAAGGTCAACCAGATCGGCACACTCACCGAGTCGCTCGAGGCCATCGAGACCGCCAAGGAGGCTGGTTACGCCTGCATCGTGAGCCACCGTTCCGGCGAGACCGAGGACTCCACGATTGCCGACCTGGTCGTGGGCGTCAACGCCGGCCAGATTAAGTCGGGTGCCCCGTGCCGCAGCGACCGTATTGCCAAGTACAACCAGCTCATCCGCATCGAGGACGAGCTCGAAGGCAGCGCGCGCTACGCCGGCAAGTCTGCGTTCTACAACATCCGCTAAACGGGCGAATTTGGCGAGGGGGAGGCTGACTCGGTTCCTCCTCGCCTTGGCTGGATGCCGCAAAGCACTATGGGCGCTGGGCCATACGGCTCAGCGCCTTTTTTATGTCGAGCAAAGGCTGGCGAAGGCGGTGCGGGCGCTCGTGCTATAACTAAAGGACTTAGCGCAAACAAACCTCAACCGCACAAGGCGCACATGGATCAGATTTACGACAACAGGTACTATTCCGCCGGTTCGCGCGAACCGTCACCTCGCCGTGCACATTCGGTGCAGCTTGGCGGGTCTGGTTATGCTGGCGCCGATCGCTCCAGGTATAGCTCGCCGGCGACTTCGCATCTCAATGCTCAGCCAAATAGTTCCTCGGACAGTCCGGTGCGCCCATCGCGTTCCAAGCAAGCGTCGCGCCCTTCGACCCAGGCGTCCGACAAGCCGCGCCGTCCCTCAAGCCGTCTTTCCGGCTCGGACTTTATGCACTACGCCAACGACAACGCAGTGGTCAAGGCAATTTACGACTTTACCCACGGTCCTCAGCGAGGGCTGTTTATCGGTATTGTCGTCGCCCTGGTGCTCGTGAGCCTGTATTTCCCCGTGCGCGATCTGTACGTGGCAAAGCGTTCGAGCGATATCTTGGCCAAGCAGGTCGAGATTCGTCAGCAATACAATGATGAGCTGCAAAAAAGCGTCGACAAGCTGCTCTCGGAGGAGGGTATCAAGGACGCGGCATCCGAAGACTTGGGCCTGGTGATGCCCGGCGAGAAGAGGATTGACGTGCTGGGTCTGGATGACGATTTGGACTCGTCGTCGAGCAAAAAGTCCTCGAACGCCAAGAAGGCCAGCGAAGTTGCCAAAGAGATTGAAGAAGTCGGTAAGGACGCGCCGTGGTACATCCAGGCGCTCGACATGCTGTTTGGGTTTAACGGTGTCGAGGGTCAGACGGTCGTGTCCAACGGCAAATAGCGCCCGGAGGGGAGCCCGCAATGACAAATTGCAAACGCTATAAGGTGGCGGCGATCGACCTGGGAACGGTGTCGTCGCGACTGGTGTTGGCCCAGGTCGAGGGCGGGGCGATCGTGGAATCGTCCAAGCACACCGAGATTACCGACCTGGGCGAGGGCGTGGACGCGACAGGTCGCTTTTGCGAGGCGGCTGTTGAGCGCGTGCTCGCTGCGTGCCGGATGTTTGTGGACGAGGCCCGTGCCTTTGGGGCCGTGTGCATCTGCACCACGTGCACGAGCGCCGCGCGCGATGCGTCCAATGCCGCCCTGCTGCTGGACGGCCTGCGCGAGCTGGGGCTCGAACCGCAGGTGATTCCGGGCGAGGTCGAGGCGCGCCTGACGTTTTTTGGCGTGGCGCACGACTTTGCTGGCGAGCGCATCATTGTTGCCGATTCGGGTGGCGGATCCACGGAGCTCGCGACGGGCGTCTATGCGCCGGAGCGCGGCGTCTTTGCGCTGGAGGGAACGCGCTCGCTGGACATCGGTTGTCGCCGCGTGACCGAGCGGTTTTTCTCGGTGTTGCCGCCTGCGGACGGCGAACTTGCTGCCGCTGCCAACTGGGCGGGCGAGCAGTTCGCCGCCTATTTTGAGGGCCTGCCCAGCGACTTTGAGCGCGCCGAACGCTTGGTCGCAGTGGGCGGCACGGTGACTACGCTGGTGGCTCTGGTCCACGAGCTGGAACCGTATGATTCGAGCTTCGTGCACCTGCGCGAGCTTTCGCTGGAGCAGGTCTCGGCCGCTATCGAGCGCATGTCCACGCTGGACGCGGACAGCATCGCCGCGCTACCGGGTGTGCAGCCCAAACGCGCGGGCGTGATCTTGGCAGGTGCCGTGGTAATCCGCGAGCTCATGCGAGCCGGCGGTTACGACATGCTCACCGTAAGCGAGAACAGCCTCCTCGCCGGCATGGCCGCCACCATCAACGAGACCCTCGACGGCGCCGCCCCCACCATCGCCTGGACCCCAGAGCTCAGTACCTTCTAAATAAGTTGCGGTGAAATAGTTCCTAAATGGGCCGGTAAACGGCCAAAACAGGAACTATTCCACCGCAACTTAAAGCCCCACCGGCATCCAAAAGAAACGAGCCCGCATCCCTGGGGAACACGGGCTCGCAAGCAATCACATGGTAGGGGCGGTGGGACTCGAACCCACAATCCTTGCGGCGAGAGATTTTAAGTCTCCTGCGTATGCCAATTCCGCCACGCCCCCGTGAGACTAGAAGTCTAGCACAAGCCGCTCATTACGCGTTGACGGCCATCGAGTGCCGGCCCGACTTTTCCAAGTACTCGGCAAACTTGGCCTCGTCGCCTTTGTTCTTGTACTGTAGGGCCAACAGGTACTCCAAGCGGCAACCCTTAACCTTATCGTCGCCGGCCTCCTCGAGCATGCGCTCCAGCTCGGGAATGTCGTTGTGGCGCTTGAGGATCATCGTGTCGTACATCAGCTGACACTCGTGCGCAACTGCCTCGGCCTGACCGCCCTCAAAGCCCTTGATCTCGTGCAACAGTTCCTTGGACTTTTTGCGGTCCTCCTGGCCAACATAGTAGTTAAAGGCTTTGATCACCAGGTCGACGCGCTGCATCTTGGGGAGGTTGAGTCCCAGCAGCAGGTCGAACATCTCGCTGGCGCGCTCGTGGTCCTCGCGCAGCAGATAGGAGTTCAGACGCAGGTAGTCGCGGTTGTAGCGCGGGTACAGCATGCTGGTGAGTTTGCCGTCGAGCAAACGATCGAACTCGTCCCACTGCTTGGCAGCCATAAGCTGCTGCAGACGCTTGAACGTGGTGCGTTTTTTGACGCTAAAGAACACCGACACGGCGATGCAGATGATAACGACGGCGGTCCAGAGGGTGCGGGAATCGGGCATATTGGGGTCCTTAGTCGCTCATAAAGCGAGCGGTATGACAACACGTACTAGATGTATTATACGCAGCGCGCAAGCAAACTGGCATAAAAGTGCATCGAGGCCGAGCGCCATCGCTCGCTGCGGTACACTTACCTAAAGTAAACCATGAAGGGAGACATTACCTATGAAGAAGATCGTTTTGGCTTGCGGTGCTGGCGCTGCTACTTCCACGCTCGTTGCCCAGAAGGTCGCCACCTTGCTCGACGCCAACGGCTATGCCGGCAAGTATGAGATCGTGCAGTGCGCCATCTCCGAGGCCAAGGACGCTTGCGACGAGGGCGCCGACCTGCTGATCGCCACCACCGTTGCCCCCGAGGGCCTCACCTGCCCGTACGTGAGTGGCGTGCCCTTCATGACCGGCATGAACCGCGTTGCCGCCGAGAAGGCCGTTCTCGACGTCATGGCTCAGTAGGCGCTGACTGCATGAGTGAGCAGAACGCCAACCCGGTAGAGCTCTTTGGTATGCGCGTTGCCCATGTGGGCATTAACGCCACCGACCCGGCAGACGCCCTGGAGATCGCGGAGCTGTTCTCGACGATGATGGGCCTGCCCGTCACCGAGACCCCGGTTTCGTACTTTAACGATTCGCTGGTCGAGATCATGAAGCAGAACGGTCGTGGC
>UQUG01000089.1 GCA_900544205.1 uncultured Collinsella sp.
CCTTCCCCGCCACCTTGAATTGACTAGGACCTCTGCAAAGGGGTCCTTTTCTTTTATCGAGGGCTCTGCGGAAATTGCGTCCCGGAATTTGGCTTCAGAGTGGGATGCGTTTTCCGCTTTGAGGCCGCTTGGGAAAGCACGACTCGGAATCCGGCGTCAGAATGGGACGTGCTTTCCTTTTTCGGCCTTTGGCGGAAACTGCGTCCCAGATCCCGCGCTCAGAACGGGATGCATTTTCCGGTTGAGGCCTCGAACGGAAAATGCATCCCAGTCTTTTGCGAAAAACGGGATGCGCTTTCCGGCCACCTGCTTCCGGCGCATATGTACATCTCGGCGCACCAGCTCGCGCCTACCTGTCCCAGACATTCCTCCCGCTTTTGCGCCACTTTACAGACCGTTCGGTCGTCTGTCCGCACGCGCGGGTATACTCAAAACGATACTTTTCCTATGCAATACGATGCAGGCTCGGCCTGCACGATCCGAAGGGGGCAGTGATGGAGAGGATACTCGGCGTTAATCTCTCTGGCTGGTTCATTCCCGAGCCTTGGGTTACCCCGTCGCTATACGCGGCGACCGGTGCATCCAACGCGGCCGAGCTGCAGGAGGCCATGGGCACCGCCGCCTATAACGAGCGCATGCGCCGTCATTACGAGACGTTTGTGAGCGAGGACGATTTTCGCCGCATGGCGCAGATTGGCCTCAATGCCGTGCGTCTGCCGGTACCCTGGTATGCCTTTGGCTCGCAGGAGTCCGATGCGTCCTACATCTCGGTTGTCGACTACATCGACCGTGCAATTGAGTGGGCTGCCAAGTACGACATCCGCGTGCTGCTTGATCTAGCAACTGTGCCCGGTGGCCAGGGCGATTCCAACGATTCGCCCACCACGCCGGAGGCTGTCGCCGAGTGGCATTCGTCCACCAACGGTCGTCATGTCGCACTCGACGTGCTCGAGCGCTTGGCCGATCGCTACGGCGAGGCCGAGAGCCTGCTGGGCATTGAGCTGCTGGATACGCCGCAGATGAGTGTCCGCAAGAGCCTCTTCACCATGACGGATGGCATTCCGGCGCACTACCTGCGCAACTTCTATCGCGATGCCTATGAGCTCGTCCGTTCGTATATGCCCGAGGATAAGATCGTCGTCTTCTCGTCGTCGGGGCATCCCAGCGAGTGGAAGCATTTTATGCGCGGCACTAAGTACAAGAACGTCTACATGGACCTTCACTTGTACCATTACCGCGACGAGCATGCGCTCGACATCACGAGCCCCCGCGGGCTGACGACGGCGATTTCGCGTAACAAGCGCGAGCTTAAAGAAGCGATTTCAACTGGGTTCCCCGTGCTGGTGGGCGAATGGTCGGGCGCGGCGATCTTTGCCAACTCGTCGGTTACGCCCGAGGGCCGCAATGCCTACGAGCGCGTGTTTATCGCCAACCAGCTGGCTTCGTTTGCGCCGGCTGCCGGTTGGTTCTTCCAAACGTGGAAGACCGAGAAGCGCATTGCAGCATGGGACGCCCGCGCGGCGCTCGGTACGCTCGAGCGCGGCATGATTGAATAGGTTGATATGACGCAAAACAGCGCCCATACGGGCAAACTCTATGTGGTCGGCACGCCCATCGGCAACCTGGGCGACCTGTCCCCGCGCGTTGGCGAAGCCTTTGCCGCTGCCGATGTCATCTGCTGCGAAGACACGCGTGTGACGTCAAAGCTGCTGATGCACCTGGGCATTTCCAAGCCGCTTGTCCGTTGCGACGAGAATGTGATCGCCAGCCGCGCCGCCGGCCTGGTCGACCGTCTGCTGGCGGGGGAGACCCTCGCCTTTGCCTCGGACGCCGGCATGCCGAGCGTGTCCGATCCCGGCCAGGCGCTAGTTGAGGCGGCGCGTGAGGCCGATGTGCCCGTCGAAGTTATTCCCGGGCCCTCTGCTTGCGTCACGGCGCTTGTTTCGTCCGGCATTCCCTGCGAGCATTTTTTCTTCGAGGGCTTTTTGGGCCGAAAGCACGGTGACCGCGTGCGCCGTTTGCAGCGCCTTGCCGTGGTGCCCGGCGCGCTCATCTTCTACGAGTCTCCACATCGCATCGTGGCGACACTCGAAGCCGTGGCCGAGGTTTTTCCCCAGCGTGAGGTTGCCGTCTGCCGCGAACTCACCAAGTTGCACGAGGAGGTCCTGCGCGGATCTGCCGCCCAGCTTGCCGAGGAGCTACGTGCCCGCGGCGAGGTAAAGGGCGAGATTGCGCTGGTCATCGCGCCGCCGAGCGAGGACGAAGAGGCCGGTATCGCGCCGGTTGGCGCCGCGGCAGTAGATCCCGATGAGGCCCTGCGCGCGGATATCCGCGCCGCGCTCGAGGAGGGGGAGCCCGCCTCTGCGGTGGCCAAGCGCCTGTCTCAGAAGTATTCGCGCCGCAAGCGCGATGTCTATGCCATGGTGCTCGATACGCAATAGATGGAGGATATCCAGCCCTTGCGCTAGAATCATCCTCTGTATGCAACGTTTTTCTGGAGGACAAACCCCATGGATCAAAGCAAGCCTTCGTTCTTTATCACGACGCCCATCTACTACGTCAACGCCGATCCGCACCTGGGCACGGCTTATTCCACCATCATCGCCGATGTTCAGGCTCGCTATCGCCGCTCCGCCGGCTATAACGTCAAGTTCCTGACCGGCATGGACGAGCACGGCGAGAAGGTCGCCGAGGCCGCAGCCAAGCACAACATGACGCCGCAGGAGTGGACCGACAGCCAGGCTCCGCACTTCAAGGAGCTTTGGAGCAAGCTCGAGATTTCCAACGACGACTTCATCCGCACCACCGAGCCGCGCCAGCATCATGCCGTGCAGTACCTGTGGGAGCGCATGAAGGAGTCCGGCTACCTGTATAAGGGCAGCTACGACGGTTGGTATTGCGTGCCTGATGAGACCTACTTCACTGATACGCAGGTCCAGAAGGGCGACGAGGAGTACGGCAGCGTCGGCCAGCACCTGTGCCCCGACTGCCACCGTCCGCTTGAGCGCGTGCAGGAGGAGTCCTACTTCTTTAAGCTTTCCGCCTTCCAGGACAAGCTGCTCAAGCTCTATGACGAGCACCCCGACTTTGTCGAGCCCGCGTTCCGTATGAACGAGGTGCGCAGCTTTGTCGAGGGCGGCCTCAACGACCTTTCCGTGAGCCGTACGAGCTTTGACTGGGGCATCCAAGTTCCGTTTGACGAGGGCCACGTGACCTATGTGTGGTTCGACGCGCTGCTCAACTATATGACGGCTGTCGGCTACGGTGTCGATACCGACGAGGCCCGTGCCGAGCTGGCCTATCGCTGGCCCGCGCAGTTCCACATCGTGGGTAAGGACATCATCCGCTTCCACTGCGTCATTTGGCCCGCCATGCTCATGGCCATTGGCGAGGCCCTGCCCGAGCACGTCTTTGCCCACGGCTTCCTGACCGTGCGCAATGCCGAGACTGGCAAGGCCGAGAAGATGTCCAAGAGCCGCGGCAACGCCATCGCTCCGCAGGACGTTATCGACATGCTGGGCGTCGAGGGCTATCGCTACTACTTCATGACCGACGTCGTCCCCGGTACCGACGGTGCCATCAGCTTCGATCGCATGGAGCAGGTCTACAACGCCGACCTGGCCAACAGCTGGGGCAACCTTATCTCGCGTTCGCTCAACATGAGCGGCAAGTACTTTGATGGTTGCGCGCCCGCCAAGCCCGCATCGTTCGATGCGTTCGACAACCCGCTGGCAAAGATCGCCGATGGTCTGGTCGACCGCTACATGGCCAAGATGGACGTGCTCGATTACGGCGGAGCCAAGGACGAGGTCATGGAGCTCATCCATGCCGCCAACCACTACATCGAGGACTCCGAGCCTTGGGCACTTGCCAAGGACGAGGCCAAGGCTGACGAGCTGGCGTTTGTGATCTACAACCTGCTCGAGGCCATCCGCATTGCCGCCCACCTGCTGATGCCGCTCATGCCTCAGACCTCTGCCGAGGCCCTGCGCCGCCTGTCCTGCGAGGACGAGGCCGCGACCGACGACCTCAAGGGCATTTGCGCTTGGGGCCTGCTTGCCGGCGGTCAGCCTGTCGAGAAGGGCGAGCCGCTGTTCCCGCGTCTGGGCTAAGATGCAGCGCGCCATATCGGCAATTTGCTGTTTAGCTGTAAGGGCATGGCCGCCACGGTCCATGCCCTTTTGTTTCAAGACGCCGCCATCATGCTGAGGAGGCAACCATGACAACTTCGCCTTTGGCAAACCCCACGGCCACCAGGGAGCTGCTGGAGGAGTTTGGCCTTGCGACCAAGCATCGCCTGGGCCAGAATTTCCTGATCGACAACCATGTAATTGAGCGCATTTGCGAGCTTGCCGAGCTTGTAGGCGATGAGCGCGTGCTCGAGGTTGGTCCGGGCGTTGGTACGCTCACGCTTGCGCTGTTGCAGGAGGCGGCGTGCGTCACGTCGATCGAGGCCGATCCCGAGCTCGAGCCGGTGCTCGATGCTCACGCCGCCGACTACGCCAACTTCCGCTTTATCATGGGCGACGCGCTTAAGGTGACGCCGGAGCAGATTGAGCAGGCCGCCGGCGGTGAGCCGACGGTATTTGTCGCGAACTTGCCCTATAACGTGGCGGCGACGATCATCTTGCAGTTTTTTCAGACGATGCCCGCGCTCAAGCGTGCCGTGGTCATGGTGCAAAAGGAGGTTGCCGATCGCATTGCCGCAGTGCCGGGCAACAAGACCTATGGCGGCTATACGGCAAAGCTCGGCCTGTATGCGCAGGTGACGGGTCGCTTTGAGGTGCCGCCGCGTTGCTTTATGCCAGCGCCGCACGTGGACTCGGCCGTCGTGCGTATCGACCGTGTTGACGGCGTGGTGCCCGAGGGGCTCGATCGCGAGTTCGTGGCTCGTGTGATCGACGCTGCATTTGCTCAGCGGCGCAAGACCATCCGCAATTCCATGAGCGCCAACGGCTTTGCCAAGGACGTGCTCGATGCTGCCTTTGAGGCTTGCGGTATTGCACCCACCACGCGCGCCGAGACGCTTGATGTTGCTGACTTTGTCCGTCTGGCCCAGGAGCTAATCCATGATGCCTAATGCCGAACGCGTGACGTTTACCAAGAAAAAGAAGACGGTTGCTTGTCCCGTGCCCTTGGCACCGCTTGCCGACACGCATGCGCATCTGCTTTCGTTCTGGGGCAAGGATGTGCCTGAGACGCTCGTGCGTGCCAAGGCGGCGGGCGTCGACCTGTTGGTGACGATGTTCGACCCCATCGCTGATAAACGCAGCGTGACGGACTATAGCGACTGGCTGACGCGCGAGATTCTGCCGATGCAGGATATCCCGCAGATCAAGTATCTTGCCGGCGTGCATCCGTATGGCGCGCCGGACTATGCCGACGACGTTCACGCACAGGTCGTTGCCGCACTCGATGATCCCTTATGCGCCGGTATTGGCGAAATCGGCCTGGACTACCACATGGACTATGACGACGATATCGCGCCGGCACCCCATAACGTGCAGATTGACTGCATGGCGCGCCAGCTCGAGCTTGCCGTGTGCCGTAACGTGCCGGTGGAGCTACATCTGCGTCACGAGGACACGGACCAGGAGCGCACCTCGCACGTGGACGCCTACAACGTGCTTCGTGAGGTGGGCGTGCCCCAGGCCGGTTGTGTGCTGCACTGCTTTGGCGAGGACCGCGCCACGATGGAGCGCTTTGTGGAGCTGGGCTGCTATATCGCCTATGGTGGTGCGGCCACCTTCAAGCGCAACGACGACGTGCGCGAGGCATTTGCGGCAACCCCACTCGATCGAATTTTGTTCGAGACGGATTGCCCGTATATGGCTCCGGAGCCCATCCGCGGTCTTGAATGCGAGCCCGCAATGATCTCCATTACGGCAAACGCGCTGGTTAACGACCGTGTCGATCGCACTGGTGAGGACGCCGAAACAATCGCGCAAGCCGCTTGGGAGAATGCCTGCAAACTTTTTCAAAAATAGTTCTTGCGTTCGTGGTGGCGCTCCGTTATTCTAATTCCTGCACGCGGGCGTGGCGGAATTGGCAGACGCGTA
>UQUG01000090.1 GCA_900544205.1 uncultured Collinsella sp.
TGATGTTGTCATCGTCCTCGACGTAATAGATCATGTTGAACCCCTTTGCGGCCGGCATGACCGCATCTTAACCCTAAAGGTACCTTTACTAGATGGTATCAGCCAAAACGCCCCGTCAAATAATCCGCCGTGCGCGGATCGGTCGGATTCTTGAAGAGTTGCGCGGTGGGCGCGTGCTCCACCAGCTCACCCAGCAAAAAGAATGCGACCGAATCGGAGATACGCGCCGCCTGCTGCATATTGTGCGTAACGACCACGAGCGTGCAGGTCTCTTTGAGCTCGCAGGCCAGCTGCTCCACCACCAGCGTCGACACAGGATCGAGTGCCGAGGTCGGCTCGTCCATCAGCAGAATGTCGGGCTGCACGGCAAGTGCGCGGGCGATGCACAGGCGCTGCTGCTGGCCGCCCGAAAGACCCAGACCCGACTCTTTGAGCTTGTCCTTGGCCTCGTCCCACAGGGCGGCGCGTCGCAGGGAGTCTTCGACCAGCTCGTCGAGCACGACGCGATCGCGCACACCCATACCGCGCGGCCCATAGGCGACGTTGTCGTAGATGCTCATGGGAAACGGGTTGGGGCGCTGGAACACCATGCCCACGCGCTGGCGAAGGCGGCAGATGTCGTAGTCGCCCAGGATATCTTGACCATCGAGCGCAATCTTGCCCTCGATTCGGCAGTCCTTGATGCCGTCGTTCATGCGGTTAAAGCAGCGCAGCAACGTGGACTTTCCGCAGCCCGAAGGCCCGATGAACGAGGTGATCTGCTTGTCGCGGATCTTGATATTCACGTCCTTGAGCGCATGATGGTCGCCATAGAACAGGTCGAGGCCCTCGACATCGATTCGCGTCGGCGAGGCGGCAAGATCCTCTGCCGTGGGGCGAGTCGCATCCCCAACCTCGCGCTCGTGCGCGGCCTCGGCCTGCGCTTTCATGAGTTCTTCAAGCTCCGTGGGCTCCGCAGCCGCAGCAGCCGTCATACCGCATACCTCCACATCGATATCAATTCAGCAGTATCGATAGTAGGAATCGCGGCTCATATGCACGTGAGCGCATTGTCAAGTGTTTGTAAGGGCACACTGGCTATGCGGCGGGCAGCTCGATGGTGAATATCGTGTGTTCGGGCGTCGATTCACATGCAACGGTACCGCCGTGCGCGCATACGATCTCCTTGGCGATGGCAAGCCCCAGTCCAGCGCCGCCGCGATTGGTCGCACGCGCCGCATCCAGGCGATAGAACTTCTCAAAGATCACCTTGAGCTTTGCCTCAGGGATGGGATCGCCCTGATTGATAAAGCGCACGCGCACGCCACCGCCGTCCCGGCGTCTGGCCTCGATCGTGATGGTCGAGCCCTCATAGCTATAGGCAATAGCGTTTTTCATGATGTTGTTGAACACGCGAGCCATTTTGTCGCCATCCACGAGCACCGTCAGGTCCTCGCGAATATCAACTTGGACTTCCTTATGCTGCTCGTTGAGGATGGGATAGAACTCGTCAGCCACCTGAGCCAGCAGCAACCCCAGATCAACATAGCCGCGCGTGAGCACGATATCGTGGAAGTCAAAGCGCGTGATATCGAAGAACTCTTCGATGAGCGTATCGAGCCGGTGCGCCTTGTCGAGCGCCACGCCCGTAAAGCGCGCACGTTGCTCAACCGGCAGCTCGGGAGCCTCTTGCAGCAGCGAAAGATAGCCCACCACACTGGCAAGCGGGGTGCGTAGGTCATGTGCCAAGTACGTGACCAAATCGTCCTTGCGATGCGACTCGTCACGCAGAGCTTGCTGCACCTTGCGCTCACGGTCACGTACGCGGTTAAGGGCGCCCTCGACCTCCAAGAAGTCGCCGTCGATGTTATCCCAGGTGTCGGGGTGATCGATCAGGCGATCTTGAATACGAGCGGCCAGCACACAATCGGCATGCTGCTCGCCCTGCTCGTAGCCCTGGTAGTACAGGGCGCGGCCACACAAGAACAGCACGCACGCGGCAAGCGCCAGCACAAAGCCAAGCATGTTGAATACAAAGCCGGCATCGAACAGCACCGGCCCTTCGATGCCGCCGAGCGCCATGGCGCCAATCGCCAACGTCATGGCCCACGCGGCGCCGCCAATCACCACGCAGCGGCACACGATCTCAAATCGATCGATCAGCAAAAAGCCGACAAGCAGCACCGCCAAGATTCCGACGATGTTGTCGATGCCAATCAGCAGCAGGCTCAGCAAAAAGAGCAGCACCGTTGCAAGCGCGCGGTTGTCGACGACCGACCTCACGTATTCAAAGAGCCGATCGGGCACCTCGAACGCTTGCCTATCGTCTTTTGTCATATCAAGATCCTCACAAGCGAAAAGCGCTATTCGATGATGTAGCCGACGCCCCAGACGTTTTTGATAAAGCGTGGCTTTTGTGCGTCGTCGCCGATCTTTTCACGCAAGTGGCGAATATGCACCATCACCGTATTGTTGGAGCCGGGCATAAAGTCCTCGTTCCACACCGCGCGGAACAGGTCCTCCACGGCCACCACGCTGCCGCGATGCTCGACCAGATACAGCAAGATTGAATACTCGGTGGGCGTGAGGCGAACCGGTGAACCGTCCACTGTCACGGAACGAGCATCGCGGTTGATCTCCAAGCCGTCGAGCTGAATGGTCGGCGACTCAGCCGCCTGTGCACGGCTACCGTAGCTGGTGTAGCGGCGAAGCTGAGCGTGCACGCGCGCGATGAGCTCCAGCGGACGGAACGGCTTAACCACGTAATCGTCCGCGCCAAGCGAAAGGCCCCCGATCTTGTCTTGCTGGGCATCGCGCGCCGTCAGCATGATCACGGGATAGGTATGGCTGGAACGGATCGTACGCAGCAGCTCAAACCCATCGATATCGGGCAGCATGACATCTAGCAGCGCCAAATCGAACTCCTGCTCCAAAATCGCCTTGGCAGCATCGGCCCCGCTATAGGCAATCTGGACATCAAAGCCCTCTTTTGTAAGGTAGATGCCAACCAAGTCGGCGATGGCCTTCTCGTCATCAACTACCAAAATGCGCTCGTTCATGCGTGCTCCTCTCGCGCTCCATTATGCCTGAGGCGACGCACGCCACACACAACAAGCGTGGGTGATTAAGTCGGCCTTAAGCACCCTTGTGCCCGTTCGGGTGCGGATGTGGGCCACGCACGCACGCGATGATCGCCGACGCCGGCAAACGATATACTCTTGTTCCAGAAGAGACCATCCCGTCGAAAGCGAAACCTGTGAAGACCCTCACCTCTTTTGCAAAGCGCTCAGCCCAGCTTGCCGCCGGCTTTGTCTGCGCTATCGCCCTTGCCGCTGGCGTACCCACCGTCGCTGGCGCCCAAGTGCTCACGACCGACAATGTTTGCGGCAAAACCGCCGATGCGCGCGGCATCTCGGCCGAAAACCTGCCCGATATCGATGCGACCAATGCCCTCGTCATGGGCAAAGACGGCACCGTCTACTATGGGCGCGGCGCCGATGGGCAGGTCAAAATCGCCTCGATCACCAAGGTCATGACCGCAATCCTAACCGTCGAGAATTGCAAGATGGACGAGAAGGTCACGGTGAGCAACGCCGCAGCCACCGTGGGTAATTCGACCGCCGGCTTGCTCGAAGGCGACGAGCTTACCGTGGAGCAGGCACTGCGCGGCCTGATGATTCCCTCGGGCAACGACGCCGCCATCGTGCTCGCCGAATATGTGGGCAAGAAAATCGACCCTAAGACCAAAGACGCCGAGGCCACATTTGTGAAGGCCATGAACGAGCGCGCTAAGAAGCTCGGCTGCACCGGCACGCTTTTTGAAAACCCGCATGGTCTGGACTTTGATGAGTGGGCTGGCGATATGCACTCAACCGCACACGACGTAGCGCTGATGATGCAGGAGGCCATGAAAAACAACACGATCCGCGAGGTCGTAGCGAGCGAGGATTCCTGGATCGAGGTCACGGGCGCCGACGGCACCGACCATTCGCATTCCATGGACACGCATAACTATTTGCTGGGCCAAGATGGCAACATCGGTGGCAAGACCGGCACCACCGACGATGCAGGCTATTGCTTTACGGGTGCCTACAACCGCGATGGCGACGAGATCTACACCGTCGTTTTGAACTCCACCACCACCGACCAGCGCTTTACCGATACCGCAACCCTTGCCAATTGGTACTACGGTCACAAGGTGACGGTCGCAATCGCCAACACGCAGGAAAAGACCGCCAACGGCAACCCGCTTATGGCACGCATTGGTCAAACCGACTGGACGGATAAGACGATCGACGCCACGCTCGCCGATCCCACAGCGCAAGCGACCGTGTTTTCCCTTGCCGGCGAGGTGACCGAAAAGGTTAGCTACGACGATCTTTCGGGCACGGTGCATGTGGGCGACAAAGTGGGCAGCGTTACGCTCAAGCAGGACGGCACCAAGATCGCCGTCATGGACCTGGTTGCCGACGAGGAAGGCTCGGGGCCCAATCCCATCGAGTGGCTCCTTGTGAAGCTCGACCGCCTGGGCCGCCGCATCGACAACCGCCCGCTCACGGCAGAGAGCGAGACCGTAGCCAAGGCGCCCGAGGTGTAGGGCGCAAGAATAATCAGCCCACTGAAAGGAGGCGTCCGAAAGGATGCCTCCTTTTTTGAGGGTTCGAATCCCCAGCACCCTTTCTCGATAATAAAAAAGGGCCCCCGATGGGACCCTTCTTTAAAGTTAAACTGGCGGAGAGCTGGGGATTCGAACCCCAGATGCCCTTTTGGGGCATACTCGCTTAGCAGGCGAGCACCTTCGGCCTCTCGGTCAGCTCTCCGTAACAGCCGTTCTATAGTAACCAAACAGCCTAAGATGGGCAAGAGGAAATTTTCTAATTGCCTAGCATCCTTTCCTCATTGGAAGCTTCGCCTACCCCAGCGAGCGGTTGAGGGAGCCGAGCTCGTCGTTGCCCATGGTGCGCCACATTTGGAAGATGCAACCGCGTGCCAGGAAAAAGAAGCCGTTGTCGACCAGTTGAACAGCGGCATCTGCCAGCTGATTCGTCACGGCGGACACTGGCGGCAGCTCGAGTCCAGCCTTGCGAATGGTCTCGACCGCTTCCTCGAACGTCGGAGGCTCGCTGACGCCCATCTCGTTCATAAGGCCCTGCATTTCTTCCAGCGCGCTGCTGCCCGACTCCTCGCCACGTGGCACCAGACGGTAACAAGCCAGCGCAAGGTCGAGCTGATCGCAATTCCAATAGGCAAACGCCAGGCGATAGAACAGGTAGCCGATTGCAGAGCGATCGCTGGCAATACGTAGGCCGTGGCGCGCCACCTCGATAATCTCGTCAAAGCGCTCCAGACGCGCAAGAACGTTGATGAGCGCAAAGTGCGATTGCATGGACGAGCGCGCCAGATCGTAAAGATGGCGCACCTCGGGCAGCGCTCGTTCAAAGTCCTCTTGCTCGACGTAAAAGCTGCAGATCTCGTGCTGGGCAAAGTACAGCGCATCGGGCGCACGAAGGATTCGCACAGAGCGGTCTTCTTCCAACACCGGTAGCACCATGCGCACCAGCTGGTTATCGCAAAACTGCGTTTGAACCGGACCTGTCGCCAAAAGCTCGGCAACGGCGCACTTAGCCTCCAACTCCTCAACAAGACGGGAAAAGCCTTCAAAAGCACCTGTACGGTCGACTTTTGCCTGCTCGCGCAATTCAACAACACGGGCCACGTATGGGTCGTCGTCCTCTTCCATGACCTCCAACTCGTCAGCCGTATCGGCAAGCAGCAAATCGCGCAGCGCCGGCGGAAGCGTGCGATGGTCATCACGCGGACGAGCATGAACCTCCGCAGGTTCAATCGTCTCCGGAGCAGTTGACTCATACGCCTCAAGTACACGCTTGCACGGCATATCGTCCATGTCCATGCTCTCAAGATCCTTGGCGACAGGCA
>UQUG01000091.1 GCA_900544205.1 uncultured Collinsella sp.
CCCACCCCGCCCCACCACTCCACCCCCAATATGTTGTAAAACACCCCCGAGCATATGTTCGAAAACACAATATGTTGTGTTTGCAGCAAAGGCGGGATGCCACCTGTAGAACCTCGTTCGCGAACCTCAACCTTCAAGTTGACCTTGAGGCGATTTTTACGTCCCTTTACACGCCGTTCACATCGCCCCCAAACTCCCCCACCCACGGCACACACGGCCCACCACCGCGTCGGCTTCTGGCAAAAAAAAGGGGGCGGACCCCAGATTGCCAATGCGCGCAAAAGCACAGCTCGGCAATCTGGGGCCCGTCCCCCTAATAGTTATAAATATGCAGGTCAGCGACGTACTAACGATGTGCCAGCGGATGCGCCGCCAGATAGACCTCGGTCAGCTGCGTGCGGTCGACATGCGTGTAGACCTGTGTGGTCGAAATATCGGCATGTCCCAAAATCTCCTGCAGCACGCGCAGGTCGGCACCGCCCGCGAGCATGTGGGTGGCAAAGGAGTGGCGCAAGGTGTGGGGATGGAGTCCCACCAATCCCACCTGGCGCCCATACCGCTCGCATATCGCATGCACGGCCTGGCGCGACAGGCGACGCCCGTTCTTATTCAAAAAGACCGCCGAGGTCTCCGTCCCGCGAGCATGGGCAGCCAACAGAGCGCGCCCGTCACCTATATAGTGTGTCAAGGCACGCGCCGCGCTTCCCACCAACGGAGCCAGGCGCTCCTTTGAGCCCTTGCCGCGCACCAGGACAAACCCGTCGTCGATATGGATATCTCCCACATCGAGCCCCACCAGCTCACTCACGCGCAAGCCGCATCCGTAGAGCACTTCCAAAATGGCATGGTCGCGCAATCCCATCTCGCCCTCGGGAAAGTCTTGATCGAGCAGCGCCGAGACATCCTCCACCGAAAGGTATTCCGGCAGGCGATCGGCTTTTTTGGGCAGACGCAGCGCCGCCGTCGGATTTTGGGCCACGGCCCCATCGCGCACCAAAAAGGCGTGCAGGCCCTTCACGGCCGCAAGCGCGCGCTCCACCGAGGCATCGGAATAGCCTCCGTCGCGGCGGTCGGCGACAAAGCCCTCCACGACCTGACGAGTCACCTCTTCAAAAGACACAATACCCGCCCGCTCCAGATAGGCGCAGTACGTCGTCAGGTCACGACGATAGGCCGCAATCGTGTTGCGCGCCAAACCCCGCTCGACCGCGAGGTAATCGAGATACTCCCCCGCCGCCACGGCGAGCGACGAGGGAGTAGCTTCGGTATGTTCCTTATTCGCCGGCACCTTTAGTCCGTAGCGAGGTTCATGGGCGTCACCTGCAGGCGGTCGACACCCTCATGCTGGCCGATCGAGGCACGCACGAACTCACGGAACAGCGGCTGCGGGTTGGTCGGACGGCTCTTGAACTCGGGATGAGCCTGGGTGGCCACATACCACGGATGCACGTCGCGCGGCAGCTCGACCATCTCGACCAGACGCTCGTCGGGCGAAAGACCCGAGATAACCAGGCCAGCCTCCTCGAGCTGGTCGCGGAAGGCGTTGTTGAACTCAAAGCGGTGACGGTGACGCTCGTAGACGAGCTCCTCGCCATATGCCTCACGCGCGAGAGAATCGGCGGCGAGCTTGCACGGATAGGCACCCAAACGCATGGTGCCGCCCTTCTCGGTCACGTCCTCCTGCGAGCTCATCAGGTCGATTACGCTAAACGGACCGTCCGGATCGAACTCAGAGGAGCTGGCGCCGGCAAGGCCGACGACGTTGCGGGCAAACTCGCACACGGCCACCTGCATACCCAGGCAAATGCCCAGATACGGAATCTTGTGCTCACGGGCGAACTCGGCCGCGAGGATCTTGCCCTCCAGGGCGCGCTTGCCAAAGCCGCCGGGGACCAGGATGCCCGAGGCGTCGCCCAAAACCTCAGAGACATTCTGCTCGTCGAGGCTCTCGCCGTCGACCAGCTGGACGTCCACATGGCGATCGTAGAAGACGCCCGCATGGTGCAGGGCCTCGATAACCGACAGGTACGCATCGGGCAGCTGCGTGTACTTACCCACGACGGCGATCTTCACCTTGTCGGCGTGATGATTGGCGTGATTCTGCTTGCGCAGGAACTCGTTCCACTCGCTCATGTCGCGCTCACGCGGGTCCAGACCCAGGCGCTCGCAAATGCGCAGGTCAAAGTCCTGCTCGGCAAGCAGCTGCGGAACATCGTAAATGCTCGCGCAGTCCTCGTTGGTAAAGACACAGTCGGTGTCGACGTCGCAGAAGCTTGCGATCTTGCCGCGGATGGCATCGTCGATATGGTGGTCGGAGCGCAGAACGATAATGTCGGGCTGGATACCAAAGCTGCGGAGCTCCTTGACGGAGTGCTGCGTCGGCTTGGTCTTGACCTCGTGGGCGGCGGCGATATAGGGAACGAGCGACACGTGGATGTAGCATACGTTCTCGGGGCCGGCCTCCTTGCGATACTGGCGAATGGCCTCGACAAACGGCTGCGACTCGATGTCGCCGATCGTGCCGCCCAGCTCGGTAATGACAACGTCAGAGCCGGTCTGCTCCTCGATGCGGCGGAATTTGTCCTTGATGGCATTGGTAACGTGCGGAATCACCTGGACGGTGCCGCCCAAAAAGTCACCGCGGCGCTCGCGGGCAATCAGGCTCTTGTAAATAGCACCCGTCGTAAAGTTAGAATCGCGGGTCAGGTTCTCGTCAATAAAGCGCTCGTAGTGGCCCAGGTCCAGATCGGACTCGTAGCCGTCCTCGGTCACAAAGACCTCACCGTGCTGGAACGGGCTCATGGTACCGGGGTCGACGTTCAGATACGGGTCGGCCTTCTGCATCGTTACCTTGTAGCCGCGTGACTTGAGCAGACGGCCCAATGAGGCCGCGGTAATACCCTTGCCTAGGGACGAAACCACGCCACCGGTTACGAACACATGCTTGGTCATATTGAGTTACCTGCGCTTCCCGTAGAAGTTGTCCATACACATCTTACGGGTCTCCATTGTAATACTCGAGAAAGAAGCAGCTCGTCATTTTTCACCAAAGTGCTTGCATTTCTCAATCTCGAAACAAAACGCCGTCCGGTTGCCCAGGCGGCGTCGTTTCCACTATGAATACGCGTTGTTATCGATCGGCGACTTCATCCTTGATCAAGTCCTGCACGAGCATACCGGCACGGATGCCCTCTAGATACCATTCGCCACGCTCCGTGAGACAAATACCATTTGCGAGCTGGCCGCCGTCGTCGCTGTAGCGCGAGACGACCTCAATGATGTCTTCGGATTCCAAGCGCTCAATTGCCGCGCGGGCGCGATACGGAGACACCCCCACACGCTCGGCAAGCGTCTTGCGCGAAAAGCCATAAAATCCGCCGTTGTCTTCGGACAGCTGTGCGATCTCCATCAGCACCTGTACCTCGACACGCTTCATATCGTTGACACTCGCACGACCCTTGCCAGCCATGGCAGCCTCCTCAAACCGAGCACGGGCATCACTTGCACCGTGCGCGACCGGCACACCCCATGATGGCCGGCAACATCCATCATGCGGCATCCCCGCAAAAGGATGAAACAATTGGGGTTATTGTATACCGCCCAAATCGCTTATAGGCAGGTAAGCGGGCTATTTTTAGGTTAAACGGTAGCTTTGTTGATAAAAGGGGCACACCGAATGCATACCCGATGTGCCCCTTTCGGACCAATTTATCCAGGCTTAGCGGTGGAAGAAACCACGGCGCTCGAACTTAGGCTCGCAGCACACGTTGATGCCCAGCTTGCGCAACACCGTCTCGTCCGTCGGCGAGATGATCACGCTAAAGAAGGCATCGCAGCCGCGCAGCTGCTCCAGGCCCGAAAGGACGCGAGCCGCCGTCTCGCTCGTTGCCGAGGTAATCGAGAGCGCCATAAGCGTCTCGTCGGTGTGCAGGCGCGGATTCTTGCTACCCAGGAAATGTGTCTTGAGCTTGCTGATAGGCTCGATCGCCTCATCGCTAATGACCTCGAGCTCGAGGTCAACGCCCGAGACATGCTTAAGTGCATTCATGATGAGCGAGCTCGCGGCGCCCAGGCGCGTGGAAGTCTTGCCGGTCACCACGGAGCCGTCGGGCATGACCATGGCGCCTACGGGGCCACCCGTCAGCTGCTCCCTGGTAAGGGCGGCCGAGCGCGCCGGCGAGTAGTTCTTGTCGATACCGGCCTTCTTCATAATAATCTTGAGACGGTCGACTTGCTCATCGCCCACGCCGGTACGGCGCACATTTTCGACCGCGGTAAAGTAGCGGCGGACAATCTCCATCTTGGAAGCGTCGCGGCAGGCATCGTCATCGGTGATGGCAAAGCCGACCATATTGACGCCCATGTCCGTGGGGCTCTGGTAGGGGCTCTTGCCCAGGATCTTTTCCATCAGGGCACGGACCACCGGGAAGGCCTCGACGTCGCGGTTGTAGTTGACCGTAGTCTTGTTATAGGCCTCCAAGTGGAAGGAGTCGATGATGTTGGCGTCGTCGAGATCTGCCGTGGCCGCCTCGTAGGCGATGTTGACCGGATGCGTGAGGGGAAGGTTCCAGACCGGGAAGGTCTCGAACTTGGCATAGCCGGCGGCCGTGCCATGCTTGTGCTCGTGATAGAGCTGAGACAGGCAGGTGGCAAGCTTGCCCGAGCCAGGACCGGGGGCAGTGACCACGACGAGCGGTCGGGTGGTCTCGACAAACTCATTCTTGCCGTAGCCATCGTCGGACACGATCAGATCGACATCGTGCGGATACCCCTCGATGGGATAGTGCAGCTTGGCGGGAATACCGAGCGCGTTCAGGCGGTTGCGGAACACATCGGCAGCAGGCTGGCCGGCGTACTGGGTGATGACCACAGCCGCGACAGCAAAGCCGTTGCCGCGGAACAGGTCAACCAGGCGCAGCACATCCTCGTCATAGGTAATGCCGAGGTCACCACGAGCCTTGTTTTTCTCGATGTGGTTCGCGTTGATCGCGATGATAACCTCGACATCGTCGGCGATGCTCTTGAGCATGCGGAACTTGCTGTCCGGTTCAAAACCCGGCAGCACGCGGCTCGCATGATAGTCATCGAACAGCTTACCGCCAAACTCCAAATAGAGCTTGCCACCAAACTGCGAGATGCGCTCCTTAATGTGAGCAGCCTGCAGCTCGATATACTTCGCGTTGTCGAAACCCTGGCGCATATATGGCTCCCGTCCCGTTTCCATTTAATGTTCTAGGCGATTATAACGGAGCAGACCCTCCCCAACGCCCAAGCAATCAACTGGCACCAACCAAACACGCCATCGATAAGTTGCGGTGAAATAGTTCCCGTTTAACCCCTCAAGACGGCCAAACAGGAACTATTCCACCGCAACTTCCCCTTTTTGGTTCAAACAAACCTGGCCTTTGTATCAATAATGGAAACGTCGCAGGTTGAGCATAAGCCAGCGAAAGCCCGCCAGAGTAGGCAAAGCGCCCTCTGCACCAACAATGGAAAGCGCCGCAGGCAGAGGACGGACAGACACTATGACCCAATCCGAGGGCACTAAAAAGACAGGAGCCCCCGCTCGTGACCGCGGGTCGGGGCTGCGACAATGATGTTGAAGTGCC
>UQUG01000092.1 GCA_900544205.1 uncultured Collinsella sp.
CCGGCCTAATGGCTTGGCGTCAGCATGCCGCGATTCGGTCGCACGGAGAGCATTTTCCAGTTGACAAAACTATAGGAACACCCCCCGCGCAGAAACGCAAGGCGGGACATCGCAATATACTTAAAATTGTAGCAATTTAAACGACCCACTATTCCGCGTCAGGTTGCCACTCGGTCGTCAAATCGAACCATTCGCGCCATCAAAGGAGTTCGGCAGGATAAAACCGTCGGCAATCTTTATCCCCCACAACCCACAAAATAGCCCCGTCCCAAATAGACTGGTCTGACGCTGCGCCACGAAAAGGGCCTATCTACTACGTTTAGGCCGCGGGGGTCAACCATAGCCGGCTTTTTCGAAAATCGGCAAGCCGTCTACCTGCAGTTTTAATTTCACAAAATCCGGGATGGTCGGGGTAGCTCGGTCAAACGTAGTAGATGGCCGCATTTCGTGGCAAACGGTCCGGCTCGAGACCCATGTCGACCAGCCTCGGATGGCAATTCACGAAGTTGCGGTGGAATACGGACTGAATCGGCCCCTTAAAGGCAAAAACACTCCGTATTTCACCGCAACTTATCGAGGGGATGGGTTTTAGAGGCGAGCGAGGTCATAGGCTTGGGCGGCTGACTCGCCTGCACAGATCAAGTTGGTTGTGGCTTCTTGCGGATCGAGTGCCTGTTCCAGGCCCATGGGCTTGCGGCAAATCAGCAAAACCAAGTCAATACCCTGCTCACACACCGCATCCAGGTTGACGGCGCGACCGCCCACGACGGCGACCACCGGTTTGCCACACCGCTTGGCACGGCGCGCCACGCCCACCGGCGCCTTACCGGCGGCGGATTGCTCATCCATATTGCCCTCGCCTGTAATGACCAGGTCGACATCGCGCACGCGCTCGTCAAATCCCACGAGATCGAGCACCGTCTCCACGCCCGAACGCAGCTCCGCGCCGAGCGCCAACAGCGCGGCACCCAGGCCGCCGGCGGCACCGGCACCGGGCACACCGAGCACCGAACCAAATGTCCGCACACCCTCGGGCGCGCGCAACAACCCCTGGGCTCGCGCCTCGAAAATTGCCGCATCGAGCAGGCGACCGTAGCCGACCATCCAGCCGTCGTATCTGCACAGCACCTCGACATCATCCGCCGGCAGGCCCTTCTGCCCGCCAAACACCGCCAGTGCGCCTCGACGCCCCACGAGCGGATTCTCGACATCGGAAAGCACCACGACACGTGCGCCGTTCAGCGTCCGAAGCGCTGGCGCCACATCGATACTCGCCACGTGTTCAAGGCCTGCAAGACCGGGAACGATATCGCAGCCGTGTTCATTGACAAGGTGGGCGCCCAGCGCCTGCAGCATACCGGCGCCGCCATCGTTGGTGGCGCTGCCGCCCAAACCAATATAGATAGTCTTTGCGCCCATGCGAACCGCGCGAAGCATGAGCTCGCCCACGCCATAGGTTGTAGCAGCCAGCGCCGACGACTCCGTGCAAGGTGAATACCCGATGCCTGCGGCTTCGGCCATCTCAATAACAGCCGACTCGTGCTCGATATCAACCAGCATCCGGGCAGACGTGCGCTTGCCCAAGGGATCTGCCACCTCGCAGGTCACAATCTCACCGCCGCACGCGGCGATAGCATCGAGCGTTCCCTCGCCACCATCCGCCAGCGGCAACGCGGCCACCTGGGCATCGGACCACACACGGCGCACGCCTTCGGCAACCGCCGCCTCCGCCTGCGCACTCGACACGCTGCCCTTAAAGGAGTCGATCGCCAGCAGCACACGGCGGGGCCGGCGCTGCACGGGGCCAAAATCAACCGCCGTGCCAGCATCCTCTTCGGCACACGCGAGCGCCTCGGCATGAGCGGCATGTGCCTCAAGATCGGCCCCACAACCGCAACCAGCGCCGCCCGCTCCGCGCAGACCGCCAAAATAGCTACTCAGCAGCTCGCGGCATTCATCCGCCAGCACGCCGGCATTAACGTTAAACCGATGATTCAGGCGCGAATCGGCATTCAGGTCATACAGCGAACCCAACGCGCCCGCCTTGGCATCAGCCGCGCCATACACGCAGCGCCCCACGCGCGCGTTGACCATAAGGCCCGCACACATGCAGCATGGCTCGAGCGTCACGTAAACCGTGCAATCGGAAAGGCGCCAGCGGCCAAGCGCCTGGGCGGCAGCGCACAGGGCCGCGAACTCGGCATGAGCCGAAGGATCCTGGTCGAGCTCGCGACGATTATGCGCCCGCGCGACAATCTCGCCCGCGCGCACCACCACGGCTCCGATGGGCACCTCGCCCACCGACGCGGCGGCTCGCGCCTCCGCCAGCGCCTCGCGCATGAACTTCTCGTCGATTTCGGTGATCGTCATCGTTCGCCTTCCCTGTTGCAAATTCAAAACGATGCTATCATTACGACTCACGGAGAGATGGCAGAGCGGTTGAATGCGGCGGTCTTGAAAACCGTTGAGCGCGAGAGCGTTCCGGGGGTTCGAATCCCCCTCTCTCCGCCACTTTAGTGATTCACCGGTGTCATGGTCCGCTCGAACAGTGCATCGACCACGTCGGCTATCTCAGGTCGACGCTCCAGATCGTGGCCCGATTCCCACCATATCGTGAAAAGTCGAATAATACCGCCGGCGACAAACTCAGACGTCGTCTCGAGTGACACGGGGGCCAGGGCATCCTCGGCAAGCACGTTCATCACACGCTCGCGGATGGAGCGAGCAATGCGGTCGCAAATAACGTTGGTCAACATGCCCGACATGCTGCTTGCCAAAATGTTATCCATGAGCCGCTCGTGCGTCAGAATCAAATCCATGGCATCGTCCAAAATCGCGTGTCGAAGCGCGCGCACGTCCTCGGCAGATACCGCGCCGGCCTCATCGGGCTGTTTTTGCGGCAAGCCCGACATAAGCTCATCGATATAAAAGGCAAAGTAATCGTTCTTGTCGCGAAAATGCTTGTAGAACGTCGTGCGGCGAATCATGGCGCGGTCGCACAGCATGGCAACCGTCAGGTCCTCAAAACGATGCTCCTCGAGAAGCTCGGTGAAGGCATCGAACAGGGCGCGGTAGGTTTTCTTAATGCGAAGGTCCACTGGTATCGCCATCCTCAGGGCAAAGACAACACTCGTCAATCTGTCGCATATCTTACACCTGTACCTCGCGCGCTTTGCCCCGGTGCCAACCCTACCGAAAACATAACGCTTACCGGAAAGTTCGGCACGGCAAAACGTTGCGGGTATACTAGTAGCGTTATACCAACGGCAGCTGGCGCATGCCGCCGCGGCCATTCGAAACGGAGACATCATGATTACCGTCATCATCGGCATCGTTGTTGTCATTGTGATTGTCTGCGCCATCGCCGGCATCTACAACAACATGGTCACCAAGCGTAACCGCATCGATAACGCCTGGCAGAACATCGATACGCAGCTGCAGCGCCGCAACGACCTGATCCCCAACCTGGTCGAGACCGTCAAGGGCTACGCCAAGCACGAGCAGGAGACGCTCTCCGCCGTGATCAGCGCGCGTAACACCGCCGTCAAGGCCACCACGCCCGAGGCCAAGATGGAAGCCGACAACGTGCTGACCGGTGCGCTGCGCCAGCTCTTCGCCGTAGCCGAGGCCTATCCCGATCTTAAGGCAAACACCAACTTTACGCAGCTGCAGGCATCGCTCGAGGATACCGAGAACAAGATTAGCTATGCACGCCAGAGCTACAACGACTGCGTGCTCAGCTACAACAACGCCATTCAGACGTTCCCGGCTGTCATCTTTGCCGGCATCTTCCAGTTTAAGGAGCGCCAGGGCTTCGAGGCCGCCGAAGCAGCCCGCCAGGCCCCGACCGTCAAGTTCTAGTAGTTTGGCAGCGCATCCTTAATCGGCCAAATGCATAAACCGCCCCGTCGAATGCATACTTCGACGGGGCGGTTTCCTTTCTCGCGAAGGTCCCCCTTTAAGCGCCGTGCATTTTTAGGAGTATTCAACATAACCAAGAGCTTCGGGTACCGCAATAAATGCTAAAGAGCGCAAATATCCCTGCAAATCAAACGCTGTCAGCCCATAACCCCGACCATCATCCGTAGAAAACATCGAGAAATCCCGATTTTTTGCCCGAGGTCGATATGCAGGGGCCTTCGATTGCAGAATACTCGCAAAAATGCACGTCGCCACCACCCCCACATGGCGCGAAGCAAAGCAGAAGCGCGGCCTAAAAGGCCGCGCACCATCTTTATTCAGATTAATCATTGCCCGTTGTGACATCGCCGAACCCGCAGGGCAGAGAACAAGTTCCCTCCCGGCGCACTCCGCAGGACGCAAGAAGCCCTCGCCGCACGAAGTGCGCAGCGAGGGCTTCTTGCATGTCCGAGGACGCGCCGGGAGGGAGCTTACTCTCTGCCCGGACAGGAAAGGCTAATTACGCGACGGTGTAAACCCAGTTGTGCTTATCCTCGACAGCACCAGACTGGATGCCGGTCAGGGTCTCGCGAAGCTTCTTCATCACGGGGCCGATCTCGGTGCAGCCAGCCGGGAAGGCCACGGTCTCGTCGGCGCCGTAAACCTTGTTGTCGATCTCGCCCACCGGGGAGATGACGGCAGCGGTGCCGCACAGGCCGCACTCGACAAAGGTACCGGCCTTGACCTCGGCCCACTCAACGGGACGCTGGTCAACGGTCATGCCCAGGTCCTGAGCAACCTGAACGAGCGAACGACGGGTGATAGAGGGCAGGATGGAGTCGGTGTGCGACTGCGGAACGACGAGGGTGCCGTCCTCCTTCACGAACAGGACGTTGGCGCCACCGGTCTCCTCGACATAGGTGCGGGACTCGGAGTCGAGATACAGGTTCTCGGCATAGCCCTCGCGATGGGCCTCCATCGTGGGCTTGAGGGACATGGCGTAGTTCAGGCCGGCCTTGATATTGCCGGTGCCATGCGGTGCGGCACGGTCATACTCGGAAACGCGCAACTTGACGGGCTTGAGGCCACCCTTAAAGTACGGACCGACCGGGGTCACGAGAATGCGGAACGTGTACTCAGGAGCGGGAGCCACGCCGATCACGTCACCGGAGCCGATCATAAACGGACGCACGTACAGGGTCGCGCCGGAGCCGAAGGGCGGAACCCAGGCGGCGTTGGCAGAAACGACCTGCTTGACGGCCTCAACGAACTTGTCCTTAGGGAACGGGGGCATCTCGAGGCGCTGCGCAGAGTTGTACATGCGCTCGGCGTTCAT
>UQUG01000093.1 GCA_900544205.1 uncultured Collinsella sp.
GAGCTGATCGTGCATCCGCGCGTGCAAAAGGATCGCTATACGGGCTCGCCGCGCAAAGAGTATTATGGCGAGACGCTTGAGCGGGCGCCGTTCCCGGTAGCCTATAACGGCGACATTTTTGACCTCGAGGACATGGATGCGCTGGTTGCTGCCTATCCCGACACGCGCCATGTAATGCTGGGCCGCGGTCTGCTTGCAAACCCTGCGCTGGCACGCATGGTAAACGGCGGCCCTGCCGCCACCGTCGCCGAGCTGCAACGTTTCCATGACACGCTGTTCGCGGCCTATGCAGAAGAGATTGGCGGCAACGCGGTCTTTCGCATGAAGGAGTGGTGGTTCTACGCCAAGTGCGCTTTCGCCGATCCCGCCACCGTCCATAAGATCGTGCGCAAGACCAAGAAGGTCGACGAATACCGCGCCGCCGTCGACCGCGTCTTCCGCGAGCAACCGCTCGCATCCGCAGCCCGCTTCCGCGGCTAGTTAGACATCGGGGACGTTCTTTAGCGACTAGGCATTTAAGAACGTCCCCGATGACTACCCGCAAAAGCTGTACACCAGCATCCAAAGATGTCGAAAAATGTCGACTTTGGATGCTGGTGTACATGTTTGGGTCGTATGGGTTGGGGCCCTGGACGGACAGAGCGTGCGTACTAGAGCAGGTTTTCCTGCACCCACGCGATGATGTCGCTCGATTCGTAGAGTGGTTTGCCGTCGATGAACAGGCAGGGAACCTGGCGTTTTCCGCCGACGGCGATGAGTATCTGTTCGGCATCGGAATCGGTCGAGATATTGCGCTCGGGAATGGTCACGCCGTTATCGGCCAAAAAGTGCTTGACCTTTAAGCAATACGGGCAGCCGGTCATAACGTACAGCGCGAGCTCGTGATTAGTAGCCATAGGTCTCCAATCGGTTGAGGTTTTGATTGAAATACCCAAAGCCGCCGCGGTCTATGCGCGCGTCAACGAAGACTCGATGGCCTGGACCAGAAACGCCGTGGCTCCGGTGGCTCAGGGCTTGTCGTAGTAGTCAACAAAGCGCTGGTCGGCAAGATAACCGTGGGCGAGGCCCAGGTACGCCTCGTCTTGGGGCTCGCATCCCCAGTTGAGAGCAATCCAGCGACGATGCATCGCGACAAGCTTACGAGCCTCGTTGCTCTCTGGGTCGCCAATGCCCATGGCAATCGAGAGCTGGCCCAGAATAGCGCGTTCAAGTTCCTTCATGTCGTTCCATGTCTCGGGGTCCATGTCCAGCAACGCTTCGTTTGCTGCATCGATAGCCTCATCGCCGTAGCGCGCCCGCGCCTCGGCACCGTAGCGCGCCTCGTTTTCCTGCACGGTGCGCCAGCGCTCCAGTTGCGGCAGGACGGCGCCCATGAGCGAGACGGCTTCGTCGAGCGACATGCCGGTGTTTTGTGCCAGGCGCGGGGCACAATCCTCAATCATTGCCTCCATGGTGGTGTCATAGGTGTACTTGCCGTGGTCGTAGCACCACTTGCAGTAATGATCGGTCGCGGTGCCCGTGGCATCGGTGCCGCAGTCGTCGGGCGTGAGTATCATGCCGCAGCTCTGGCAATAGTGCTCAGGCATTTCGAGCAGGTGGGACAGCGGTTCTCCGGTTACGGCGGCGATGAGCTTCATCATGTCGATGCCCGGTGTGACCTCGCCGCGCTCCCACCGGCTGATGGCCTGGCGTGTGACGAAGAGCTTAGCGGCAAGCTGCTCTTGGGTAAGGTGATGGGCGCGACGGACAGCAATGAGCTTTTCTGCAAAGGCCATAGCGGCTCCTTTCTGCTGGTTGATGGCTTAAGCATACGCGGCGGCAGGCGCCCTTCCAAGCAACCGTTGGTTGCACGACGGGGGACCGCGGCGAAGAATTGCGCGCAACGCTCCACGCCTCCATGCCGTACAATGACCGGCATGGAACCTATCGCACGCATACATACCGACCTGCCGCAGAAGTTCGGCATTCCGCGCAACAGCTTTTTGGCGCCCCATCTGCAGGGACGAATCTTTTTTGAGCCGGAATTTGCCTCCAATGCAGCGGTTGAGGGCCTGGACTCCTTCTCTCACCTGTGGCTGCTGTGGCGCTTCGAAAACGGAACGACCGGCGGCACGGCTAAGGATATTGCCGTCGACGCTAAAACGCAGGACAGGTCCGGCACCAACGCAAAATGGTCGAAAACCGTGCGCCCGCCGCGTCTGGGCGGAGCCGAACGTGTGGGAGTGTTTGCCACGCGCAGTCCGTTTCGCCCTAATCCCATCGGGCTCACCTGCGTCAAGCTTGATCGCGTGGAGCTTACCGACGATGGCCCCATCATCCATGTGTTGGGGGCCGACCTGCGCGATGGCACGCCCATCTACGATATCAAGCCTTACATTCCATTTGCCGACTGTCACCCGGATGCGACGGGCGGCTGGATTGAGGATGCTCCGTGGCAAGAGCTCGACGTCGAGTTCCCGCAGGCGCTGCAGGATATGGTCCCGCCCGCAAAGCTCCCCGGCTTGGTCGAGGTCCTTCGCCAAGATCCACGCCGCGCAGGCAGCAAGCACGAGCCAAACCGCGTTTATCACTTGGCTTACGCCGGGCTCGACATATCGTTTGCGGTCGATGAAACCCAGCTAACCGTAGTTGCCGTCAACGACGCGCAAGACTAACCAGCCATTCGTCCGTACCCGTCAAATTAAGCGCCAAACCCCGCGCCAAAACCGCCCACGCTGGTGGACAATAACGCCTACCAAAACAATCACTTTGCACGGGAGTTCAGCATGAAATACGACTTTAGCTCGCTTATCGACCGCCACGGCATGGACTCCATCGCCGTTGACTCCTGGGGCGAGATCCCCGGTATGGCTCCGAACGCACCCGACGAGGGCTTCGACCGCATTCCCATGTGGGTGGCCGACATGAATTTTGCCACGGTGCCCACGGTCCAGGAGCACATCATTCAGCGTGCCCAGCACCCCATGTTCGGCTATTTCAATCCGCGCCCCGAGTATTTCGACCGCATCATCGAATGGCAGAGCCGCCGCAACGGCGTTGAGGGCTTGGCGCCGGAGCATATCGGCTACGAAAACGGCGTGCTGGGCGGTGTCGTGTCGACGCTGCGCGCGTATGTCCAGCCGGGCGATGCGGTGCTGGTTCACAGCCCCACCTACATCGGCTTTACCAAGTCCATCGAGGCCGCGGGCTATCGCATTGTCCACAGCCCGCTTAAACTCGACAACCAGGGCGTGTGGCGTATGGACTTTGAGGACATGGAGTGCAAACTCGCCCAAAACCACATCCATGCCGCGGTGTTCTGCTCGCCGCACAATCCCTGCGGGCGCGTATGGGAGCGCGACGAGATAGAGCGCGCCATGGACATCTATCGCCAGCACGATTGCGTGGTGATCTCGGACGAGATTTGGTCCGATATCATCCTGCCGGGACACAAGCATATCCCGACGCAGTCGGTGAGCGAGGATGCCCGCATGCGCACGGTTGCCCTCTATGCGCCGAGCAAGACGTTTAACCTGGCGGGTCTGGTCGGCAGCTACCACATTATCTACAACGAGACACTGCGCGATCGCGCGTGCGCCGTGTCCAACAAGACTCACTACAACGAGATGAATGTCCTCTCCATGCACGCGCTTATCGGTGCCTATCAGCCGCAAGGCTACGAGTGGGTGGACGAGCTCAACCAGGTGCTTGCCGGTAATATCGAGTACTTCTGCAATTACGTGGACGAGCATTTTGAGGGCGTGTCCTATTCGCGTCCGCAGGGCACGTACATGGTGTTTCTGGACTGCACCGAGTGGTGCCGCGAGCATGGCCGCGATATTCAGTGGCTGCTCGACGAGGGGGCGCGCGTGGGCGTGGGGTATCAGGACGGCCGCCCGTTCCACGGGCCCTGCCACATTCGCGTGAATCTGGCGCTGCCGCTTTCGCGCGCAAGGGAAGCGTGCGACCGCTTGGACCGCTACGTTTTTAATGCACGGTAAGTGAGCACTGCATGCGGGGCCTTCTGCCAAGCCGGCTGGAAGGTCCCGCATGGTAAAACGTCTGTAACCATTGGGCGATCGACCGGTTTTGTTTGCTATTATTTCAGCATTTTAGTCTGTAAACAGGATCTTCTGGAGCTCGATGAAAAGACCTCGCCGCTCGGTGTCCATATCGTTGTTTGTCGCGCTTGCAGTGGCGAGTGCCTTTGTCGTAGCGATAGCCAGCTGCTCCGGGTCGAATGGCAGAGCCTCGGTGTCTGCATCAAAAGGCCCGGACGCCACGCAGGTAAAGGACGACGACCTTAAGACGCTCAACGTCGGCAGTGACCTCTATCCACCGTTTGTGTATACCGACGAGTACGGCGATATCGTTGGCCTGGACGTCGAGATATTAACCGAGGCTTTGGCCCGCATTGGTTACAAGCCAAAATACCAGATGATCGATTGGGAAAAGAAGAAAGAGCTGCTGGCGAGCGGCGAACTCGATTGTGTCATGGGCAGCTTTAGTATGACGGGTCGCGAAAACGAATATCGTTGGGCCGGCCCGTACCTTGCGAGCCGCCAGGTGGTCGCGGTCGATCCCCAGAGCGATATCTACACGCTTGCCGATCTTGAGGATAAGATCGTGGCGGTTCAGTCCACCACCAAGCCCGAGGGCATTTTGCTCAACCGCACAAATGAAAACGTTCCGCAGATCAAGGAGCTCTACAGCTTTTCGGACGGTTCATATCTGAACCCGGCGCTCGTCGAGGGCCTGGTCGACGCTATCGCCGCGCATGAGTCCTTGCTGCTCACCTACGAAAAAGACTATGGCGTAACGTATCGCATTTTGGATGAGCCGTTGCTAGAGGTCGGTTTGGGCACCGCTTTCGATATCAACGATACGCGCGGCATCGACGTCAAGCTCACTCATGCCTACCAAGAAATGCTTGCCGATGGCACCATGGAACGCCTAGTGTCAAAGTACTTTGATGACCCTTCGCCATTTTTGAATATGGAGGGCCTGTCATGATCGATGCGCCTGACCACGCCGTAGAGGAGCGGGGCAATCGTTCGGCAGGGGCATGGCTCCTTGTCGCTCTGCTGGGGATAGTGCTCTCGGTTGCTGCCGGCATGATGAGCTACGGTTACATGACGGCCCAAGCCGAGCAGCGCTTTGCCGACGTTGTCGATTACGTGGCGACGCAGAGCCTTTCCTACGATGCATTCAATAGCGCCTATACGACCAAAAACCTGAT
>UQUG01000094.1 GCA_900544205.1 uncultured Collinsella sp.
CGCGGTCTTTCATGCAGCAGGGGCTCTCAATGTTTTTATGTCCTGCTCATATCGTCTCTGCCGGCAGTCTGGGATATTCCTTGGGCAGTCATTGGGGACGTTCTTTAATGACTGGTCGTTTAAGAACATCCCCAACGACTACCCAGAATGAGGGTGGATAATCTCCCGTTTTTGGCCTGCTTTTCGGGCGAAAGTGGAAGATTATCCACTCTCATCGAGCAAGTGTCCGAAAATCCGCCCTCATTCCTTCTTAGGGCCCTCCGTCCCCGAGGTATCGGGGCTCGTCTGCCGAATGATTGATGCGGGCGCCCTGCGGCCATGTCACACTCAGAGGTGGCCTGACCCAACCTGGAAGGAGCCTCCATGAGCCTTGACAACGTAACCCTGCGCGCCGCCACGCTCGATGACCTGGCCGGCATCGCCGCCATCTACAACCAGCTGTGGTGCAACACGCTGCGCAACCGCGGCGACGTCGAAGCTGCCGATTTCCGCGCGCGCTTTAACATTGCCATGCAGCTGTAGCGCTCCCCCATCGCGCTCGTCGCCGAGGCTGAGGGCCGCATTATCGCCGCCTGCTGCATCGGCATCTTCGAGGACGGCAAGCCGCGTACCAATCCCATCTGGGAGCCCTGTTACGACAAGCTGTTTATCCAGGCAACCGAGATGGCAAAGACCGCCGATGCCAAACTCGAAGGCTCGCTCTTTGGCGATAGCCGCGAGAAGGCAACAGCCGACCGCTTTGCTGCCACGGGCAACGAATATGCCCAGGGCCAGCTCAACCTGATCATCATCGTGCCCGAATGGCAGGGCAAGGGGCTCGGCCGTGCGCTCATCGACCTTGCGCGCGCCGAACTCGCCAAAGCCGGGTGCACCAAATTCTTCCTGATGAGCGACTGCAACTCCGATTGGCAGTTCTACGAGCACCTCAACATGAAGCGCATCCTAGAGGACCACAGCCAAGACACCGGTGACGGCTTTATCGTCTACATGTACGGCGGCACGCTCTAAGTACCCCTTCAATCAAGGCGAGCCGGGCACCCGGCCCTTGGTCTCTGCCCAGGAATAACCCAGGGGGCCGGACCGCCCGTCCCTAAACCTGCCCGACAGCGCGATATCTCGTCGCCCGAGCGCGCCCCTCTTTAACGAGTGCGCCTTCCTCAAGCAAACCGTTAATAACCCGCAGCGTCACGTCGCGCCCAGTTCCCAGAGCGTCCGAAGCATCCTGGCGCGTAAAACCGCGGGGCCGCTCAAGGGCAAAGCGAATCAAGGTGCGAGCGTATCCACCACGTCGCTCGTCCGAGACATCCTGTAGCATCGCGGACGCCTTGCACGCAACATCAAAGCCAAGCTCCTCCACGAGCTTGGCACGCACCTCGTGGCCGCAGTCGCCATTCATCGACACGTGCCCCTCTCGCTGCGCTCGCACGGATGCAAACGCCTGCGAAACATCGGGCGGCAGCGCCCCTTCCCGCTCGAGCTGCTCATAATCGCTGTAATCCCCACGCAAGTTGGGACCGCTATTGCCACGAGGCGTCAGATAGGAATTGCGCACGGCGTTGACGTTGGGCAGCGACAACCTAAACATTGCAGGGTAGGCGCAGACCTCGGGTTCCAACCCTTCCGCCTCATAGAGCGCACGGATCCCCTTGAGGCCCGTTCCAAACGCCTCAACCATCCCCAGACGCAAAAAGAGCAGTTGCAGCTTTGGATTCCGAGCGTCCGAGCCGCCCGCAAGCGCCTCCTCGACGCTGATGTGCTGCGGCCCTCCCGCATTGGTAAATTCAAGCGCCGTACGGCTCATCTTGATAAGAGACGCCACCGAAGATTCGTAGTCGCGATGGATAAACAGGTTCAGAATTCCCTCTCGAACAGCCTCGCGGGGATAGTCGTCCTTATCTATGCGATCGAGCCTTCCCGGCACAAAGTACATACGCGTTGCGTTCGATATATTGAGGAACCGTTCGATATCCTCTATCTGCCTGAAGATCGAGCCCTCGCCATCCTGACGGTCGATAAACTCGGTATACGCGTCGTCGTTGAAGAGGCCAGCGCGGACTGCAAAGGGGTTTTGGTCAGAGACTAGCAGTGCCAAATTGGTGTAAAAGCCCAGCTCATCGATAAGGCCGAGATTCTTTTGAGAGGTTTGGTCAAACGTAATCTCCGCGCGCCTAAAGACCCGCTCGGCTTCAAAAAACGTCAAGCTCTGTTCATGAGAGCGCGCGGTCTCAAAATAATCGCCGTCGGTGCGCTTGATCATCGAGCGGATCTGGGCCATCTCGATGGGCACGTTGGCAGGACCTAGGCGCCGATATACCCCGGCGGGAACAAATCCCTTCGAGCACAGGCAGTACGGCTTGTGAGGACCCGCTTCCACCTCGATTTTCACCAACGCTGCGCCATCGATGTCCAATGCGGAGACCGTCGTGATTTCAGAAACGTCGGGATACACGCCATCGGTTATTGCATTAGAGCATTGAAGCATGGTGGCATCGATATCGTCCACGCCGACGATGCTGCCAAAATCGTCGATTCCGATATACAAGGTACCGCCATTCGAATTGGCAAACGCCACCACAGCTTTGAGCAGCTTAGGGGTAAATGTGCACTTGAACTCCACGGTCTCACTTTCAACAAGCTGCATGCTACCCCCTATCATCGACTATCGACGATTCTAGACCAACTATCGACGATAAGCAAGGCCCCTGGTACCCTCGCTTAGGCCCGAGTGCCCGCGTGCAACGCTGCCCGCCGCACGCAAAAGGGCCCGCCAGCGTGTGCGCCAGCGGGCCCCAGGTCATATCGACACTACCCCGTGTGCCTGCAACCGCATCTACTTGCAGCGCGCCTTGGGCTGCTGCTGGGTGATGCAGTGAATGTTGCCGCCGCCGTAAATAACCTCGCGAGTCATGATGCCGATGACCTCGCGATCCGGATAGGCGGCTTGGATATCCTTGAGTGCCTGGGCATCGTTGGGATCGCCAAACTGTGGCACCAGCACCGCCCCGTTGATGGGCAAGAAGTTGAGGTAGCTGGGCTCAAAGGCGTCCTCAGGAGTACGCGGCAGCACACCCTCGACCGGATCGATGGTCGATGCCTCCTCCTCGGTCATATATACCGAGGTCGCAGGCATAATCACCTTGTGGATCTTGAGCTTGCGGCCACGGGCATCCGTCGTCTCGGAAAGCGTCTTATACGCCTCTTGGCACTCCTTGTAGAACTTATGGTTGGGATCATCGGTCCACATGCAGCAGACCTCGCCGGGCGCACTAAAGCATGCGACGTCGTCCACGTGCCCGTTGGTCTCAAACGGGTCGATGCCATCCTTGATCCAAATGACCTTCTCGATGCCCAGGTACTCGGCAAGCTTCTCCTCGATCTGCTCCTTGGTGTACTGGGGGTTGCGGTCCTCATTGAGCAGGCACATCTCGGTGGTCACCACGGTGCCCTGGCCGTCGCAGTTAAACGAGCCACCCTCGAGGATATAATCCTCGGGACGATAGCGGTTAACCTGCTCGAGCTGTGCCACCTGCAGGCCAATGGAAGCGTCCTTGTCCCACGGGAAATACAGGCCGTCAATGAAACCGCCGTAAGCATTAAAGTGGAAGTGCGAGAGTGCCACGTCCCCCTTGTCGTTGACAAGAAACGCCGGGCCGGGGTCGCGAATCCAGCTGTCGTTGTACTCCATGTGGATAACGCGCACGTTCTCAACGCCGTCGAAGATCTCACACACCGCGGGGAAGTCTTCAGTGTTGACGCCCACAGTGATGGGCTGAAAACGTGCAACGGTCTTAATAATCTCGGTAAAGACCTTTTGCGCCGGCTTGGCACCACAGCGCCACACATCCGAGCGATGCGGCCACAAAATCCAGGTGCGCTCCTGCTCTTCGTACTCGCCGGGCATGTAGAATCCGTCCTTCTTTGGCGTAGACTCGCTCTCGTAAATGGTCTTCATTTCAAGCTCCTAAATCTCGGTGCTTTTGCTTGACGAGACCATGATGCGGCCGCACCGAGATGTTCTCAATGGTCCCTCGAGCCCCTTTCAGCGACCGACGGTATACCATTCGCTGACCTAAAGTTCTATTCAGGCCGAGAACATGACATACTGGGTTCCACAATGGAAAGGATGCCCTATGCCCCCATGCAATAATCAGCAGACTATTGAGTTGGACAGTACGACCTAGACTGCTCTCAACGAGCTCGCGCTTGCAATCCACGCATCACACGGTGTCGATAAGCTGCAAAAGGAGACCCTCGAGGGAACGACAGGGCTCGTGCCCCATCGGATCGCCATGTTCGACCTGATCGAGGCAGCGGGCAGTGATGCCCCACGCTACGTCCACCCCGCAAGCAGCGGAATGGACGACCGCGCACTGAGCGACTACTACAACCGCTACGCCGCGATGGACTATACAACATGGAGCTTTGACTTACATAAGGTCGGCGTCTACCGCGACCTCGACCTCGTCGACGTCGAGCGACGCGATGCCACGCCCATCTATCGCAAATGGATGGAACCGCAGGGCGTCTACTTTGGCTGTACGGCCACGCTCGCGCACAACGACAGCCCGCTAGGAAGCATCACCCTGTTTCGTGAACGCACGGCCGGAGACTTCACCGACACCGAGCTCGCAATCCTGCTCGAAGTCGCTCGGCACGCGAGCCTCGCGCTCGCCAACCTCTATCCTCGGGGCATTAAACTCACCCAGACAGAAGACACAAACCAGCTAAATGCTTTCATTACATAACACAATATCCAACCGCACGAAGCCGAAGTCATGCGGCTCATGCTCGACGGCAAAACGAACAAACAGATGGCAAACGAGCTATTCATAAGCGAGTCAACCGTCAAGAAGCATGTCAACGCCATCTATCGCAAGCTCGGCGTCAGCAACCGCCTGGGCCTCATGACTGCCACGCAAAACATCCCGCGATAAAAAAGGGCGCCCTCCATGCAGAGAACGCCCTTTGATTTCGCCATTTGAATTAGTGTCGGCTCTGGCTCAAAGAGTAGACAGGTTTATTTTGGCAGGTTTTATCTGGGCAAATGTCAGCCGCCGCGAGGGAGCTGCCTTCCCTCGCGGCGGTCTTCTAGCAGAAAAACCAAGTGAGTAGGCTTTTTGCAGGAGGTCAAGCACGCCCCAAAACGCCACAGCTCTGACCTGCACTGATAATTGTTCTCGGGGGAAGCGGGCACTGCGGGGCGCGGCAACGG
>UQUG01000095.1 GCA_900544205.1 uncultured Collinsella sp.
GAGGAGTAAATCGGTATGCACGAGGTTGGCATTGTCAACGGCATACTCGATACAGTGATTCGCGCGGCGCGTGGGGCGGGGGCCTCGCGCGCCGTTTTGGTAACGCTGCGTATCGGGGATATGACCGAGGTCGTGCGCGAGGCGCTTGACTTTGCGTGGGAGACGTTTCGCGACGAGGACCCGCTCACGCGCGGCTGCGAGCTTGCCGTGGAGGAAGTCCATCCACAAAGCGAGTGTCTGGACTGCGGCGAGGTTTTCGACCACGATCGCTTCCACTGTCGCTGTCCCCAGTGTGGTGGTGCCAACGTGCGCCTACTGCACGGCCGCGAGCTCGATATCGCGAGTATCGAAATCGAAACCCCCGACGATTAGCCCGCTAGCCATCTAGTGATGGGGTATAAAGGGGCCAAAGTAAGGAGCGCTAAGTATGGCCGAGAAAACGATTGATATCGCGTCGCCGATTCTGTCGCGCAACGAGCGCCTGGCAGATCAGCTGCGTCAGCGATTTAATGAGACAAATACCTATGTGATCAATGTGCTGTCGAGCCCCGGTTCGGGCAAGACCACCACGATCCTGGGCACCAACGAGCGCCTGCGCGACAAGGCTGGCCTGCGTTGTGCCGTCATCGAGGGCGATATCGCCTCGGACGTCGACGCCATCACCATGAAGGAAGCCGGCATGCCCGCCATCCAGATCAACACGGGCGGCCTGTGCCACCTCGAGGGCAACATGATCATGGAGGCCGTTGACGCGTTCGACCAAGCTGTCGGCCTGGAGAATATCGACGTCATCTTTATCGAAAACGTGGGCAACCTGGTCTGCCCGGTCGACTTTGACCTGGGCGAGAACCTGTCCATCATGATCCTCTCGGTGCCCGAGGGCGACGACAAGCCCATCAAGTACCCGGGCATCTTCCAGCACGCCGGCGCGCAGCTGCTCAATAAGGTCGACGTGGCCCCGGCTTTCGATTTTGACATGGATAGGTATACTAAGACACTCGATGACCTCAATCCGCAGGCGCCGCGGTTTGCCGTGAGCGCGCGCAAGGGCGAGGGCATGGATGCCTGGTGCGATTGGCTCATCGGGCAGATCGAGCAAGCAAGGGCGTAAATCGGCCGCCATACGGGCGGGCGTAGCCGCAGAGACACGAGATAGGAGCCTCTTTTGAAGCTCATCATCGCCGAGAAAAACGACGCCGCGCGTCAGATTGCCGAGCGGCTGTCCACGGGTAAGCCCAAAAAGGACAAGGTGTACAACACCGCCATCTACCGTTTTGAGTGGAAGGGCGAGGAGTGTGTGACGATCGGCCTTGCCGGTCACATCCTTGCGCCCGATTTTTGCGACAGCGTGCTGTTCGATAAAAAGCTGGGCTGGTATTCGGTCACCGAGGACGGCGAGATGCTGCCGGCCGACATGCCCGATGGCCTGGCTCGTCCGCCGTACGACACCAAGCGTAAGCCGTTCCTTGCCGACGGTATTTCCATCAAGGGCTGGAAGCTCGAGAGTCTGCCCTATCTTACCTGGGCGCCCGTCATCAAACTACCGGCTGAGAAGGAGCTCATTCGTTCGCTCAAGAACCTTGCCAAAAAGTCCGACAGCGTCATCATCGCCACGGACTTCGATCGCGAGGGCGAGCTGATCGGTTCGGACGCCCTCAACAAGGTGCGCGAGGTTGCGCCCGACCTGCCGGTCGCCCGCGCCCAGTATTCTTCGTTTACCAAGGCCGAGATCACGCAGGCCTTCGATAACCTCGTCTCGCTCGACCAGAACCTGGCCGACGCCGGCGAGAGCCGTCAGCACATCGACCTCATTTGGGGTGCGGTGCTCACGCGCTACCTGACGCTCGCCAAGTTTGGCGGCTTTGGCAACGTGCGTTCCGCCGGCCGCGTGCAGACGCCGACGCTTGCCCTGGTGGTCGAGCGCGAACGCGAGCGCATGGCGTTTGTGCCCGAGGACTATTGGCAGATTCGCGGCATGGGTGCCGCGCAAGGCGCTGCCGAGGACGATCGCTTTAAGATCGCGCACAAGACGGCGCGCTTTACCGACAAGGATGCTGCTGAGACGGCGTACGGTCACGTTGACGGTGCCAAGACGGCAACCGTCGCCGCGGTGACCAAGCGCTCCCGCAAGCAGCAGCCGCCCACGCCGTTTGCGACCACCTCGCTGCAGGCTGCCGCCGCGGCCGAGGGCATCTCACCTGCGCGTACCATGCGCATCGCCGAGTCCCTCTACATGGCGGGCCTTATCAGCTACCCGCGTGTCGACAACACCGTGTATCCCGCGACGCTCGATTTGGGCGCCGTGGTGAGCGACCTGGCAAAGATCAACCCGGCGCTGGCGCCGGTGTGCAAAAAGGTGCTCGCCGGTCCCATGAAGCCCACGCGCGGCAAGGTCGAGACCACCGACCACCCGCCTATCTATCCCACGGGCGAGGGCGATCCGTCCACGCTCGACGGCGGCCAGCGCAAACTCTACGACCTCATCGCCCGTCGCTTCCTGGCGACGCTTATGGGGCCTGCGACCATCGAGAACACCAAGCTCGAGCTCGACGTCAACGGCGAGCCGTTCGTGGCCTCGGGTGACGTGCTCGTGACCCCGGGTTTCCGCGAGGCGTATCCGTATGGACTCAAGCGCGATGAGCAGATGCCGCCGCTGGAGCAGGGCGATACGGTCGATGTGTTCGACATTAAGCTCGAGGCCAAGCAGACCGAGCCGCCCGCGCGCTACAGCCAGGGCAAGCTCGTGCAGGAGATGGAGAAGCGCGGCCTGGGCACCAAGTCCACGCGCGCGAGCATCATCGAGCGCCTGTACGCCGTGCGCTACCTCAAAAACGATCCCGTGGAGCCGAGTCAGCTGGGCATCGCCATCATCGATGCACTGACGCAGTTTGCCCCGCGCATCACGAGCCCCGATATGACCAGCGAGCTCGATGGCGACATGACCCGTGTGGAGCGCGGCGAGGATACCGAAGAGCATGTCGTGACGCACTCGCGCGCGCTGCTGGCTGGTGTGCTCGACGAGCTGCTCAAGCACACGCAGGAGTTGGGCGACGCCATCAGCGACGCCGTCACGGCCGATGCGCGCGTGGGCGCTTGCCCCAAGTGCGGCAAGGACCTGGTTATGAAGACGAGCGCCAAGACCCGTGGCAGCTTCATTGGCTGCATGGGCTGGCCCGACTGCGACGTGACCTATCCGGTGCCGAGCGGCGTCAAGGTGAGCCCGCTCGAGGGCGAGGCAGCCGTGTGCCCCGAGTGCGGCGCGCCGCGCATTAAGTGCCAGCCGTTCCCCCAGAAGGCCTTCGAGATTTGCGTGAACCCCATGTGCCCCACCAACTACGAGCCTGACCTTAAGGTGGGCGAGTGCAAGGTGTGCGCCGAGGCCGGACGCCATGGCGACCTGATCGCGCACAAGAGCGAGAAGAGTGGCAAGCGCTTTATCCGCTGCACCAACTACGATGACTGCGGCGTGAGCTATCCTCTGCCGGCGCGCGGTAAGCTCGAGGCAACGGGTGAGACCTGCCCCGAGTGCGGCGCCCCCATCGTGGTGGTCAACACGGCGCGCGGCCCGTGGCGCATCTGCGTGAACATGGACTGCCCGACCAAGGAGAAGAAGCCCGCCCGCGGCCGCAAGACTACGACCAAGGCGAGCACGGCAAAGAAGACGACGGCGGCCAAGAAGACTTCGACCGCCAAGAAGTCGACCGCCAAGAAGACTGCCGCGAAAAAGACGACCACCAAGAAGGCGGCCGCCGACAAGTAGCGGCGCAGTCGGAACATTGACTAAAACAAAAACGAGCGAGGACCTCAAAATCCTCGCTCGTTTTTTATCCAGCAGTTAGGGACGTTTCTTTTCTGCCGGCAGTTTAGGAACGTCCCTAACTGCCGGCTCGGGAACGACAAAGCGCTAGTTCACTTCGACGGGTTTGGCGCCGGGATAGCGCTCCTCAAAGTCTAGGCGGTACTTATTGTCATTGGTGCCCGCCACGTTGTCGCGTGACAGCGGCGCCACGATCTCATTCTTGTGGTCCGCAGGCTTGGCGTATTTCAGGCTGATCTCCCAGGCATCACAGATTGCGTCAATGCGGTGGTCCAGGTCGTCATACAGGGCGATGATGTCCTTCCAGGAGCTGTAGTTCTTGGAGCTCGTCGGGACGTCCAGGTCCTCGACGATGTCGTAATACTGCTCGATGGTGTCCTCCGTGCGCTCGGCGACGTCGGCGAGATTTTGACGGGTGGTTCGATCCTCTTCCAGATAGCTGCCGTTGAAGTTCTGTGCGCAGCCACGGACGTAGTTGTCGAGGTCTTCGAGCAGGTCGTAGTATTCGCTCAGGCGACGGTAGAGGTTCTGCTCGGAGAGCGTTGCTTCGCCGCCATCCTCGTCGTCATCGTCATCATCGTCGTACAGGCTGTTGGGATCGCCGAGAGGCTTTAGGTCATCGTCGTCGACGTCATGGTGCAGCTTAGCTACCTCGGCAGTCGTCTGCGTGGCGGCGTTGTCGAAAGGCTTGATCACAAAGAAAACGACCAGGGCGATGATGATCGCCACCAGCACAACGATAACGGCGATAAGCGGCCCGGTGCCGCTCTTTTTGGGAGCGGGGGTCTGTGGCGAGGCGGGCGCGTATGCGGGAGCCGGCCGCTGTTGGGGCGAGCCGCTCGCGACGGGTATGCGCTGCGTGGTCTCGACGGCCGCGGGGCTTGCGGCGGGGTCGGGGCGATAGGCGAGGGGGTCGTCCGCCTTGGCTTGCGGCGTATCAAGGGAGCCGGTCTGCTCAAAAGCGGGCTGGCTATCGCTCGCGGCTGTTTGCTCAACGGGTGCACCGCACGAGGTGCAGAACTTGGCATTATCTGCAAGAAGCTTGCCGCACGAGGCGCAATACCGAGACATTGCCACTCCTTTCGCCACATTTCAATGCAATACGACGATTATACCCAGCGCACAAAATTCCCCATCATAAGTTGCGGTGAAATAGGGACTGTTTGGCGGTCTCAGAGCTTCAATCAGTCCCTATTTCACCGCAACTTTGGAAAGGCACCATTAGCCATTGGGGACGCGCCGGACGCTGGGGTATCATGGCTTGGTTGATATATCTGCATTTACGCGCCTTGTAGGAAGGGGCTGCGCCCATGGCTTTTGAGCCCGCTCAACATAGCTTTATCACGCTCGAGGGCGTCGATGGCGCCGGCAAGTCCACGCAGGCGCGCCTGCT
>UQUG01000096.1 GCA_900544205.1 uncultured Collinsella sp.
CCGCCCCCGGCATGTCGTCGACGCCTTCGGCTCAGTCTCATATCCGCGGATACCGCTCCGGCGGCCCGCAATCCTCTCCTTCGGCGGGGTTCCCCTAGTCTGACTTCGCGCATGCGGCGGTCGCCGCGCGCACAGCGAGAACGGGGGTATCCCCGAAGGCTGCCCGGCTCGCCGGGACGGGGGCTATGTCTATTCGCCGGCCTCCCGGCACATCGTGCCGAGGGCCCACAGCCACCTCACGAGCTCGGCGGCGGTGGCGGCGTTCGCCTTCGCCTGGGGCATGCCCCTCTCGAGCATCTCCTCGCGTCGCCGGAGCAGGCGCTCGGACCCCTTCCTCCCGTGCATCCTTATCTCGAGCGGGACTCCGGAGCCCTTGGGCATCAGCTTGGGCTGGTGCCCGGCCTGGGCGTAGCGCCAGGACCCCTCGACCGCCAGCCTCCTGACGAGCGCGTTGCCGGCCCCGCTGATTCCGCCGAGGCGCACGGAGTCCGCGCTCGACCTCTGCTTCGGGGCGAGGCCGAAGTAGGCCGTCACCTGCCTGCCGGAGCGGAACCTCGAGAAGTCGCCGACCTCGGACGCGAAGGCGGCGGCGAGCGCGAACCCGCACCCCTTGATCGACTGGAGCGCCTCGACCTCGGCCGAGAGGGGGCCCGCCGCGACGGCGGCCCTGTATTCGGCGAGGAGGGCCTCCCTCGTCTCGTCGGCCGCCTCGACCTCGTTCCTCAGCGCCGCGAGCGCCCGGATGCCGCCGTCGTCGTCGGGGTGTATGCCGTCGAGCCACCTGAGGAAGCCGTACGTCCAGTACTTCCGGGGGTTGCCGGCCGGCGTCGTGCCGCCGTAGGCGTAGCCGCGGCGGGCCAGGAACGCCAGGAGCCGCTGCTTCGCCGCCGCGAGCCTCGCGGTCGCGGCGTCGTGGGCGGCGGCGAGGTCCCTGAGCCCCTCGATCTCGGGGGACGGCACCCATACCGGGGTGACGTCGTGCGACAGTATCGCCTTGGCCATCCTGGCCGCGTCGCTGCGGTCGTTTTTGGACGAGAGGTCGGCCGCCGACCTCGGGACCTTGGAGACGGCCGCGACGACGCAGTCGACGCCGAGCCCGGAGAGCTCCCTCTGCGGGGCGAAGCCGAGGTAGCCGCTCTCGTAGGCGGCGAGCGACGGGCCGGGAAAGCCCGACATCCACTCCGCGACCTCGCCCCAGGGGTTGCCGCGGAACCTCCTCGTCACGGCCTCGCCCGTCTCCGCGTCGAGCGCGCAGACGGTGGTGGACCTGAGGTGTACGTCCATTCCGAAGGCGGTAGAATATCTAGGCACGGGAGCCTCCCAACGTCGTTGCGGCGCGGCTGCGCCTCTGGCACTTCAACAACATTGTCGCAGCCCCGACCCGCGGTCACGAGCGGGGGCTCCTGTCGTTTCCGTGCCCTCGGATTGGGTCATAGTGTCTGACTTATGCTCAACCTATGGCGTCATCTCGCCCCAAAAGGGCCTCCCTCGCTCTGGCGGGTTTTCGCTGTCGGTACCAAAACATCGGCGTTGCCTTGATTCAAACTTGCCAAAAAGGTAGTCATTGGGGACGTTCTTGTTTGACTAGTCGTTTAAGAACGTCCCCAACGACTACATAGCACGAGAGTAGATAATCTCCCGGTTTGAGCCTGCATTCAAGCTCAAAGTGGGAGATCATCCACTCTCATTCGTTATGTGTCCGAAAATCCACGCTCGTTTCTACTCTTCTTCCTACATTTGTAGGAACAGTTCGTGGAGGCGGGTGTCGTCGTCGAGTTCGGGGTGAAAGGTAACACCGAGCTGGTTGCCTTGGCGCGCGGCGACGATACGGCCGTCGACTTCGGCTAGGGCCTCAGCGTCGCCGTGCACTTCGACGATGCGGGGCGCGCGGATAAACGTCAGCGGCACTTCACCGTCGATGCCGGCTACCTGCCCCTTGGTTCGAAAGCTGCCGAGCTGTCTGCCGTAGGCATTGCGCTCGACAAGCACATCCATGGTTGCTAAACGCGGCGTGCCCTTATCGTCATGGGCGGCAAGGTCGTGAGCCAGCAGAATCAGGCCGGCGCAGGTGCCCAGGACGGGCATGCCTTCAACAATGCGGGCACGAAGCTCCTCGAGCATGCCCAACTCATCAAGCAGCTTCCCTTGAACGGTAGACTCACCGCCGGGAAGTACCAGACGGTCAAAGTCCTGCTTCAAATCAGCCGCCTGCCTCAGCTCAATACAACGTGCGCCCAGCTCGGACAGCCTCGCCTCGTGCTCGGCAAAAGCACCTTGGACCGCCAGCACGGCGACCGTCTGGTCTGCGTAATCGCTCATGTGCGATCCTTTCTGCTGGACTAGCGTCCGCGCTCTTCCATGATGATCTCGATCTCGTTGGCGTTGATGCCGACCATGGCCTCGCCGAGGTCCTCCGAAAGCTCGGCAATGAGCTTGGCATCGGTGAAGTTTGCCACGGCCTTAACGATGGCGGCGGCGCGCTTGGCCGGGTCGCCGCTCTTAAAGATGCCCGAGCCCACAAAGACGCCTTCGGCACCCAGCTGCATCATCAGCGCGGCGTCGGCGGGGGTCGCTACGCCGCCGGCGGCAAAGTTCACGACGGGAAGCTTGCCCGTGGCGTGGACATCGCGCACCAGCTCGACCGGAACCTGCAGCTGCTTGGCAGCCTCAAAGAGCTCGTCGTCACGCAGGGCAACAATGCCGCGGATCTGCTTTTGGATCTTGCGCATGTGGCGCACGGCCTGGACCACGTCGCCCGTGCCCGGCTCGCCCTTGGTGCGGATCATCGTGGCACCCTCGGCAACACGGCGCAGCGCCTCGCCCAGATCGCGGGCACCGCAGACAAACGGGACGTCAAACTGGGTCTTGTCGATGTGGTAGACATCGTCGGCAGGGGAGAGAACCTCGGACTCATCGATGTAGTCGATCTCGATGGCCTGAAGGACCTGCGCCTCGACGATGTGACCGATGCGGCACTTGGCCATGACGGGGATGGAGACGGCCTCTTGGATGCCCCTGATCATCTTGGGGTCGCTCATGCGCGAGACGCCGCCTGCGGCACGGATGTCGGCCGGGATGCGCTCGAGTGCCATGACGGCGCAGGCGCCCGCCTCCTCGGCGATGCGTGCCTGCTCGGGCGTGGTGACGTCCATGATGACGCCGCCCTTGAGCATCTGCGCGAGCTCGCGATTGAGTTTGACGCGATCGGCCTTGCTGGTCTGTTCTGCCATGATTGCTCCCTTGGTTGGCATGTGCATTGCTTGACGGAACATCCTATCGGGGAGCTGGGTATGGCGAAATACTCAGATTTCGAGATAATGACAAGGTCAGACTAATACCAGATTGAATGACTTAATAAGGTCAGGTGATAGGCTCATGCTTGACTACAATTTGGAAAAACGCGGCGGAGCATCGCTCTATGAGTATGTTTACCAGCAAATTCGAGATGATATCGTTGCTGGACGCATTGCGGCGGGGGAGCATCTTCCGTCTAAGCGTGCCTTTGCCAGCCATCTGGGAATCAGTGTCATTACCATCGAGAATGCATATAGCCAGTTACTTGCCGAGGGCTATATTTGCTCAAAGCCGCGTCGTGGCTACTACGCTTGTGAGCTTCCGGATGCACCGGTTTTGCCTTTGGCTGAGACAGAGCTTGATCGAGATTCCGCTCCTGCGGGTCTTAACGCACATGATGTTGATGGACGGGTCGAGCAATTCGACGCACTTTCTCCTTCCACTTTGGAGGCGGCGCGGCTTTGGCAAAGCGCACTGCGGGCGACGCTGGCATCCGAAGACGAGCGCGAGATCTTTTCGCCCGCACCGGCACAGGGCACCGCTCGGCTACGATGCGCAATCGCTCACCACCTGCGTGGGACGAGGGGCATGAATGTCGAACCCAACAACATTGTTATCGGTGCGGGCGCCCAGCTGCTCGATACCATGTTGGTTCAGCTGCTTGGAGCCGACAGGGTGTATGCCGTTGAGGACCCGGGCTATTTGCGCCTGACGCGCATCTATCAGGCTATGGGCTGCAAAGTTCGACATATCCCGTTGGATGATGAGGGCGTGGACTTGAGCACTCTGCAGAAAAGCGGGACCGATGTCCTTCACCTGATGCCGTCCCATCAGTATCCGACCGGCCTTGTGACGAGCATTGCGCGTCGCTATGCCCTGCTGAGCTGGGCCGCCGAGCAGCCGGGCCGGTATCTCATCGAAGATGACTTTGATTGTGAGTTTCGCCTTGCTGGTAAGCCGATTCCCGCGCTCGCGTCGATCGATGCCGCCCAGTCGGTTATCTACACCAACACGTTTTCGAAGAGCCTGTCATCGGCGCTGCGTCTAGCGTACATGGTGTTGCCCGATGAGCTGATGGAGCGGTTTAGGCGCAGCCTTGGTTTCTACGCCTCGTCGGTGAGTTCTGTTGACCAGGTCGCTTTGGCACGTTTGCTGGAATCGGGTGATTACGAGCGGCATGTGAACCGCGTGCGTGTTCGTGCTCGCGAGGCGCGTGATGGCCTGGCGGCGCTTGTACGGAAAGCGTTTCCGGCAGGGGAGGTCTCGATCGAGCATGCGGACGCGGGCCTTTACTGCACTGTTGTTGCGGAGCGCGGAACGGGTGGAAGCTCTTTTGCGCGGGCTCTCACGCGCTCGGGTATTCCGTTTATCGATATCAGTGACTGTTATTGGTGTGCCGATGGTGCATTTGTCCCTGAAAACTCAAGTCAAATTCTTGTTCAGTATGACGATCTGAATCCAAAAGTGCTAACTACCTTGGAATTGCAGCTAATGGGGGGCGCTCTGCAATCTAAGTGAGTAGACTTTTGGCATTTTGGCGACCAAGCCGTTTTACCACAAGCTATCTACCTGCGACTTTATAAAGCAATTTGGCTGGTCTGCACGGCAAGTTCGAAAAAGTCTACTCACTTGCCGCGCAAAGCTTCTGCATGAGAAAAAAAATGGGGTTTTCAACAGTGCTTCGTCCAGCTCTCGGCAAGCTTTTGGTCAGTTGGGGAGGGCTGTTGAAAACTTAGCAGTCCGTTCGGTGCCATTTTTGTTGCGTTCGGGTCGCGCGCGCAGACGTGGTGTAAGAGTGTCCTGAGGTCCGTCGCTGCAAGT
>UQUG01000097.1 GCA_900544205.1 uncultured Collinsella sp.
TTGCCCGCGCCCAAAAAGCCGATAAAGAAGATATGGTCGCAGCCGTGTTTGATGTGCTGAGACATGGCGAAACCTATTCCTCGCAGGGAAGGTCGCGCAGGGCCCGGCGCTCAAAGATACGGAAGATCTGCGTGTACCACAGGTCCTGGGTTGCCTGCGGCTTGACCAGAATAGTGTCAACGCCGGCAAAGTTTCCGCTCCATACGTCGGTGTACAGCTGGTCACCGATCAGCACGGCCTCGTCGGCCGTGGCGCCCAGACGCTTAAGGCCCGCTTTGAGGGCAAATGGCGCCGGCTTCATGGCATGACTGATGGCCTCGAGCCCCAACTCACGAGCCGACGCCATGACCTGGTCGCGATGCCAGTTGTTGGACACCATGCACAGCTTAAAGCCCTTGGCATGGGCGGCCTCGAGCCAGGCGGAGACCGCAGCGGGAACCTGCTCGGTATCACGCGGCACCAGGGTGTTGTCGCGGTCGAGCAGAATGGCGCGCTTGCCGTCGGCCCAGAGGGTATCGAGGTCGATGCGATCGACCGAGGCAACATATCGTTTGGGGCTAAAAATCCTCATGATCAATTCCAAGACTGTTGATGCTCTTCGTAGGTCTTCGAGAAATACTCCTCGTCCTGCGTAATGTAGAAATACAGGTCATCGGAGTCGGTCGGCTCAAGGGTGGCCTTGAGCGCCTCGAGCGACGGAGAGCAAATGGGCGTGGGCGGGAGGCCCTCGTGCTTATAGGTGTTATACGGGCTATCGCTCTGCAGGTCGTCGGCGGTAACCTCGCCGCCGGTGACGTACATCATGGTCGCATCGCTATTGAGGTAACGCAGGCCATCGAGCTTGCCCGCCAGACGGTTATAGAAAACCGATGCCACATGCGCGCGCTGATCGGCGTTGAGACCCTCGCGCTCGACAATCGAGGCAAGGTTAACGATGTCGTAATCGGACATCTCCACGCCATAGCGCTCCTTGATCTTGGCCTCGCAGCTGGCAAAGTCAAGCGACTTATACTCAGCGTTGAACTGGTCAAGCATGGCGCGAATCACATCATCGGCGCTTGGGTCCTTGCCCAACGAATACGTCTTGGGGAACAGGAAACCCTCGAGCGAATCGTTCGCGGCGCCCTCAAGGAAGCTATAGTCCTTCACATAGTTGGACGCCTTTGCCTGATTGAGGAAGTCTTCCTTCGAGATACTGCCGTATGCCTTGGCCACGCGGTCGGCGACCTGATCGACCGTCAGGCCCTCAGGAATCGTGAGCGCATCGGAGCCGGCGTTGGGACCTTCCATAAGCTGCTGGACGACCTTCATGGCGTCCATAAGCGTGGTAAACGAATACTTACCCGGCTTAAGCGACATATCGGCGTTGAGCTTTTTAACCGCCGCATAATAATCCTTGGGATCTTCGACGATATGGTTCTCGGAGAGAATCGAAGCGATGGTATCACCCGAGGCACCATCGGGAATCGTGATAGTAACTTGCTGGCCAGCAGCGACTTTCGCATCCTCACCGCCAAAGAAGCCCTTGACGGCCGGCACGACAAAGAAAACGATCGCGACAAGCGCAAGCACGGCGACGACGCCACCGATAATCATAGGCACCGGGGAGCTTTTCTTTTGGGCACCACGGCGGGCGTGCGTGTTATAGCTCGAACGCGTGGCTGGAGCAACGCCGTGCGAGCCATGAGCATGATGTGCGTGGGAGCGTGATTGCGGGGCCTGCCCCTGCGTGCGCTGGGCAGGAACCTGTTGCTTAAAACGAGCGCCGCCAGCGGGCTGCGCGGGACGAGCGGCGGGCTGTTGAGCAGCACGCTGAGTAGGCTGAGCCGAACGCTGCATCGGCTGCGCCGGGCGCTGGCCAGCCTGAGCAGGGCGCGGCGCGGGCTGCCGTGTACGATTCGGCTGGCGCGGATCGAAAGCGCTAGACATGCGAAACCTCCTCGTTTTTGCGATCGAGCCACGTCTGCAAGAACAGGCTGGCGGCGATCATGTCGATCTTGCCCCTCATCTGCTTTTCGTTGAGGCCCTGCTCGCGCAAGATACGCTTTGCCTCTTGCGAGGACAGACGCTCGTCCTCAAACTCCAACGGAAGATCGAGCTCGTCGGCAATCTTTTGCGCCACGGCGGCAACGCGCTCGGCCTGGGGGCCGGGCTCGCCGGCCATGGTCAAGGGACGTCCGCTTACCAGGATGTCGGGCTCATAGTCCTCAACCAGGTAACGGAACGTCTTGGCCATACCGGTGACCTCGGCGGCCGGGAGTACCTTGACAGGCATCGCCATCTTGCCATCACGGCTCGAGACGGCAATGCCAATCCTGGTCTCCCCTATGTCCAATGCGAGCGCGACCACAGCGACTACTTCGGTTCTTAGGCGCCCAGCGCGGTCTTAGCGGCCGCGAGGGCATCGGCGATACCGGCGGCGTTCTTGCCACCGGCCTGGGCCATGTTGGGACGGCCGCCACCGCGACCATCGACCAGGCCCGCGATCTGCTTGATCACGTTGCCGGCGTGGAAACCGGCCTTGACGGCGTCATCGGAGCCGGCAGCGAGCAGGGCCGGAGTGCCCTTCTCAGTCACGCTGGCGATGACACAAGCGACAGGGCCGGCGACCTTCTGGTGCACGGTATCCCATACGTTGCGCAGGTCGGCAGCCTCAAGGCCCTGGAGCTCAGCAACGACGAGCTTGTAGCCATTCAGCTCGACAGCGCCGTCGATGGCGCTGGAGATCGCATCGGAAGAGCCACCGGTGAGCGCCTTCTTGAGCTTATTGGACGTCTCGCGCAGCTCGACCTGCAGGTTCTCCACACGGGCGGGAACCTCGTCGACGCGGCACTTGAGCGCAGCGGCGGCGGCGTCAACGAGTGCCAGGCGGTCGGCCATATAGTCGAGAGCACCCTTAGAGGTCACGGCTTCGATACGGCGGACATTGGAGCCCGTGGAGGACTCGGAAATGATCTTGAACAGGCCAATCTCGGCGGTATTGGCGGCATGGGTGCCACCACAGAGCTCGCGGGAGAACGGCTGGTCCTCGGCGCCCACGGAGACGACGCGGACGACATCGCCGTACTTCTCTCCAAACAGAGCGACAGCGCCGGCAGCCTTAGCCTCGTCGATGCCCATAACACGGGTCACAACCGGCTTGGAGGCGAAGATCTGCTGGTTGACCAGGTCCTCTACAGCCTTGAGCTGCTCGGAGGAAAGGGCCTCGAAGTGTGTGAAGTCAAAGCGAAGGTGCTCGGGCGTCACCAGCGAGCCGGCCTGGGAGACGTGCTCGCCCAGGACCTGCTTAAGGGCAGCGTCGAGCAGGTGCGTGGCGGTGTGGTTGCGGCGCAGGAAGCCACGGCGCTCGGCGTCGAGCGCGGCGGTAGCAGCGGCACCGACAGTCAGCGTGCCATCGGCAACGTGCGCGACGTGGGCATACAGGCCGTTGTGGTTCTTGGTGTCGGCAACGGTCAGAACAACGCCCTCAGCAGAAAGCTTGCCGGCGTCGCCCTGCTGGCCGCCCATCTCGGCATAGAACGGGGTGCGGTCGAGCACGACCTCGACGTCCTCGCCCGCGGCTGCGGACTCGACGGACTCGCCGTTGCGCACGATGGCGACAACCTTGGCGCCCTCGATCACATCGTTGTCATAGCCGTCGAACTCGGTCGCGGCGACCTTGTCAGAAAGCTCGACCCACACATCGTTGAAGCTGCCCCAGGCGTCGCCCTTGGCATTGGCGCGGGCGCGGGCCTTCTGGTCCTCCATGCAGGCAGTGAAGCCGTCCATATCGACGTCGTGGCCAGCGGTGCCGGCGATCTCGACGGTCAGGTCGATGGGGAAACCAAAGGTGTCGTGCAGCTTAAAGGCAACATCGCCCGGAAGCACAGCACCCTCGGCAAGCGCTGCCAGGGCCTCATCCAGGTAGACGCGACCGTTGTCGAGCGTCGTGGAGAAGCGCTCCTCCTCGGAGGCAACGATGCCCTTGACGAGCGCAACGTTCTTGAGCAACTCAGGATAGGCCTCGCCCATCTGAGCGTTGACCTCGTCGATAAACTTGGTCAGGAAGGCACCCTCGATACCCAGCAGGCGACCGTGGAACACGGCGCGGCGGAGCAGGCGGCGAAGGACGTACTCACGACCCTCGTTACCGGGAAGGATGCCGTCAGAGATCATGAAGTCGACGGCACGGGAGTGGTCGGCGATGATGCGAAGAGAACGGCTGGCGCCGGAGTAATCGTCGGCGTCATAGGTCTTACCGCTGATCTCCTCACCGAGCTTGATGAGGTGCTGCATCAGATCGCCATCGTAGTTAGCGGTCTTGTGCTGCATGATGGCGGCCATGCGCTCCAGACCCATACCCGTATCGAGGTTGCGGTGCGGCAGCTCCGGCATGGAGCCGTCCTCCTGGCGGTCGTACTGGGTAAACACAAGGTTCCAGAACTCAAGGAAGCGGTCGCAGTCGCAGCCGGGCTTGCAGTCGGGGCTGCCGCAACCGACCTCCTCGCCCATATCAAAGTAGATCTCGGAGCATGGACCGCAGGGGCCGGTGGGGCCAGCGGCCCAGAAGTTGTCGTCCTCGCCCAGACGCGAGATGTGATCCTCGGCAACGCCCAGGGAGCGCCACACGTCATGGGTCTCGTCGTCCTCGGTAAAGACGGTGAAGTACAGGCGGTCGAGCGGCAGCTTGAACTCCTTGGTGATGAGCTCAAAGGCCCAGGCGCAAGCCTGCTCCTTGGAGACGCCGCCAAAAGAGAAATCGCCGAGCATCTCGAAGAACGACAGGTGACGGCCGTCCTCGCCGATGCAGTCGATGTCGTTGGTGCGGACGCACTTCTGGCAGGAGATCGCGCCGATCTCCTTCATGGTCTTCTTGCCCTGGTAGTACTCCTTAAACTGGTTCATACCGGCGTTGGCAAGCAGCAGCGAGGGGTCGTCGGGGACAAGGGACGAAGAAGGATAGAGCTTAAGACCGCGCTCCTCAAAAAAGTTGAGGAACTTAGAGCGAATCTCGGCCGTAGTCATTGACGGGTAGTCAGCACTCATAGAGGGAATCTCCTCGGTTTCACATCGAAACAGTTCAAACGTAACGATATTACCATCCC
>UQUG01000098.1 GCA_900544205.1 uncultured Collinsella sp.
CGCCGTGAGGCTCATGATGGGATGCACCTGCACCGAGCTCTGCATAACCTTAGGCGAAATCACGTTATCGGTGACGTTTTGCGCGACCATCGTCACGATGAGCGTCCATAACGCCAACATGGGACTGAACATGAAGCCGAGTACCGTGGCGATTGCTGCGCTCACCCAGGGACCGACGACCGGAACCAAATGCATGATGCCGGTAAAGATAGCCATGAGCGCCGCATACGGATGACCGATGATCAAAAAACCGATAAAGGCGAGGAAACCACCGCAGATGGACGTCACGACCATACCGCGCATGTAGCCGCCGACAGAGCGAGAAAGGATGGCGACCATAAAGCGGTACGAGGTCTCCTTCTCCTGACCGATGATGGTGCAAATCTCGTGATGCATGCGAGGGTAGTCGCAGGCCATCCAGTAGGCAAGCACCAGACCAAGGAAGATCACGAACAACTGCGAGGCCGTATTGGTGATGAGCGGGAACACACCGCGACCAAGCTCGGCAGCAATCTGAGACACATACTTCGATGCCACGGTAACCAGGGACGAAAGATTATCGTCCAAATACTCCTTGAGCGGCGTGTTGTTGAGCGTCTTGGCATGCGAGATCATCTCATTGAGATCGCCACCCGCAACACGAAGCTGCTCGGGCAGGCGGCTCAGGACTTCCATGATCTGACCAAAGAGAATCGGCGACAAGATGCAAACGACACCGACGAGCACGGCAACAACAACAATAAGCGCGATAAGCGAACCGATGCCGCGATTCACGCCATGGTGCTCGAGCCAGTTGGTGATCGGGGACATCACAAAAGCAATGATGGAGCCGACGGCAAGAAACTCAATAACCGGTGCCAGGATGCCCATAAGGTTAAAGATGACAGCAGCAATAACAATGCAGCCGACAACAGCCCAAATGCGCAGCGTCAGAATGCGGGTGTCGCGCAGCACGCGATCGGTTTGTTGGGGGTGCTCACTCATGAACGAATCATCACTCCGTCGGGGTCGATCTTGTCCTGAATCTTCTTAAGCGTGCGGCGCAGCAGACGCGAAACCTGTACCTGAGAAATACCCAGCTTCTTGGCGATCTCGATCTGGGTCATGCCCTTCACAAAGCGCAGCTCAATCACCTCGCGCTCGCGCGGCGAGAAATCACGGATGGCTTCCTCGATCACTAGGCGGTCATCGGTAAAGTCGAGCTCGTTGTCGTCGTCGGCGTAACGGTCGAGAATCGAGGGGGCATCGTCCGAATCGGACGCACCAGGAGCCTCGATGGGCACCGAGGTATAGGCCGAAGACGATTCCATGGCCTCCAGCACCTCATCGACCGTCACGTCCAAGTACTCAGCGATTTCCTCAACCTTAGGCGAGCGCTGTAGCTCGTTGGTGAGCTTATCGGTAGCCAGGTTGACCTTGGCCGAGAGCTCCTGCAAGCGACGGGGCACGCGCACGCTCCAGCCCTTGTCGCGGAAGTGACGCTTGATCTCGCCCAAGATGGTAGGCGTGGCAAACGTGGTGAACTCGAGTCCGCGCTTAGGGTCAAAGCGGTCGATAGCCTTGAGCAGGCCCAAATAGCCAACCTGCATAAGGTCATCGAGCGGCTCGCCGCGGTTCTTAAATTTGTTGGCAAGAAACCTTACCAGGTTCATGTGGGACATGACGAGCTGCTCGCGTGCGTCCGGGTCACCGGTCTCTTTATAGCGACGAAACAGCTCGCGGGTTTTCTCCTTGTCCCAAGCGGTCTTACCGCTCCGGGAACGTTCGGTCATATTAGATATCCGCCTTGAGGTCGAGGGAAAGCGTCAGGGGCGCCGCAGTCTTTTCGTAGGAGTCGCACACGCTCGCGAGGATGAGCTCGGCATACACCGCAGCTTGGTCGTCTTCATCGACCGTAGCCTGATCGCCAAAGGTAATAGTCATGCCAACGTGGGTCTCATCGACATCGAATTTGATGGTGATGTCGTCGCAGTCGACCGCGGTGCAACCAAAAATGAAAGCCTCCTCGGCAGCCATGCGGATGTCCTCAATGCGATCGACAGACATAGAGCACAGGGCACCAACGTTGGCTGCCGTCATGCGCACAAGGCGAGCGAGACGCGGGTCGCCGGCAACGGTCAGCGTGATAGGGCAGGTTGCTTCGCTACTCATCGCAGGACTCCTCAGAGGTCTCGGCGGGCGTGTAAGTGTAATACTGAGCCGGCTTGGCTACAGACTTCTGGCCATCATCGTCGCCCGCGGCGGCCTCGTCCTCGCCAATTAGGACGCGCTCGGTAGGTTGCTCAGCCTCCGCAGCGGCAGCGGCGAGCTTGCGCTCGGCGTCAGCTGCAGGAGCCTTCACCTTATTGAAGAGCCTCTGCACAGCACCGGCGGCAGAATCAGTCACACTCGACACAGCATTGCTGGCCTCAGCCATGCTACCGGTGACCTCAGAAATGTCGCGAACCACGGCTTCGACCTCTACGAGATTGGAGGTAAGGGCATCAACTGCCGTCTTACTCGACTTAAGCAGCGGCTCCATCTGGGCAAGTGCCGGCGTAAGCTCGTCGACAGCGCCGTCGAGTTTTGCCACCACCGGCTGCGCCTCGGCGATGGTGTTATTGAGGTCGTTCACGGTCTTATCGAGCGAGTCGACAACGTTGCGGGTCTTGCGCAGGGTAAGCGCGAGCTCAACAATAGCCCACACGCCGGCAATGGCAAGCACCAGCAGGGCGATTTGAATGGGACTCATACAAGCCTCCCGAAGGAATCGAAATACAGACGCCTTTCATGGTACCCCAAAGAAGGGGGAAGATACCCAAAGGGAATGTGCGAGGTGCCAAGGACCTACTTGGGCGCGTTACCGCTACGGTCGCGTTCGCTTTGCTCTACGCGCCACTCTTCCCAGCCGCGGCCCGCAGGCTGCCAGAACGCGCCACGCTCCAGCCCCTCGGGCAAATAGCGCTGATCGACCCAGCCTTCGGGATAATCATGCGGATACTTGTATACACCGTATTCGTCGCTACCTGGGCGATGACGATCGCGCAAATAACTCGGCACCTCACGTAAACCGCTGCTATGAATATCGGCCAACGCCGCGTCAATCGAGGCCTCACATGCGTTTGACTTAGGCGCCAAGCACACATAGAGTGCAGCCTGAGCAAGGTTAATGCGGCACTCGGGATAGCCAATGACCTCGGCAGACTTAAACGCGGCATGCGCCACCAAAAGCGCCTGCGGGTCGGCGTTGCCAACATCCTCAGAAGCGTGAATCATAATACGGCGAGCGATAAACTTAGGATCCTCCCCAGCATCGATCATGCGCGCGAGCCAATAGATCGTGGCATCGGGGTCACTACCGCGCATGGACTTAATAAACGCACTGATGATGTCGTAGTGCATGTCGCCGTTTTTGTCATACGTAAAGCCGCGACGCGGGTTGGCGATCTTCACGTCATCCACGGTGATGGGATAGCGCTCCCCCGTCGCGGGCGCTGGCGTTCCCTCGGTATCGGGACGCGTGACGGCAATCTCGCTCGCAAGCTCGAGCGTCGTGAGCGCCGAGCGAGCGTCACCCGCTGCCAGCGTGCAGATGGTCTTGACCGTATCCTCATCGGCCGAGAACTTACCGTTCAAGCCCTGCGGTGCCTCGAGCGCACGCTCGATAAGCATGGCGATATCCTCGTCCTTCAAGTGCTCAAGCTCCACCACGCGACCACGCGAGAGCAACGCCGAGTTGACCTCAAAGTACGGATTCTCCGTCGTGGCGCCAATCATAATGACGGTACGGTTTTCAACCGCATGCAAAAGCGCATCCTGCTGCGACTTCGAAAAACGGTGAATCTCGTCGATGAACAAGATGGTACGGCGGTCATACGTATTCAGGCGCGTCTTGGCCTCGTCGATCACGCGACGCAGGTCCTTCACGGTACCCGTGACGGCGCTGACCTCGACAAACTCGCTCTTGGTATGGTTAGCGATAATGTGAGCCAGCGTCGTCTTGCCCGTACCGGCCGGGCCGTACAGAATCACGCTCGATAGCACATCATGCTCGATCGCCGCACGCAACCATGAACCCTTGCCCACGGCCTTTTGCTGACCAACGTACTCGTCGAGCGAATTGGGGCGCATGCGCACCGCGAGCGGCGCGTTTTTAAAGGAACGCTCGCGCGTCGAGGCAGTAAAAAGGTCGTCCATAGCCATCCCATGCATCAATCAAAAGCTTTGTTCGTCAACAGTATACCGAAATGATACGAACTACCGTTCGTTAATGTAGGTACGATGCGGAAACTCCAGACCAGGGAATAGCTTGCTCGTCAGCTCGCAGAAATAGCCGTCCGTCATGCTCGCGATGTAATCCACCACCGCTTGATCCTTATCGTCCTGCCAGGCATAGGTGCGATCGTAGTAGGAAAGCTGCTGCTCAATGCGAGAAATGTGGTGCTTAAAGATATACGAGGACTCGTCGCCTTCGTTTATATCCTGCAGGCAACGGTCGTAGAGCTTTTCGAACGCCTCGCGCAGCTCCGCCTCGGAATCGCCTTCGATACCGCCCTTGCTGTAGATCTTTACGTAGTTCTCGCGCTTGGCTCGGCGGATCTCCTCAAACAGGTCCTCGCTCATCTCGATACGCGGCTTGCCATAGCTGTGCTCAACGATATCAATGGAGGCATGCGTAAGTATCCAGCTGTTGTATGCCCCACCCAGGCCATCGTCAAAAGCATCGGGCGACAGCAGGCCCGCCGCAATAGCGTCTTGGCGATCGCGCCCAACGTAGGCAAGGATATCCGAGATGCGAACCACGCAGCCCTCGAGAGTCATGGGGCGCAGGTGCTC
>UQUG01000099.1 GCA_900544205.1 uncultured Collinsella sp.
CGGTCCGACCGGGCCGCGCGGCAAGGAGATATATTGCCAGACCGGAGGGGCCCCGGGGGCGGGAATTCCACTCTTCACAAGTCCTACACAATACATCGCTTCCTATATAAGTAATAGAAAGGCTGGTGCAGAAATACTGCACGTATCAGATGATGACCCTTCGGTTAAGAGATATATAAAGATCGGTCACCCTTAAGTGTCTATCTACCCGCGCTTTTGCTATATAAACCAGCGCTTCAGATAAAAAGAGGGAGCGCCGCGCACAACGCGACACTCCCCTAGCGATTCAAGAGAATCTATTAGGCCTCGAGAGCCTTCTTGGCGATGGTAGCCAGCTCGTTGAAGGACTCGATGTCCTCGTAAGCCATCTGAGCCAGGACCTTGCGGTCGAGCTCGATGCCGGCAACCTTCAGGCCGTGCATGAACTGAGAGTAAGAGATGTCGTTCAGGCGAGCAGCAGCGTTGATACGAGTGATCCAAAGAGAACGGATCTCGCGCTTCTTGTTGCGGCGATCACGATACTGATACTGCAGGGAGTGCTGGACCTGCTCTTTAGCATGCTTGTAAGTACGCGAAGCGGCACCGTAGTAACCCTTCGCACGGTGCATAACGGTACGGCGCTTCTTCTTGGCGGCAACAGCGCGCTTAATACGTGCCATGTTCTATCAACTCCTAGACGGTAAAACGAAAAACGGGAACGCGAACTTAGGCGAGACGCGACTTGATGACCTTGCGGTCGGCAGCGGCGATCTCGGTCTCCTGACGGAAGCCACGCTTACGCTTGGTGGACTTCTTGCTCAGGATGTGGCTCTTGAAAGCCTTGGCGCGCATAAGCTTGCCGGTACCAGTCTTGCGGAAACGCTTCTTGGTGCCGCTGTGGGACTTCATCTTAGGCATGAAATACTCCTTAATCGGTTACAGAACACTAGTTACTTAGTATCGCTTGCCGCTTTATCCTCATCGAAGGCGCCCTTAATCGGGGCGAGCAGCATAAGCATGTTACGGCCTTCCATTTTAGGCTTGGACTCGACCGTAGCGTAAGGTTTGAGATCCTCGGCGAGACGCTCGAGAACGTTAAGGCCCTGCTCCGGGTGAGCCATCTCACGGCCGCGGAACATGATGGTGATCTTAACGCGTGCGCCCTTCTTGAGGAAACGCAGAACGTGGCCCTTCTTGGTCTCGTAGTCGCCAACGTCGATCTTGGGTCGGAACTTCATTTCCTTGACCTCGACCTTGGACTGGTTCTTACGAGCAGCCTTGGCCTTCATGGCCTGCTGGTACTTGAACTTACCGTAGTCCATGACCTTGCAGACCGGCGGCTCCGCGTTGGGAGCGATCTCGACCAGGTCGAGACCCTGATCGTCGGCGACGCGCTGGGCATCGCGGATGGCGAACAGGCCGAGCTGAGAGCCATCGACGCCAATCAAACGGCACGAAGATGCAGTAATCTCGTCGTTGATGCGGGTGTCATCAGACTTAGCTATTTTCCCTACCTCCATTCATAAAAAAATAACCCGGCGCTTCTCAGCAACCAGGTCGTACACATAGACATCCTCGATTTGAGGAAGAGAATCTAATTTGTATGACCAGTCAGCTGCTCATTGGCGCCAAAAGGTGGGAACCCTCGGGTTCCTCTTTAGGGCATTGCGGGAACAACGCCTTGCGAATAATAACACGTACAGCGCGTTATCACATTACGTACACGAAAAAGGGGCCTTGACCCCCTTGAACGCTCGTTTGCATGTATGGTGCCCGAGGCGAGACTCGAAGGGCCTTCGCTTCGCGAAGCCCCGGGCTTCGGGCGCGTGGCGCCCTCGCCACGCTCCGCTACAGACAGGCCACAGGCCTGTTTGCTTAACGCTTCGCGCGCTCACGCGAGTTCGGCACGAAAAAGGGGGCCGCAACCCCCTTGAACGCTCACTTGCATGTATGGTGCCCGAGGCGAGACTCGAACTCGCACGTTGTTGCCAACGGTGGATTTTGAGTCCACTGCGTCTGCCAATTCCGCCACTCGGGCACGCAATGCGTGAGTTAGTTTATCACAGCTTTCTACCGATTAGTCCGAAAATGGAACTTCGAGCATTTCGATGAGTTCGACCGTGCGTAGCATCTCGCACTGACGGCATCCGCGACCGTCGACCGAAGCCTCACCCATCTGGTTATCGTAAGGGTCCTCGCGCATGCCGTCGAAAGAGGGCTCAAACTCTGCCTGGAATCGATTGTTGGCCACCATACGCCATGGGTCGAGATTGCCAAAGTAGTGACGGCGGCGCCACTCCTCCCCCATCCTGTGAGCAGAAGATCCAAATGACACGTCGGCGTTGAGCCAACCGGTCTGCGGCGTATAGAACTCTGCCCAGTCGTGCGACCCCACCGAATCGGGCGCAACGTACAGGCCGCTCTGCCAACGGGCAGGCACGCCCGCGATACGGCACATGGTGATAAACGTGAGCGCCATAACGCCGCAATCGCCGCGGAGCGAATGCGCGCAGTCATCGGCAATAGATCCCAAAAGCAAGTACGGCGGCTGATAGCGATAGTCGATATGCTGCGTCAGATAATCATAGATAGCACGAGCGCGATCGAGCGGATCCTCGAGTCCGTCAACAACACCGGCCGTCAGCTGCTGCAGATACGGCGTGAATGCAATGTGCGGACGGTCCTCGGAAATATCCTCGGGCAGAGGCGCGTCCATACGCGGATGAACCGGAAGTGTGCCACCGTAGACATCACAATAAGCAGCATCGATGTGATAACGATAAGTCACCGAGAATGAGCGCTCACTCGAAGAAGACCACGAGGCGGTACGCGCCGAAGCGTTCGCGGGAGCAACAGCACCCTCCGGCGTCATGTCGAGAATCTCGACCCGAGACTGCTGACGGCAGGCAGCCGCGACGGGAAGCCAAGCGCAAACGGTCTCTCCCTCCAGAGCGCCGGGGACAGACACGGACGCTTTAAGCGTAATGACGCGAGCCAATCCGTTTTGTGACTCCATCTCCTTGAGCATCTCGTCGCGCAGTGCTATTCCGTCCGTAGAATCGGGACGCATGCCGGGGACCTCTTTGGGATATACGCGAAGCGAATCGAGGAAGTTGTCGAGAACGAACAGCTCGCCATCGATAAAGCGCCAGTCAATACGCTTACGGTCAATCAGATCGTCAAACTGCTCCTCGGTAAACTCAGGCCACTCCTCGCGAATCATCGCAATAGCTCGATCGCGCGACACCGAAAAATGAAGCGGCGTCTCAAGCATGCGATACCGCTCGGCACGAACGCAGGCAGCAAGCGAGGGATCGGGATCTTGGGCAAGTAGGCGGTCGCAAGCCTCAATAGCCTGCGAAAGATACCCCGCGTCCTTTAAACGCAGAATCTCGGGTGGCAAGCCAACATCTAGAAAACGGAAGTCATCATTGCAAACATCAACAGAGCAACCAACAGGACCCTCGTCAATAACCTTCCCATCCGAAGGCAGCACATTAATAACAGCCATACCAAACTCCAAGTCATTAGAACTCTTGAAGTCCATTGTAGCGAGATAAAAAGAAAGCCCCAATAAAGGAACCCTCAACACCGATAAACGGTACCTATAAAAAATGAATTCAGCCCAGTAACCCTGTGGCGAGTTAACGAAGGAGGCCCCGTTCACCCGAAGCTTTTCCCATTGCGCGACTTCTGGCAAAGCCAGGTGAGCGCAAGGGAAAAGCGTAGGGTGAACGGGGCCTCCGACGGGAAAGTTAAACCGCTACTTACGCCTTGTTGACGGAGCCAAACTCCTCCATGAGCTCCTTGGTGCGGGCAACGATGTTGTCGCGACCAGGCTTGAGGAGCTTGCGGGGGTCAAAGCCCTTGCCCTGCTGATCCTTGCCAGCCTCGATATACTCGCGAACGCCCTTGGCGAAGACGAGCTGCAAATCGGTGTTGACGTTGATCTTGGAGATACCCAGGGAGATGGCCTTCTTGATCTGATCCTCGGGGATGCCGGTACCACCGTGCAGAACGAGGGGCAGGTCGCCGGTCTGAGCCTTGATCTCGCCCAGACGCTCGAAGGAAAGGCCAGCCCAGTCGGCGGGATACACGCCGTGGATGTTGCCGATACCGCAGGCGAGGAAGTCGACGCCCAGGTCAGCAATCTGCTTGCACTCAGCGGGGTCAGCGAGCTCGCCGTTGGAGGTCACGCCGTCCTCGGTGCCGCCGATGCCGCCGACCTCGGCCTCGATGGACATGCCCTTGGAGTGGGCAAGCTCAACGAGCTCCTTGGTGCGGTCGAGGTTAAGCTGGAAGGTCTCCTCGTGAGAGCCGTCATACATGATGGACGTGAAGCCGGCCTCGATGCACTTGAAGCAGTCCTCGTAAGAACCGTGATCGAGGTGAAGGGCGACGGGGACGGTAACGCCCGTGGCCTCGACGGCAGCCTTGACCATGTCGGCGCAGACCTTGAAACCGCCCATCCACTTAGCGGCACCAGCGGTGCACTGAAGGATCAGCGGAGACTTGGCCTCCTCGGCGGCCTGGAGAATAGCCAGGGTCCACTCGAGGTTGTTGGTGTTGAAGGCACCGAGAGCGTACTTGCCGGCCTCGGCCTTCTTGAGCATGTCTGCTGCGTTGACGAGCATAAAAGAAACCTCCTGTAAGGTTGCTCCGATAACGCCTGAGATTTTACCACGACATACCCGAGCATAAACGTTCGTTTGTTCACGAATACCATCCGATTGGACAAACCTTGATTATCGACTTCATCCGAACACCTCCCACATTCATCCGTACATGTACGG
>UQUG01000100.1 GCA_900544205.1 uncultured Collinsella sp.
ACAGAAAGGAGAAGCCATGGCTCAAGATAAGTTTGACGTGGGCGGCATGACGTGCGCCGCCTGCCAGGCACATGTGGACCGCGCCGTGAGTAAGCTCGACGGCGTCCAAAGCGTCGCGGTCAACCTGCTCGCCGGTTCCATGATGGTCGACTATGACCCCGCGCAGGTCTCCCCCGACGATATCTGCACCGCCGTCGACCGCGCGGGCTATTCGGCCTCGCCCGTCAGCACGGGCACCGATGCCGCCAGCTCAAGCGGCAGCGCGCAAGCCAGGTCCGGCGCCGCCCATATGGAGTCGCCGACCAAAAAGCTGGAGGCCACTGCCTCCGCCATGCGCACCCGTCTCATCATCTCAATCATCTTTCTCATTCCGCTGTTCTACATAGGCATGGGACACATGCTCGGCTGGCCGCTGCCCGGCATCTTCACCGACCACATCCACAGCATGACGCTCGCCCTCACCGAGCTCGTCTTGCTCATCCCCATCGTCTACGTCAACGACGCATACTTTATCAACGGCTTCAAGTCGCTCGTGCACGGCGCGCCCACCATGGACGCCCTCATCGCCGTCGGCGCCACCGCATCGATCGCCTGGTCGCTCTACGCTATGTTCATCATGGCCGACCAGCTGGCCGCTGGTCAGGTGCACGAGGCCATGATGACGAGCATGGAAAACCTGTACTTTGAGAGCGCCGGCACCATCCTGTCGCTCGTCACCGTGGGCAAATACCTCGAGACGCGCAGCAAGTCCAAGACCGGCGGCGCTATCGAGGCGCTGATCGACCTGGCGCCCAAGACCGCGACCATTGTGGCCGACGACGGCACCGAGACCGCTGTGGACGTCGACGCCATTCTACCCGGCCAGGTTCTGCGTGTGCGCCCAGGCGAGTCTATCCCTGTCGACGGCGTGGTGCTCGAGGGCGCGTCGGCCGTGGACGAGAGTGCGCTCACCGGCGAGTCCATCCCCGTGGAAAAGACCGCCGGCGACACCGTCAACGCCGCCACGGTCAACCGCACCGGATCGTTTACCTTCCGCGCCACGCGCGTGGGCGCCGACACGTCGCTTGCCAAGATCATCCAGCTCGTCGAGGATGCCAACGCCACCAAGGCGCCTATCGCCCGCCTGGCCGACAAGGTCGCCGGCGTGTTTGTGCCCGTGGTGTTTGCGATCTCGGCCGTGACCTTCGTGGCGTGGATGGCGCTGACCGGCAGCGTGAACGAGGCGCTCACCTCCGCCGTGGCCGTGTTGGTGATCAGCTGCCCGTGCGCGCTGGGCCTGGCCACGCCCGTCGCCATTATGGTGGGCACCGGCAAGGGCGCCGAAATGGGCATCCTGTTTAAGAGCGCCGAGGCGCTGGAGAATCTGCGCAACGTGGGCACTGTGGTGCTCGATAAGACCGGCACCGTCACCCGCGGCAAGCCTGCCGTGACCGATATTGTGGTTGCCGCGCGCGCCGATGGCTCGCCCGCCATGAGCGAAAAGGCGCTGCTCAAGCTTGCCGCCGCACTAGAGCGTCAGAGCGAGCACCCACTGGCCGAGGCGATTATGGCCGAGTGCGAGACGCGCGGAATCGTCGCACGCATGGTCGAGGACTTTGCCGCCGTGCCCGGTCGCGGCGTCACGGCGCGCGAGGGGCAAAACGCCATCGCAGCCGGCAACGTTCGTCTGATGAGCGAGCTGGGCGCGGAGGTGCCCGCCAGTCTTGCCGAGCAGTTCGCTGCCGAGGGCAAGACGCCGCTGTTCTTTGCCAAGAACGGCGAGCTCATTGGCACCATCGCCGTGGCTGACGAGGTCAAAGAAACGAGCGCCGAGGCAATCGCCGCGCTCCGCAAGCTCGGCGTCGACGTGCGTATGCTCACCGGCGACAACCGCGTGACGGCCGAGGCCATCGCTCGCCGCGTGGGGCTGAGCAGCGAACAGGTCATCGCCGACGTCCTGCCCGCCGACAAGGAACGTCACGTGCGCGAACTGCAGGATGCGGGCGGCAAGGTCGCCATGGTGGGCGACGGCATCAACGACTCCCCCGCCCTGGCGCGCGCCGATGTGGGCCTTGCCATCGGCACCGGCGCCGATATCGCCAAGGAGGGTGCCGACGTGGTACTCATGCGCAGCGACCTCATGGACGTCGCCCGCGCCATCGAGCTTTCACGCGCCACGATCCGCAACATCAAGCAGGACCTGTTCTGGGCACTGTTCTACAACGGCATCGGCATTCCGCTGGCGGCGGGCGTGTTCTTCCCGCTCACCGGGTGGCAGCTCTCGCCGATGTTCGGCGCCGCGGCCATGAGCCTGTCGAGCGTGTGCGTCGTAAGCAATGCGCTGCGCCTGCGAACCTTTAAACCAAAAGTGGCAAAATAGGCTCACCATCAAGTCCATTTAGAACGGGTTTTCCAGGTGCCCGAGATTGACCTGAAAGAGGAGCGACGCGTACTTTGGTACGCGAGCGACGGCTTGAAGGTCAAGGTCGGGTGTCTGGGAAAGCCGACATAACAGAGAGGAATACCCATGCGTTACACAATCAAGACTTCCGGCCTCATGTGCGGCCACTGCGACGCTACTGTCGAGACCGCGCTGCTCAACGTAGCCGGCGTGACCGATGCCGACGCCGATCACGAGACCCAGACCGTCCAGGTGGAGTGCGCCGACACCGTGACCGCCGAGCAGCTCGCCGCCGCCGTCGAGGGAGCGGGCGAGAAGTTCCACGCCCTGTCCGTGGCCGCCGCGTAGCAGACGCCGCCTACTCAATCCTCAGAAGTTGCGGTGAAATAGTTCCTGTTTTAGCGCTTCAAGCCTGCAAACAAGAACTATTTCACCGCAACTGACGGGGGCATCCGGAAGATTGACCAGAAACGAGGACCCGCCATGATGGCAGACCACAAATCGGTGACCCGCATGCTCAAGACGGCGCGCGGGCAGATCGACGGCATCTTGCGGATGGTCGAGGAGGACCGTTACTGCGTCGATATTTCCACGCAGCTCATGGCCACACAGGCGCTCATTGCGCGCATCAACGCCGACGTGCTCAAGGCGCATATCGAGGGCTGCGTGACTTCGGCAATCGAATCGGGCGACGAAGACCTCAAAGCTGCCAAGCTCGCCGAGATCGAACGCGTCGTCGACAAGCTCTCCAAGTAACTGGGGCATTGGGGACAGACTTCTTTGCACCGTCTTGGTGTTCCGGGGACAGGTATGTTTGCACCACATTGGTGCAGATTAACCTGTCCCCCTTGCTCTAAATCGGGTATAAAGGCGTGCAGCATATCGAACGAAAGGCAATTCGCATGAATGACTTTATGAAGGGTCGCAACGGCGCCGACGAGCTCACCATCGTGCTGGGCTTCGCAGGCATTATCATCGCGATGATCGGATCGATGGCCCGTATTCAGTGGCTCAGCTGGATCGCCATCGCCGTTATCGTGATTGGCGTGCTGCGCGGCCTGTCCAAAAACATCGACGCGCGCCGCAAGGAGAACGATGCCTTTGTCACGGCGACCGCAAACGTCCCCGGCCTGGGCAAGTTCGTAGCGAGCTTGGGTGGCGGCGCCGCAGCTGCCAACGCCTCGCGCGCAGCCGGCACCAGCAAGGAGGACTTTGAGCGCGCCAAGCGAACGGCCAAGAAGATGTGGAAGGGTCGCAAGACCACGGCCTACCTCAAGTGCCCCAACTGCGGCCAGATGCTGTCCGTCCCCAAGGGCAAGGGCAAGATCCGCGTCACCTGCCCCAAGTGCCACGCCAAGATGGAGACGCGCTCCTAGCCGCTACACCATAGGACAAAATAAAAGCCGAGGCCTCGTGTTGAGACCTCGGCTTTTTGCATGGAGCGACATCATTCGATAAAGCTGTCGCCCCGTCACACCAGCGCTTACGCTACGCCATCGCGAGCGAGCTCCTCTGCCAGGGCTTCTGCCGGCATGGCCATAATCGCGTCGAGCTCGGCGTCAACCTCGGGGATGCGCTTGACCTTTAGCTTGCGCACCAGGTCACCGCGACACATCACATGCATCGGTTCACGCAGAGCGCACAGGTCATCGAGCGGGTTCTCGCGCGTCACCAGAATATCGGCCGCCTTGCCGCACTCGATCGTACCGGTCTCGTCACCCAGGCCCAGCAGCTCAGCATTGACCTGCGTGGCTGTATGCAGTGCGAAGGCATTGCTCACGCCCACGTACTTGGCAAAATAGGCCACCTCGCGCCACATGTCGTACTGCGTCACGAACGGGCAGCTCGAGTCCGTGCCCAGGCCTACCTTGATACCGGCTTCTAGCGCCGCACGAGCACTCTCGATAATGCCCGAGCACACGATGTCGCCGTTCTTCTTTTGCGTGTCAGTCGAATGAGTCTTTTCCGGATCGAGCAGTACAAACGGCAGCGCCGGGCTGATCGTGCAGGTAACGCTCGGCGCGCGTCCCTCGAGCTGCGTACCCGCGGCGCCGCGGTACAGTTCCAGGATCTCGGGGGTCATCGGAGCGCCGTGCTCGATTGTGTCGACGCCGGCCTGAAGCGCGGCGCGTACGCCCTCGGTGCTCTCGACATGGGCCATGACCGGAAGGCCAACCTCGTGCGCCGCCTTGCACGCCGCCGCGGCGACATCGACCGGCATGCGCAGCACGCCCGGCTCGCCTACCTCGGTCGCATCGAACACGCCACCCGTCACGAACAGCTTGATGACGTCGGCGCCGCGCGCATACAGGTCGCGCACCTGTTCGGCCGCCTC
>UQUG01000101.1 GCA_900544205.1 uncultured Collinsella sp.
TTATCACGCTCGAGGGCGTCGATGGCGCCGGCAAGTCCACGCAGGCGCGCCTGCTTGCCCGCGCTCTTGAACTCGCTGGCTACCAGGTTGTGAGCCTGCGCGAGCCGGGCGGTACCGCCATCAGCGAAAAGATCCGTGCTCTGCTGCTCGACCCCGCCAACACGGCGATGGGTGACACCTGCGAGCTGCTGCTCTACGAGGCAGCGCGTGCCCAGCTGGTACACGAGGTCATCGCCCCCGCCCTTGCGGCCGGTAAGGTGGTCCTGTGCGACCGTTTCTACGATTCCACGACCTGCTATCAGGCGTTTGCCGATGGTCTCGACCGCCAGATAGTGCGCGATGCCAACAACCTGGCCGTCGCGGGGACGCATCCGGCGCTCACGCTCGTCTATCACATCACGCCCGAGCAGGCGGCGCTGCGCATGGCGGCCCGCGGTGCGGCAGATCGCATGGAGGCAAAAGGCATGACCTTCCAAGAGCGCGTCTACCAGGGATTTTGCGCCATTGCCGCCGAGGAACCAAACCGCGTAAAGCTCATCGACGCGACCGCGACCGTCGAGGAAGTCTTTGAGAAGACGGTCGAGCAGATTCGCGCGTACGGTCTCGACATTCCGCAAGATGCTGTCGCCGCCGCGCTAGCCCAGGAGGCCGAGTAACATGGCCCCCGCTCAGGCAAGCCTGCTGGCCAAGCTCGATACCCAAGAGCGCGTGCGCGACTTTTTGACCAATGCCGTCGCCAGCGGCCGCGCATCGCACGCCTACCTGTTTTTGGGCGCGCCCGGCGCGGGCAAGCTCGACGCCGCGTGGGCGCTCGCTCAGGCCTTCCTGTGCGAGCAGGATGGCTGCGGCTCATGCGATAGCTGTGTGCGCGTCGCCCGCCATACGCACCCCGACGTGCACTATTACACGCCCGAGAGCGCCACGGGCTACCTCATCGCCCAGACCCGCGAGCTGCTCGACGACGTGCCTCTGGCGCCCATCCGTGCCAAGGCCAAGGTCTACATCATCGACCGTGCCGAGCAGCTGCGCGCCAACACCGCCAACGCACTGCTCAAAACACTCGAGGAGCCGCCCGAGGGCGTTATGTTTATCTTGCTGGGCACCTCGGCAGACGTGATGCTGCCCACCATCGTGAGCCGCTGCCAGTGCGTGCCGTTTCGGCTGGTGTCGCCCGCCGTCGCCGCGCAGGCCGTGAGCCGCGCCACCGGTCAGGACCCTGCGCGTTGCCGCATGGCCGTCGCCGTAGCGGGAAGCCCCACGCGTGGCATCGAGTTCCTCAAGAGCGCCGAGCGCCAGGACGCCCGCCGTCAGATGGTTCGCGCCATCGATTCGCTTATCGCCGCCGACGAGGCCGACGTGCTCAGCCGCGCCAAGTCACTCATCGTCGCCGTCAAGGCGCCGCTCGCCGAGGTCAAGTCCACGCAGGAAAAGGTGCTCGAGCAAAACGCCGACTACCTGTCGCGTGGAGCATTGAAGCAGCTTGAGGACCGCAACAAGCGCGAACTCAACGCGCGCGAGCGTTCGGGTATCATGGAAGCGCTGGCGAGCGCGCGGACGCTCATGCGCGACGTGCTGCTGACGCTTCAGGACGAGGCGGCCGACGTGGTGAACGAAGACGTGCGCGACACGATCGGTCGGCTTGCTGCCGCGACCAATGTTGCGGGTGCCACGCGGGCGCTCGAGGCAGTCGCGACCGCCGAGCGCAACATCGCCAGAAACGTTACTCCCCAGCTGGCCATCGAGGTCATGCTGTTCGATATCAGGAAGGCACTGAAATGCCGTTAGTCGTACCCGTTAAGTTTACCTACGCCTCGCGCGACCTGTGGTTCGATCCGCAGGATCTGGATATCCTCGAGGCCGATTATGCCATTTGCTCCACCGAGCGCGGAACCGAGATCGGCCTGGTCACGGCCGATCCCTTCGAGGTGCCGCAAGATGAGATCGGTCAGCCGCTCAAGCCCGTGCTGCGCGTGGCGAGCGACATCGACCTGCAGCTTGCCGACGACTTGGCCATCCAAGGCGACGAGGCGATGGTCGATTTCCGCCGTCTGGTCAAAGAGCTCGACCTCGAGATGAAGCCGGTGGGCGTCGAGTACCTGTTTGGCGGCGAGAAGGCCGTGTTCTACTTTGCGGCCGAGGAGCGCGTCGATTTTCGCCAGCTCGTCAAGGACCTGTCCTCGACGCTGCACATTCGCGTCGACATGCGCCAGATCGGCGTGCGCGACGAGACCCGCCTGGTGGGTGGCTACGCCCAGTGCGGACAGGAGCTCTGCTGCACGCGCTTTGGCGGACAGTTTGAACCCGTCTCGATCCGCATGGCAAAAGAGCAGGACCTGCCGCTCAACTCGTCCAAGATCAGCGGCGTGTGCGGCCGCCTGATGTGCTGCCTGCGTTATGAGTTCGAGGCGTACAAGGACTTTAAGAGCCGTGCGCCCAAAAAGAAAACGCTCATCGATACGCCGCTCGGCAAGGCGCGTATTCAGGAATATGACACGCCGCGTGAGCAGCTGGTGCTGCGCCTGGAGAACGGCAAGGTTTTTAAGGTCAACCTAGCCGATATGACGTGCTCGGAGGGCTGCAAAAAGAAGGCTGCCGAGCAGGGCTGCAATTGCCGCCCCGACTGCGTGACGCGTGACGTGCTCGAGCGCATCGAGTCGCCCGAGATGCGCCTGGCGCTCATGGAGCTCGACCGCGAGAACGGCGTCGACGTGGGCGATGGCCTGTCGAGCGCCGACCGTCTTGCCGGCACGTCGATGCCCAAGCGCCGTCGTCGCGATGCCGATTCCGATGCCCGCGCTGCTCAGAGCCAGGGCGAGGGCCGTGGCCGCGGAAAGGGCCGTGGTAAGGCCGAGACACCCGAGGCCGAGGAGGCCGCCGGTAGCCGTCGTCGTCGCAAGCGCGCGGGCTCGGGCGATGCTACCGAGGCTGCAGCCGCGGGCAAGAACGCCTCTCGCGAGCGCGAGGTTCAGCAACCCCAGCAGCAGAATCGCGGCGGTGGCATGAACCCCACACGACGTCGCCGCCGTCATCTGTCGAGCGAGGAGCGCGAGGACGCCTTCCGCGCCGCAGCTGCTCGCGAGGCTGGTGCCGCTTCCAAGGGCGCCTCGGCCTCCGATGCGCCTGCCGACAAGGGCGGCAAGTCACGTGGCGAGGAGGAGCGCGCGCCGCGTCCGCGACGTCGCCATTCCTCGGGCGCGCAACAGAAGCCCTCAGTGCCCTCCGTGGCCGATCAGGTCTCGGATGGCGAGGTCAAGGTCACGCGCCGTCGTCCCGGAGATGGCGGGGGAGCGGCTGCCAAGGCTTCGCGTGGCGCCGCTCGCGACGAGCGCGAGCCGCGCGAGGATCGCGGTGGCGAGGGCTCGGCCGACCAGGGTCAAAAGCGCCGTCGCCGTCGCCGTTCCCGCAAGCCGCGCCAGGATGGTGGCGAGGGCTCGACCCCGTCTTCGTCCGCACCACAACCGCCCGCCGGCGAATAACGCCCGCGAGCGGATTTGGCCCGCCTTGCCCCGAGCGCATCGGGGTATCATAGCGCCGAATCAACAACCCTCCCTGCGACCGAATGTAGGGAGGGTTGTGTCTTGAAGAGTCATCTGAACATATTGAGCCGCCTGCAGGGTGCCGGCGCCCTACCGTTTGCGGACGAATTGCTACCGTTTGCCGAGTGGGCGGCACGCGAGGCGCTCGAGGCATTGTCGCCAACACGATGTGCCGGCTGCGAGCGCGCCGGTGCGCTTATTTGCCAAGACTGCCTGGCCGCGCTCACGCTCATCGACCCACGTCATAGCTGCACCCGATGCGGCGCCCCGTTTGGGGATTTGCTGTGCACTGAGTGTTCGGTCGAGGGTACGTCCTCGGCAATGGCGGAGGCGCTCGACCGCTGCCTGGCGTGCGCCGTCTATGCGCATCCGCTGCCGCGCATCATTAAAGCGTACAAGGATGCGGGCGAGCGACGTCTGGCTCCGTATCTGGCGGAGCTGCTCTACGACACCGCCCTGCATGCCCAGGTCGTAGCGCCCGATCGCTACGGAGGCGTGCTGTCCGGTGCGGATGCGGTGGTGTTTGTGCCTGCGACGGCGGCAGCGTTTCGGCGGCGTGGTTTTGATCATATGGAGGCTATTGCGCGCCCATTTTGCGAGCTGTCGGGTGTTCCCCTGCTCGATGCTCTCGTTAAGTACGGGCATGGCGACCAGCGCGAACTCGGTCGTGAGGAGCGCCGCGAGCGTGCCCAAGGCATGTACGAGACGGTTGAGGACGTGCACGGCCGCCGCTTGCTGCTTATCGACGACGTTATCACCACGGGTGCGACGATGGCAGCGGCTTCGGCGGAACTCAAGCGCGCCGGTGCCGTGGCCGTTGATGGCCTCGCTATCGCACGCGTTTGGTAGGGGTGGTTTTGTGGCAGTGAAGATTGAGCGGCGCAACGAGCCGACAGACGAACAGCTGGCGGCTTCCGTAATCCTAACAGGCGCCTCGGCGCTACGCATGATGCGCGCCGAGCGCCGAAAAATGGGTTACATCAGCTGGAGGGACCTCAATCCCGATGAAGAGCGCCGTGTGCTGCGCACGTCGTCGCCCTCGACCGAGGACATCTATCTTTCCGACTTGGTGCGGATTGGGGCCGCAAGCGGCGAGGTGCAAGAAGATCTTTGCTTGCTGGTGGGATCTGCGGCGCAGCGC
>UQUG01000102.1 GCA_900544205.1 uncultured Collinsella sp.
CCGTTGTAGCGGAAGAACCGCGCCGGGTCGTGCATCAGGTCCTCGAGCGGCACCAGCACAAAGTCACGCTCACCAATGAGCGGATGCGGCAGGCGCAGCTTTTTGCCGCCGTGGGTCTCGCCGTCCATCCACAGCAGGTCCAGGTCGATGGTGCGCGGACCGTTGGCCTTGGCCTTTTTGGAGCGGTCGCGTCCCAGCTCGGCCTCGATCTTCATGAGCTCGTCGAGCAGCACCAGCGGCGCAAGCTCGGTCTTGATCTCGATGACGGCGTTGGCAAACGCGTCCTGGCGCGTCTCGTAGGCAGGCTCGCTCTCGTAAATCTTGGAGGAGTTAGACACGCAGGTGAGTGGAATCTCGGCGATCATGTCGCGTGCGGCGCGGATGTTGTCGCAGCGATGCCCCAGGTTGGAGCCAACGGCCACAAACGCGCGGCGCGGCTGCGGCTTGGCAACCGCCCAGTAGCCGTTCAGGAACTGCGCAAAACCCGCGGCGTCGTGCACGCGCACGATGTTGGCACCGGCCTGGATGGCGCCCAGGCACACGCCAAACGTAGCGGCATCGCGCTCGGCGGCCTCGGTCACGCCCGAGACGGCGCCCACAAAGCGCTTGCGCGACACGGCGCACATGAGCGGATAGCCCAGTGACGCCATCTTGGCAGTCTCGCGCTGGATGACGATGTCCTCGTTAGCCGACTTACCAAAGCCCGGGCCAGGATCGATGCAGATGCGGTCGCGCGACACGCCGGCATGGATGAGCGTGCGGGCCTGGTCGGACAGAAAGCCCATGACGCGGCGCATGATGGGCGCCGAATCGGGCAGGGTAAAGCGGCGAAGCTGCGAGGTGGGCACATAGGCCTCCTCACGGCGGGCACTGCGGCGCATCATGGCGGCCAGGCGGTCATTGGACTCCGATGCGGCCTCGGTGGCTGCGGGCGCGGCCTCGGGCGCGGGCGCGACGGTCTCGGCGGCAGCAGCCTGCTCGGCGGCCGGCGTCTCCTGCTCGCTTGCAGGCTCGGACGTGGACTCCGGTTCGCCAAACGGCAACGAGGGCTGCACCACGCCGCCCGGAAGCTTGGCCTCCGGCTTAGGCTCGCCCAGCAACTTGCCGCGACGGCGGCGAGCCGGCTTCTCGGCCTCACGCGCGGCCTCGGCAGCCGCCTCGCGCGCCTTCTCGGCAACAAACGCCGCTGCCGAGGTATCGAGCTGCACCGTTGCGTGCGTGCGTGCGGGCGCGGCGACCTCGCCGGCATGCATCACGATGACGCCGCAGGTACTCGTCTTAACAAACTCGACCATCTTGGGATCGATGAAGCCGGTCACGTCGTTGACGATCGAGGCGCCGCAGCGCACGGCCGCCTTGGCAACCGCCACATGACGCGTGTCGATCGAGACGATGGCGCCCTCCTTGGCCAGCGCGCGCACCACGGGCAGCACGCGGCGAGCCTCCTCGTCGGGGTTGACCGGGGTAAAGCCGGGGCGCGTGGACTCGCCGCCCACGTCGATGATATCGGCGCCGGCGTCGAGCATCGCCAGGCCGTACTCGATGGCGGCATCGGGGTCGAAGTGCTCCCCGCCATCGCTAAACGAATCGGGCGTCACGTTGAGGACGCCCATGATGCGCGGACGGTCAAAGCTGAGCTCGTACTTTCCGCACCGCCATGTCTTGCTGTCGTTCGCCATGAACATCCTCCTAAAATGCCCACGCCGCCGAGCTTAGAGAGCTGGCGGCGGGGTCGCTTTGCACTCAGTCTTTCTATTGTATCCGCGCACACGGGCTAGAACGCAAACGCGGCCGCGATGTCGCAAGAAATCAGCAGGTCGGCATTTGCATCCTGATCGGTGGGAGCAAGGTTGCATATGGCCAGCGTATCGCCGGTAAAGTAACGCGTAAGGCCTGCCGCCGGATACACCACGAGCGAGGTCCCACCCACAATGAGGGCATCGGCCGCGGCGATGGCGGCAACGGCACCGGTCAGCACATGCTCATCGAGCGGCTCCTCGTAGAGCACCACATCGGGCTTAATGCGCCCGCCGCACGCGGGGCACGCGGGCACGCCCGCGGCATCCTCGTGCTCGCGCGAGCAAATCCACTCGGCGCTATAGACCGCGCCGCACGACTGGCAAATGTTGCGATGGACCGACCCGTGCAGCTCAAACACGCGCTGCGAGCCCGCCATCTGATGCAAGCCGTCGATGTTTTGCGTCACCACGGCATCGAGCTTGCCGACTCGCTCCAGCTCGGCCAGCTTGGTGTGGCAGCGGTTGGGCTTGGCGCCAAGCGCAATCATCTTGGTGCGGTAGAAGTCGAAGAACTCGGCCGGATGCGCCTCGTAAAAGCTATGCGAGAGCATAGTCTCGGGCGGGTAGGCAAACTGCTGGTGATACAGGCCGTCCACGCTGCGGAAATCGGGGATGCCACTTGCCGTGGAAACACCCGCGCCGCCAAAGAAGACCACGCGCTTGTGGGTGTCAAACAGATCCGCCAGCGCGGCGGAGGCCTGCCTGGGGTCCGATATTGCCTGCGTCATATGAGTCCTCCGTCCTTGTTAGTCGGACAGCGTTGGGCGACGTCCCAGCATGCAGCCTTTAAGTCAGCATGCGCGGAGCCCACCCCGCCCCTGTTGCGCTAATCTTAAGCCTGCCAACCCCGTCGAAAGGACACCATGCCTCAGACTTACACTTTCGCCTCGTGGAACGTTAACGGCCTGCGCGCCGTGCTCAAAAAGGACCCGAGCTTTATTCAGATCGCGCAAGAACTCGACGTCGATATCTTGGCGCTGCAGGAGACAAAGCTGCAGGAGGGCCAGGTCGATATCGATCTGCCTGGCTATCACCAAATCTGGAGCTACGCCGAGCGTAAAGGCTATTCGGGCACTGCGGTCTTTAGCCGCCAGGAACCGCTGCGCGTGCTGCACGCCGACGCGCTGTTACCCTACGCCGGCGAGGGCGAGGCGGCCGAGCTCGTCGCCCAAGCCGCAACCGAGGGCCGCGTCTGTGCGCTTGAGTTCGACAAGTTTTGGTTTGTGGATGTCTACACGCCCAACGCGCAAAACGAACTCGCCCGCATCGACGTGCGCATGGCCTGGGACGATGCCTACCGCGACTTTTTGAGCGCGCTCGAGCGCGAGACCGGCAAACCCGTCGTGACCTGCGGCGACTTTAACGTGGCGCACGAGGAGATCGACCTTAAGAACCCCAAGTCCAACCGCGGCAACGCCGGCTTTTCGGACGAGGAACGCGGCAAGTTTACCGAACTGCTCAACGCCGGGTTTACCGATACCTGGCGCGCGGCAAACCCCGACGTCGAGGGCGTCTACAGCTGGTGGAGCTACCGCTTTAATGCCCGCAAGAACAACGCCGGCTGGCGCATCGACTACTTCCTGGTAAGCGACGCAATCGCCGCCAACGTTCGCGACACCGGCATCCGCGGCGACATCTTCGGCAGCGACCACTGCCCCGTCACCCTCACGCTAGAACTCTAACCCCAAGTAATTCCTGGGGGGACAGAGGAAAACAGATTGTGTGGCCCCTCTCCCCCTATAAGTTGCGGTGGAATAGTTCCTGTTTGGGCAGCAAATAGCCAAAAACGAGAACTATTCCACCGCAAGTTCGTGAGGGAACGCGAAATGCCCTACAGCCCGTATTTCACGACGACACGGTTAATGCGGCGACACCAGGGCTTGTACAGGGCGGCCAAAAACACGCAGGTCGCAAGGCCGTGCGTAATATCGAACGGCACTGCCGTGGCAAGACGCGCCACGGCACCCGCCCAAGTAAGCGGCTGTACAAATCCAATGATGTCATACGCGTTGATCACCACGCCGTACAGCAAACCCGAAGCAAAGCCGTAGGTCAGTAGCGCCGGCATGCGCACGGTGCCATCGGCGCGGTCGAATGCACCCGCATACGACAGCGCACCGCCAACGTATCCCACGAGCCCCCAGGCATACATCTGCCACGGCGTCCACATGCCCTGTCCAAAAAAGAAATTGCTGGCCAGCGCCGCCAGCGCGCCAACCATAAAACCATTGCGGCGACCAAGCGTCGCCCCCGCGATAATGGCGATGGCGCTCACCGGTTTAAAGTCGGGAATGGGCCCAAACAGGATGCGCCCCGCCGCCGCCAGCGCCGCCAGCACCAGCGTGGGCTGGATCTGGCGCAAACCCGGACGAGATGCCTCGTAACCCGCAAAGAACAGTGCAAGCACCAGCGCCACCACGACAAGCATGGCAAGCGCCGCCTGCTCAACGCCCGCCAGCAACGCCGCTGCCATCACCGCCGGCACCGCCAACAACAGCGGAATCTCCAGTTTTGTGAGTAAACGCGAGAAACGACAGTCCGTCATCCCATCACGCCCTATAGAACACGTTGTCGGCAAAGAAGTCGGCCGGGGGCTCCATGCAGGCAATCTCGCCATCAAACATCATGGCGACGTCGTCGGCTACCTGCTCGGCAAAGTCCAAATCGTGCGTAGCCATGATGACGGTGCCGCCAGCCTTCGCATGGTCACGCAGGGCGCGGGCGATGATGCGGCGGCTGGCCAGGTCCAAACCCTTGGTGGGCTCATCGAGCAATAGCAGCTCGGG
>UQUG01000103.1 GCA_900544205.1 uncultured Collinsella sp.
TGACGGTCGAGATTCCCGCCGGCAAGCTCGATCCAGGCGAGGACCCGCTCGATTGTGCCAAGCGCGAGCTGCATGAGGAGACGGGCTTTAGGGCTGGTCGCATTCGCTTTTTGACGTCGATTGTCACGTCCTGCGGCTTCTGTGACGAGATCATTCACATCTATCTGGCCACCAAACTCGAGTTCGATGCACCCAACCCCGATGATGACGAGTTTGTCAACGTGGATCTGGTGCCGCTGCACGAGCTGATCGACGCCGTGCTCGACGGCAAGATCGAAGATGCCAAGACCGTCGTGGGCGCGCTTGCCTGCGACAGCATCGCGCACCGACTAGGCGGGGCCGAGCTTTAACGAGCGGGGATGATCCCGCAGGTTTGTGTAAGTCAGCGAAAGTGCTCCATTTGAGACAAGGTGGCCTAAAAGAGGAGGGAAGCGTATGGATATACGCGACCGACGATTGAAGGCCAGATTGTCCAAATGGAGCACTTGCAGCGTCGAGACGAAACGCGGTTTGGTAAAACCGCGTAAGGTGATTATGCTGAAGAGGTTTTTGTCTTATTACAAGCCCCAGATGGGGCTTTTTGTTGCTGATACTGTTTGTGCTCTGATGCTTGCCGCCATTGACCTGGCGTTTCCCATTATTCTGCGCAATTTGACCGGTGGGCTATTTACTCAGGGTCAGGCTGCCATTATGCAGGCGCTCGGCATGATCGCGGTGGGCTTGGTGCTGATGTATGCCGTCCGCTGCGCCTGCCGCTATTTTGTGAGCTATTGGGGTCACGTGATGGGCGCGCGTATGGAGTCCAAAATGCGCGAGGACCTGTTCGACCAGTATGAGCGCTTTAGCTTTGCATACTTCGACCGCAACAGCTCGGGCGACATGATGAGCCGCGTGGTCAACGACCTGTTCGATATCTGCGAGGCGGCGCACCACGTGCCCGAGTGGATCATCATCTGCGGCATCGAGATCATCGGCTCATTTGTGATCCTCTTTACCATTGCCCCGGTGCTGGCGCTCGCCATGGCCGTGGTGACGGCGGCGTTTGCGGTCATCATGTTTTGGCAGAACATGCGCATGCGCGAGGTCTTTAGCGACAACCGCAAAAAAATCAGCGGCATCAATGCGCAGCTGCAGGATTCGCTGGCGGGCATGCGTGTGGTCAAGAGCTTTGCCAATGAGGAGACCGAACGCTTCAAGTTCCGCGCCTCAAACAATCGCTATCTTTCGTCCAAGGAGAACATGTATCACGCCATGGGCGTCTATACCGCGACGTATGGCCTGCTCTCGGGTGTGCTCTATGTGATCGTGGTGCTGCTGGGCGGCTGGCTGGTCGCCCAGGGACAGCTGCAGGCGGTCGATATGGCGACCTTTGCACTCTATATTTCGCTGTTCTGCACGCCGCTTGAGACGCTCGTCAATTCGGCCGAAACGTATCAGAAGGCTATCGCCGGCTTTAAGCGTATGGACGAGGTGCTCTCGACCGCGCCGGATATCCAGGACAAGCCGGGCGCCACGGATCTGCAGGTGACTGCCGGCGCCGTGGAGTATCACGACGTGTGCTTTAACTACGAGGACGTTGAGCTGGGCGAGGGCGATGCCGACGAGCGTCCCGTTATCGACCATATGGATCTGTCCATCAAGCCCGGGCAGACCATCGCTTTGGTTGGCCCTTCGGGCGGTGGCAAGTCCACGACCTGTTCGCTGTTGCCGCGCTTTTATGACGTGGCTGCCGGATCCATTAGCATCGACGGCCAGGACGTGCGTGATGTGACGCAGCAGAGCCTGCGTCGCGCCATCGGCCTGGTGCAGCAGGATGTCTATCTGTTTGACGGTACGATTGGCGAGAACATCGCCTACGGCAAGCCGGGCGCTACGGCAGAAGAGATCGCCGAGGCGGCCCGTCGCGCCAACATCGATGCCTTTATCGAGTCGCTTCCACAGGGCTATGACACGGTCGTGGGCGAGCGCGGCAGCCGTCTTTCGGGCGGACAGAAGCAGCGCGTTGCCATCGCGCGCGTGTTTCTCAAGAACCCCAAGATCCTGATTTTGGACGAGGCGACGAGTGCTTTGGATAACGAGAGCGAGGAGGCGGTGCAGGCGTCGCTCGAAGAGCTGGCACGCGGCCGCACCACGATTATCATCGCCCACCGCCTTTCTACCATTAAGCATGCCGATGAGATTGCGACCGTTGAGCATGGTCGCGTTGTGGAGCGTGGCACGCACGAGGAGCTTCTCGCCCGTGGCGGCACCTATGCCCGTTACTATCGAATGCAGTTCGAAGGTGCGCGTGCGCACGAGCTCGACTGATTGATATGACAGGAAGTTTATGGCTGACAAGAACCCTTTGACTCCGGAAGAAGTGACGGAGTTATTCTCCGAAATCGATGCATCCGGCGTCTTGGATCCGACGCTTGCCAAAAAGCGAACTGAGCGCATGCGTGAGAAGGAGGCCGCGGCCAAGCGCGGTGACAAAGCGGCGCTAGCGCAGCTGCGCAGCGAGGACCGCGCGAGCCAGGCAAAACATATCGACCCGCTGTCCGAGGACGATCCTTCGGGCTCGCAGGTGAGCCATACCATTACGAAGACCGCGATGGCCGTGGTCATCGGTATTTTGGTGCTGATCGTGGGCATGCAGATCGGCTACGGCGTGATGCGCCGTCTGAATACCGCCAACCTGTCCGAGAGCGTTTCGGTCGATACCGTTTCGACCGCGCTCAAGGGTGGACTTGAATGGGGCAACGGCTTTACGCAGTTCCCGCTCGACTTTACCGTCGATGAAGCCGATGAACGCACGGGCACGGTCGAGGTGACGGTGTTGGACACATCGTCTGCCAACGAGCTCGAGCTGCTGTCCAACGGGCAGATTCAGGCCGCGGCGCTTGCGACCAACGCGTTGCTCAACGATAAGATCGACCGCGTGGTGTATAACGTTCACGCCTATATCGACGAGGATAGCAACATTCAGCACGATTCCTTCTTTGGCATGTTCCCCGCGCGGGGCCACCAGAGCGCCATTTTGACGTTCGTGTGGACCAAGAGCTCATCCAACGCCACGAGTATCGACTGGAAGATGCGCATCGTGAGTATGGATGACACCATCGCCGAGCGCATTCAGAAGCAGGTGAACTCGGTGTCGTCGTTGATTGAGGATCCGGTGGTGAGCCAGACCAAGATTGACGAGGAAAAGGCCGAGCGTGACCTGGAGCATCGTCTGCATGGCCGCGAGATTTTCCGCGGCGGCAAGCCCGATCGCACACCGTCCGAACTGCTGGAACAGGACAAGAAAAAGTAAGACGCCATCATCCCGCGTGAGCCATAAGCCCCGCGGGATGATTTTTTAATCCCCGTCCCAGAGAAATCATTATGCATAGAAAGTCATAATTATCATTTCGTAAACATTTCGATGAAATTAACGCCATGAGGCATGCTTGCGGTTACAATACCGCGAGGCCTAACTACACACCTTTAAGCCGGTCCTGTGAGACCGGGAAGGAGAATTATGGCGAACAACCATACCGCGGGCGCTGCCGCCCGCACCTTCGCGCCCAGCGAGCTTTGCCAGCGTATGCTGGCCAAAACCAGCAAGGGCACCTGCGGTCCCTGCATCCTGTATCTTGAGGATGGGACCATTTTTTATGGACGTGCATGCGGCGCCGAGGGCACCGCGACCGGCGAAGTCTGCTTCAACACCTCACTCGAGGGCTACTTTGAGGTCATGACCGACCCGAGTTATGCCGGCCAAATCGTAACCATGACCTATCCGCAGATCGGCAACTACGGTATCGACGAGACCGACGTCCAGTCGGCCTTCCCCGGCGACGCCGTGCGCCCTGCGAGCGCTCCGGCTATGCGCGGCATGATCGTTCGCGACATGTGCACCACGCCTTCTAACTGGCGCTCGGCCGTCAGCGTGCCGGAGTATCTGCGCGCCCACGGCATCGTCGCTATCGAGGGCGTCGACACCCGCGCTCTGGTGCGCCATCTGCGCGACAATGGTTCCAAGATGGGCATTATCTCGACCGAGATCTTCGACGTCGACGAGCTTGCCGAGCGTCTGGCCGCAGCGCCCACGCTGGTAGGCGAGAACCTGGTCAAGACCGTAAGTTGCCCCGCGCTTCATGAGTTTGTGGCTGCCGACCTGCCTGCCACGCATGACTTTGCGCTTTCGGCTGCCGCTCCTGCCCGTCACAAAGTGGTCGCCTACGACTGCGGTGTGAAGCGCGGCATTCTGGAGGGGCTGGTCCGCGCCGGCTGCGACCTTACCGTCGTGCCGTGGGACACGCCCGCGAGTGAGGTGCTCGACATGAATCCCGACGGCGTCTTTTTGTCCAATGGCCCCGGCGACCCCGACGCCGTGGTGGAGACCTACGAGCAGGTGCAGCAGCTGATCGGCAAGGTGCCGGTCT
>UQUG01000104.1 GCA_900544205.1 uncultured Collinsella sp.
GGATATCCGAGATGCGAACCACGCAGCCCTCGAGAGTCATGGGGCGCAGGTGCTCTATTGCGCTATAACCCGTGGCGATACAGTCCTCAACCGTCTGATCGAACTGACCAAAGGATGCCATGTGTGACAGCTCAAATACGCGCTGCTCATATTCGCCGTTATGGCACAACACGCCATCGAGCGTCTGGAGCGACACGTTGCGGCCGTACAGGGCATCGAGCACGCGAACCGACTGCACGTTATGAAAAAAGAAGCGGCCGGTACGCTCGTGATAGATATCGTTGAGGAATCGCTCACCGGCATGGCCGAAGGGCGTGTGGCCCAAGTCGTGGCCTAAGCCAATCGCCTCGATCAGATCGCAGTTGAGCCCAAGGGCGCGACCGATATCGCGTGCGATACGCGAGACAAGCTGCACATGCAAACCGCGGCGCGACAGATCATCATTGCTACGGAAGCTAAAAACCTGCGTTTTGCCTGCATAACGGGTGTACGCCGGAAGATGAAGAATCTTTTCGGTATCGCGCATAAATGCCGGTCGCATAAGCGTACCTTTGTCGGCAGCGCGACCAATACGACGAATGACCTGGTTGTCGTTGCAACGATACGGGTTGACAGAACCCGAAGCACGATCGGCGGAAATGCGCTCGACAAGCTCGGGCGACAACGCCGACGGAATACGGTCCATGCGCGCCTTAATGACGGCCGTTTCTTGATTAGTTGCCATGGCATGCTCCTTAAGAAGGATGCGCAATCGGTTACAACGTGCAGCCCACGACCTCGATTATGGCAAAAATCGGCACCAAAAACGGGAGCAATGGCAGGGAGCGCGATTTTGTGAAGAGGCAGGAGAGGGCAAGGACCAGGAGCGCGACGGCAAATGCCACGATGCCGCCCAGAGGGTCAAGCGTGCAAAGCGCGAAGAGCGCCTTGACGTCCCCCATGCCGATGCCGGGGGCGTGGCGAAGGCGCCGCCAGAGCGACTCAGTGAGCACAAGGGCAAGGTAGACGATGACCGCAAGACCGGCGTGGTCAAGCGCCGTGGTAACGCCCTTGTCGAGCCAGACGCCTGCCAACGCCGCCACCGCACACACGCCGGCAAGCTCATTGGGAAACCGTCGCTCACGGGCATCAACCAACGCACCGGCAAAGATGCAAATCCAAAATGGGATGTAGGGCATCGTGCACCTCCTTGGGCAGCTACTCGAAAGCAAAAACCACCACAAAGGTGCCTGTCCCCTTTGTGGTGGTTTTGGTGGTGGTTATTTGGCGCCTTGCATGACCTCGTCGAGGGTAACGTTGACGGCGTGCTGCGTCGGGACCCAGTCGACCTTTAGGAACAGGGCCGCCACCGTGATGGGGATATAGCTGAACATAAAGATCGGGAAGGTGAACAGGTTGGTCACCAAACGCCACTTTTGCGCGCAGTGAATATGCTTGTACTCAAAGATGGTCGTGAGCAGTGCCAGGATAAAGAAGGTCTGGTACATCATCGCGAAGGTCATGATGAGCGAAGCGGCACAAGCTTGCATCTCGACCTCGGTGGCCAAGAAGCCGTGCGAAAGCCCGCCCACGATGAGGAAGGTCGCGTTGGCGAGCATGGAGATCAGGGACAGCAGCATGCCCGGAGCGATGGTCATAAACATGTCGTAGGCAGCAAAGCGATGATAGCGGAACGTCGACTTGACCAGGTGCTTACCGTAGGTAAAGAACACCTGGTAGAAGCCCTTGGTCCAACGCATGCGCTGTTTCCAGGACGCCTTAAACGTCACGGGCTGTTCGTCAAAGAACTCCGCCGGCGCATAGCCAATGCGAATGCCGTGAATGGCGCAGAACGTGGTGAACTGGATATCCTCGGTCAGCGTATGGAACTGCCAGCCGTGCATGCCCTCGATAACGCTGGCGGAGATGAGATAGCCCGAACCCGAGACAGCGCAGGACGTCTTGCAGATATTACGCGCGTTGTTGAGGAAGCGCGCCTCGCGCAGGTACCAAGTGGCATTAGCTGCCGAGATCCACGAGCTGCCGAAGTTCTTGGAATTGCGATAGCTCGTGACCACATGGAAGCCCTGGTCAAAGGCATCATTCATCTTAGACACGTAATCGCGGGAGATAACGTTGTCGGCATCGAAGATAAAGTAACCCTCAAACGTGTCGGGATACTCGTTGAGAATGCGATCGAAACCAAAGTCCATGACCCAGCTCTTGCCCTTACGGGCCAGGTCATTGCGCTCGTAAACAATGGCACCGGCCTCGCGTGCGAGCTGCGCGGTGTTGTCGGTGCAGGCGTCGGCAACGACAAAGACCTCGATAAGCTCGGACGGATAGTCCTGGTCCTTGATGGAGCGTACGAGATTGGCAATTACGGCTTCCTCGTTATGCGCAGCAATGAAGAAGGCATAGCGGTGAAGTTTTTTGGCCTTGGGAGGCGCGACCTCGCCACGAAGAGCGCCGATGACAAAGAAGACCACCTGGTACAGAAAGCAGACCGTGAGCAGCGTGACGACAATCTGGTTGAAAATCACGATGGGTGTGTTGGTTTGTAAAAAGGCGAGCATGCAGGCTCCCGAGAACGCGTTACGTAAACAACCGTATATCTTACCGCAGGCTTACCGAGTTCAAGAAACCACCTAATACTGGCTAGGCTTCGAGCAGACCGAGCTGCGGTACGATGTCGTCGCCGGCGGCAGTGCGGCCGAGCGAACGCGGGGCCAGGTCATCCAGAACCGCGGCAAGGTCCCACGGCAGCTCATCGCGGCACTCAATACGCTCCCCCGTCACGGGATGGTCGAATGCGACGCGCCAGGAATGAAGGAATTGCCTGGTCAGACCCTGATCGGCGCGTGCATCGCACTTGCCGTAGAGTGGATCGCCCACGCAGGCGTGGTTGATATGGCGCATATGCACACGAATCTGATGTGTGCGGCCCGTAAACAGATGGCACTCGACGAGCGTATAGCCGTCGTCAAAACGCGTGGAATCGAAGCGCTCGAGGACCTTAAAGGTCGTAATGGCCTGGCGCGCGAAAGGATCGTCAGAAACCGCCATCTTCACGCGGTCGCGCGTCGATCGGGCGATACCGGTGTTAATGGTTCCCTCGTCCATGGCAATGTGCCCGTGAACAAGTGTGATATAGCGACGGTCGAGCGTACGCGTGCGGATGAGATTTTGGAGCGCGCGCTGGGTGTCGTCGTCCTTTGCCGCAAGCATGAGACCCGAGGTATCGCGATCCAGGCGATGCACAATACCGGGGCGGTCCTCGCCCTGCACGGTGCCCAGATGGTCGATACCGCAGTGATAAACCAGGGCATTCGCGAGCGTACCGCTCTCATGACCATGCGCAGGATGGCACACCAGGCCCCGCTGTTTGGAGAGCACAATGAGATAATCGTCCTCATAGCGAATGTCGAGCGGGATGGCCTCGGGAATCACATCGGTGGGATCGTGCGGCTCGGGCAAATCGACCGAAATGCGGTCACCGGCTCGCACGGCGTACTTTTTGGACAGGCAGGTCTCGCCATTGACTACTACGGCACCGCCCTCAATCAGATGCGCGCAGGCAGAGCGCGTAGGGCAGCCGCCATTGGCGCCCAGATAGGCGTCAAGACGCTGACCAGCGACATCGTCGGCAACAAGGATATGGATGTCGGCCATTAGCGCTCATTCCTTTCGCGAATCTTGCGGGCACGCTCCCCACGCTGCTGGGCCTTGCGTTTAGCGCGGGCCTCGTCACGGGCGTTAAGCTCGGCTGTCGCATCGACCTCACGGGCCGCGGGGCTCAAGAACATGTAGCCGAAGAGGGCGAGCACGACGCCCAAGGTAATGCCGATATCGGCCACATTAAAGACGGGGAAGTCGATGAAGGTGGTGGCAATAAAATCGGTCACGAAGCCAAAGGCCAAACGATCGATAGCGTTGCCGATAGCACCGCCCGCAACCATCGCCATGCCCACAACCTCAAGATGGGCGAGCTGGGGTGCACGAACGAGGTACACGGCAATAGCGATAATGACCGCCAACGCCAGCACGGCAAACGCGATGCCATGTCCCTCGCCCATGCTAAAGGCAGCGCCGATATTGCGGACAAACAGGAAGTCGATCACGCCGGGGATGACGGTCACATGCAGTGCATCGCCCACGGCACGAACCGCAAGCTTGGTCAACTGGTCAACAAGCAGCACAACCAGCGCCACCCCACCAGCAACACCCAACCGCCAACGCAAAGGCGGCGTCATATCCCCAGTACGACCCAAAGAAATCCCCTACCCTCAAGAACATCGAATAACGTTTAACGCAAAGCAATATCTTATATTGACCAGCAACGAAATAACCGATGATTCGTTACCGACAGACACTATGACCCAATCCGAGGGCACTAAAAAGATAGGAGCCCCCGCTCG
>UQUG01000105.1 GCA_900544205.1 uncultured Collinsella sp.
TCGCGACGGCTCAGCACGCTCATGATCACCGTCACGCACTTGCCCGAGAAGGCACCGTAGCCGCGACTGATGGTCGCTGTGCGGTTGAGATGCTTGACGATAAACTCCTCGACTTTGCGCGGCTCGGAGCAAATGACCGTGCAGACTTTGCGCAGGTGAATGCTCTCAATGGCTTTGTCGACCACAAGCGTCTTGGCAAACAGGCCGAGCACGCAGTACAGACCGACACGCGGGCCATACAAAAAGGCCGCGATGGCCACGATGCCGATATCAACCAACAGCAGCGCGCGGCCAATCTCGAGCGTCGTGCGGCGCTTGAGGATCATGGCAAGAATGTCCGTGCCGCCCGTCGAGGCGCCAATATCAAAGACAATAGCGCTGCCGAGCGCCGGCAAGATGACGGCAAAGCACAGGTCGAGCCACATATCACCCGTCATCGAGACATCGGTCGGAATAAAGAGCTCAAACAGCGAAACATAGGCGGACAGCGCAAACGAGGCAAAGACACTCCACAGGATTGCCTTGCGCTCCAAAAAGATAAAGCCCAGAACGACCAGGACCGCATTGATAATCCACATAAAGACGCCGACGGGCAGGGTCGGGAACAGCGTGGACAGAATGACCGACACGCCCGAGGTGCCGCCAAAAGCAAAGTGATTTGGGGTTTTAAACGCGACGATGGCAAAGGCCGTGAGGATCAGGCCCAAATTGAGCTCGGCAAAAAAGCGCGGAAAGCCCGGCTCCTGGCTGCGCTTGCGACCAGCGCGCTCGCCGCGCTCGATATCGGTGCGATCAACCACGCGCTCCATCGGCACCACGGGAGGACGATGCACCTCCTCGGCAGCACGCGATGCCGCCTCTGCCGCGGCGGCCTCAATCGCCCATGCCTTGCTTTCTGTTTCGTGCTCGTCGGCCATTACGGCAACCCCTCGTTAACAATTTGGAAACAATGCGCCCATTAGGGTAACGCGGAACGCGACGATTGCAACCCCTAGTTAGACGAGCGGTATGCCCACATCGGGGGGCATACAAATAACGGCCGGCCACGCTTTTGCTTGCGCGGTCGGCCGTTTAACGTTTTCGCAGATAAAGCCTGCCAAAACAAACCTGTCCCTTTTTGGAAGGTTACTCGTGCTGGCTGGTGCGGTGCTCGTACTCCTCGGGGGTGATGACGTCCTCGATGCGCAGGTTGACGCCCGCCACCTCAAGGCCGGTCATCGCGGCAAGGCGCTCGGTGACACGTGCCTTGACATCGTCGAAGATCGCGGGCGCATAGGCGCCGTACTCGATAATGACGGAGATGTTGACGACCACGCGATTATCATCGGTGACCTCAACCGTCACGCCCTTGGTCAGATTCTCGGCACCAAACTGCTCCTGCACAAAGTGCATAAGGTTACCCTTCATGCCCAGGACGTGCGGCACCTCGCGGGTGGCCATGGCGACGATCGTCTCGATCACACCGTTGGAATAGGTCAGCGAGTCCTCGGACTCGTCCGCTTCCTCGTCCGCCTCCTCGTCGTCCTCATCAGCATCGGACTCGGCCTCGACGAGCGCCTCGTCCTCGAGCGTCACATCCTCGGCCTCGGCAGCGACGGTCTCGTCTGCCTCGAGCTCGGTATCGGCTACATCGACCTTCGTATTAAAAGCCATGGTTCCTCCTTATGCCTGCCGCAGATGCGACAGTCGAATACATATTAGCGGCCGCTAAACAGACGGCCGAAGAAGTTGACGATCCCGTTCTCGCCGTCGCGAATTTGGCCGATCACGGCGCCGATCAGCACGAAGAATGCAATGACGAGCGTGTCCCACAGGCCGAGCGTGAGCACCAACACGGCGAGGACAAAGCCGGCGACGGCACCGAGCGTGGTGTTGGGATGACGCACAGCATAGCTCCAGATGGCAGCGCCCGTACCCTTGATGAGACCCATAGCCTCGTCAAAATCCGCGGCTGCCGCGTCTTGTAACTCGGCTGCCTCTGCTTTGGAATCAACAGGTTCGCTCGCCGGCGCAGCGCTCTGGTCAATCGTCAGGCGCGGCGTACGAGCGGTCTTATCTTGATTGGTATCACTCACCGGAAACCTCCACGGTCTGGACGGTAGTCTTGGACGGCAAAAAACGGACGCGCGTGGTCGTACCCGGCGTGCCGAGCATGGTGTCGCAAGCTTCCTCGATGCGCTGCTGCATCGCGGTAGCCAGAGATGCCACGTCCTTATCGTCAAGCGCGATAGCCTCGATCTTAAATCGGACGTGCGAATCATCGGAGCCTTGGACGCGGGCCTCGACATGCTCGACCATCACGCGGTCGTCGCGCTCGGCAGCAGCCCTGGCACACGAAGAAAGCGCCGCGAGCGTGACCTCGATATTGCGCTCCCCCGCCGGATGCACGCAGGACGGCTCGCGACGAGCAAACATCAGGCGGAAGAAGCTTACCAGCACGCCGATCGCCACAACTCCGCCGCATGCCGTCACGACAATGCGCGGCATGGGGTCGCGCATCAGCAACATAAAGCGATACGTATACGGCCCCCAAAACTGGCAGACAAGCGTACCCAGCGCCACGATGGTAGCGGCAAGGTACACGATCGCTAGGGCTCGTTTGAGTACGCGCACGCGGCGCTCCCTTCAAATCTCGGCTCTCGAAATGCAAAACGGTTCGCATCATTATAAAAGAGCCGGGTCCGGTGCTCTACGCACGCGGATCCGGCTCATCTATTCCACGAGGCTTGCATGCTCGCTTCATTATGCCCAGATATGCACGGCTCAATCCGTGCGGGCGCTACTCCTCCTCCAGGGCAGCGATGACCTCGTCGGTCATGTCCATGGTGCTGTAGACGTCCTGGACGTCGTCGAGCTCCTCGAGACGGTCGATGAGGCGCTGAACCTTCTTGGCGTCGGCGCCGGAGACCTCGGTCGGGGTGGTCGGGACCATGGTGGTCTCGGAACCCTTGACCTGGATGCCCTGCTCCTCGAGAGCCTTGGAAACAGCCATGACGTCGTTGGCAGCGGTCCAGACGATCCACTCCTCGCCGGCGTCCTCGTAGTCGTCGCCACCGGCCTCGGCGATGGCCATCATGAACTCTTCCTCGTCACCGGCAGCACCGTTGGCGATCATGGTCTCCTTCTTGGCGTTCTCGTCCAGGATCTCCTTGGCGACGACGATCTGGCCCTTGCGCTCAAACTGGAAGGCGACGGAGCCGGAGGTGCCCAGGTTGCCGCCAGCGTGGGAGAAGGCGGAACGGACGTCGGCGGCGGTACGGTTGCGGTTGTCGGTCAGGCAGTCGACGTAGACGGCGACACCGGCGGGACCGTAGCCCTCGTACACGATGTTCTCGTAGACGGCGGCGTCGGCACCCGAACCAAAGGCCTTGTCGATAGCGGACTTGATCTTGTCCTTAGGCATGGACTGAGCCTTAGCCTTGGCAACGGCAGCAGCGAGGCTGGCGTTGTTCTCGGGCAGCGGGTCGCCGCCGAGACGGGCAGCAACGGTAATGTTGCGGCTGAGCTTGGAGAAGAGGGCGGAACGCTTGGCGTCCTGCGCGCCCTTACGATGCTTGGTTGTGGCCCACTTAGAGTGTCCGGACATACGTGTCTCCTATCGGTTTCGACCTAAAGCCCAACGCAGATGCTCGGGCAATATAAACAAACGTCGTTATGATATACCTACTGGCCTGCGAGATAAACCCCAAAATGAAGGCGTCGTGATGATGCAAGCCTTTGGTGCATTGGGGTCAGGTTTCTTTGCACCAACATAGTGCAGATTAACCTGTCCCCTTTGCACCAAGCTAGGACCAGAGGAGGTCGCTGCGGGTGATAGTGGCGCCGATGGCAAAGGGCATGCATGCGATGACCGGATACAGGTAGCGCATGTAGGTCGAGCCGTTGCACGGACCGATCAGGCACACGGCGAGCACGCCCAGCAGCGGCACCCAAATCGCCAGTCCGCGCCACGAATGGCGACGTAGCAGATAGACCACCACGGCGATCATGATCCACACATAGGTGGCCGAGCTCATGGTGAGCGAGATAAACGGGATGCGCTGCACCGCCACGCGATACAGGTTGATCAGGTGGTCGCACCAGCGCACAGCCTTGTTATCGACCGGATGGAAGTCGAAGTACTTGAGATTATCGGGGCGTGCCATAATCTCGGCACTGCGCGCCGTACTGTAAACCCAGGCATCGCGCGCGCTCGGATAAAAGTATCCATAGTAGTTATTGATAAGCGCCGAGATATAGCACTCGGGATCCTTTTTGAACATCTGGGCCCACACCTCAAAATAGGCCTTGATGTCCTCCTGCGATGCGTACTCGTTAAAGCAATT
>UQUG01000106.1 GCA_900544205.1 uncultured Collinsella sp.
CCGTCGTCGCCATCCATGACCGCTTCTACGATGCCAAGGTTCCCGATTGGCTCGGTACCTTCTCGGGTTCCTCGCTGGTCTACCTCATCAGCTTTTTTGCCGTGTTCGCCCTTGCCGCCATCTCGGCCGCCATCGTGCCCTTCGTATACGCAGCGACCGAAACGCTGCGCCACGCACTTGCGGGCGTCGGCCCCTTCGGCGTGGGTATCTTTGTGTTTTTGGAGCGAGCACTCGAGCCCATGGGGCTGCACCATCTGCTCTACATGCCGATCTACTACGACAACCTGGTCATTAACGACGGCATCTACGCCACGTGGAGCAGCTTGCTCCCCATCCTCTCCCATAGCACGCGCCCCCTTAATGAGCTTGCGCCGTGGGCCGGTTTTACCGCCACCGGCTGGGTCAAGCTCTTTGGCCTTCCCGCCATCGCAGCCGCATTCTACTCCACCGCAAAACCCGAGCGCCGCGCCGGCCTCAGGGTCATCCTTGTTCCCGCCATCATCGCCTCGGTGGTTTGCGGCGTTACCGAGCCACTCGAGTTTCTCTTTATGTTCACCCACCCCGGGCTCTTTTTTCTCTACGCCGTCTTATCGTCTTGCCTTGCCACAACCATGAATCTCTTTGGCATCGTCGGCATCTTCTCGGGCGGCCTCATGGAGATGGCAGCCTTCAACTTTATTCCGCTCATGCGCATGCATGCCGGTGCCTATCTTTTGGCGCTCGGTATCGGCCTTGCCTTTAGCCTCATCTTTTTTGTGAGTTTTCGAGCACTCATCTTGATCTATGACCTTAAGACGCCGGGCCGCGAGGATCATGTCGCCAATCGCGCGGCAATCGATCATTTAACGGGAAGCGGCTTTGCCAAAGAGCAATCTCCCAATGACGAGGCCAATAGTCAATCCGATCAAGATCACGTCCTCGCTGAGCGGGTAATTCAGCTTTTAGGTGGCGTTGGCAATATTGCGGGCGCAACCAACTGCGCCACGCGCCTGCGCGTCGAGGTCGCAGACCCTTCCATCGTTGCAGATAACGCGTCGTTTGTCGCGGCGGGCGCCAAAGGCCTCATCATTACGGGCAAGACCGCCCAGGTGGTCATCGGTATCTCCGTTCCCCGCGTTAAAGAGCATTTTGACCAGATCATGGGCCTCGAGCCGGAATTTGCGCCCACCACCTCGGCCTCCTCTGCCGCCGGCCCAACCCACAAGCACGGCGATATCTGCTTCTTCGACATCGACGGTACGCTCGCCTGGCAAGATCCCAGACTTGCCCAGGAGCTTCCCGAAGACGAGCGCGATCTGTCCCCCTATCCCAACGAGGCGGTTTCGCAGGCAATCCGCGAATTTGTCGCCAACGGCAACATGGCCTTTATCTGCACGGGACGCACCCTGAGCTGCATCCACCCCAAACTTCTTGAGCTGCCGTGGACCGGCATCGTCTGTCTTGCGGGCGGTTACGCCGAGATCAACGGACGCGCAATTCGCGATCTGTCGATGACGCCCGGCATGCTGCAGCGCCTTGCCCCCTATCTTGAGCAGTCGGGCGAGGTCATCCGCTTTGAAGGCCTCAACGGCGTCGTGCGCATGAGTGCCGATGCCCCCGATGCCCCCGGATACGCGCGCACCCTGGGCGACGCAGTCACGCAGCTGCAACATTACAGTGCCTACAAGATCTTGATGTCTACATCGCTCGCTAACCACATCGCTCAAGATAAGGCACTTGAGCCGCTGCTGTGCTTTAACGAGCTCGAACTCGAGGTAACCGAAATCTCGCCCCGCGAATGCACGAAGCGTGGGGGCATCCAGTCTGTACTCGACGCCCTCGATCCCCACCACGGAACCGTATACGGCATCGGCGACGCCAGCAATGACGTCTCGCTGATGAACGCCGTCGATGTCGGTATCGCCATGGGTAATGCGCCGGACTATCTCAAAAAGCGCGCCGACTACATCACCGACTCGGTCGACAAAGATGGCGTCGTCAAGGCGCTCGAGCACTTTAGGCTTATATAAGCAGCCGGCACGCGCACACGTCCCGTTTCCCCAAATCGCCAAAACAGACGCGCCGGCAACTCCAATGTGGCAATATGGTATCTGCACACCGCAACGATGCAACCTAAGAAAGAATGCGAGAACCCGTGTCCAGTCCGTTTACCAGCTTTTTAGCCCAGCACTTTGACCAGATCAACGACTGTCTGGCCACATTCTTTGACGGACAGGCGACCTCTGCCGATATCGAGCGCTACCTGTATACCCCGCTTTCGGCATTTACCGCCAATGCCGGCAAGCGCCACCGCCCGCTTATCTGCATGCTCGCCGCCACCGCAGTGGGCGGCAGCTTTGAGAGCGCCCGCAGCGCCGCGGCGGCCATCGAGCATTTCCAGTCGGGTGCGCTCATCCACGACGACATCGCCGATAACGGGCAGCTGCGCCGCGGTAAGCCCTGCATGCACCTCACCGAGGGCACGGGGCTTGCTATCAACTGCGGCGACCTGGCACTTACCATGGTCACCAAGACGGTTCTCGACGACCCCACGCTGGAGCCCAACGTAAAACTCCGCGTGCTCCACGAGCTCACCGAGATGATCGTTCGTACCATCGAGGGCCAGGCGCTCGACCTGGGTTGGGTACGCGACGGGCGCTTCGACATCTCGGTCGACGATTACCTGGACATGGCGACGCACAAGACCGCGTACTACAGCGGAGCCACGCCGCTTGCCACCGGAGCCATCATCGGCGGAGGCAGCGAGGAGCAAATTGAGGCGCTGCGCGCCTTTGGCCTGCACACGGGCCTTGCCTTCCAGATTCAAGATGATCTGCTCAACTTGATCGGTACCAAGGAGGCCGCCAACAAGGACTTCCGCACCGACATCACCGAGGGCAAGCGCACGCTTGTCGCCGTACACGCCCTCTCCGATGAGCGCTATCACGACGAGATTGAAGCGATCCTCTCCTCGGGCACCGAGGACCCCGCGCAGCTCGCGCGCGCCGTGGAAATCTTCCAGGAGACTGGCTCTATCGATTACGCCCACGCCTACGCACTGGACCTGACCGCCAAAGCTAAGGCCGCCATCGAGGACGTTTCGCTCGACCCGCATGCACGCGAGCTGTTCCTCTCCATGGCAGATTTCTTTGTGGAGCGCCTTAACTAGCGGGGGTTATAAAACCTGTCAGCAGCGTATTTGGGTACAACTTGCTACACTGTTGAGTGCATGTTTATGCATCCCTTTGCGTTGTCTATCCGACACACGCTCAAATAGTACGAATGGTACGCCGAAAGGGGTTCGTTCATGGAACCTATTACAACGGGCATGCAGGGAGCAGCCGTCGAAGACGTCCAGTCCCGCCTTCTGCAGCTCGGCTATACAATCGATGACACCGAGGTTGCCGACAAGCGCTTTGGCACCACCACCGAACAGGCTGTTGGCACCTTTAGGCTCGATAGCGGCCTTGCCGCTGGCTGTGCCGTCGATATCCCCTGCTGGAGCGCTCTGGTCGACGCCTCGTATAAACTGGGCGACCGCACCCTCTACCTGCGTATGCCCAATTTCCATGGCGCCGACGTGCAGGCCCTGCAGCGCGCGCTCAACGTTTTGGGCTTTGCCTGCGGTGAGGACGATGGCTACTTTGGCCCTCACACCGAGGCGGCCCTTCAGCAGTTCCAGGAAAACGTCGGTCTGTTTGCCGACGGTATGGCTTTCCAGGATACCTACGCCTACATCAACCGCCTGCACCACGTGTGGGAGGGTAAACCTTCGGTGACCGAGGCCGAATCGCGCATCGGCTTTGCCCGCGCGGCCAACGTACTCGAACGTTTCCAGATTGCCGTCATCGGCGAGGACCCTATCGCGCGCAGCGTAGCATCGCGCATGTGGAACATCGCCACGGCGACGACCGACAACAGCGGTATGATGCTTTGCGATTCCGAGGTTCCGACCGACGTTGACCTGGTGCTCGAGATCGCAAGCGACGAGCTGCCCGCCGACGCCGCTCCGCGCGCCACGATTGCCCTCGCCGAGTGCCACAACCTGGCCCAGCGCATCCGCACCGCCAATGTCGCCGCACAGCAAAAGCCGGCACGCATCCGCATTGAGCTCACCGGCATGACGCGCTACAACGGCACCTTCACTGCCAGCGATGCCCAGACGCTCGCGGTACGCCTGCTCGATGGCGTTTGCGATGCCCTCGCAGATTAGGTAAACTAGACGAGTTGCTTTTGGCAACACCCATACTGGGACGTAGTTCAACGGTAGAACTCCGGTTTTTGGTGCCGGCTGTTGGGGGTTC
>UQUG01000107.1 GCA_900544205.1 uncultured Collinsella sp.
AATGCGGCCCGCGCAGCGTCGAGCCGTTACGCGGTTTGGTAAAACCGCGTAACCCAACTAAAAGCGGTTGCCGCGGAAGCCGCCACCGTTGCGGCCGCCACGGTCGCCGCCGCGACCGCCGCGGTCGTTACCACGGTTGCCGCCGAAGCCGCCACGGTTGCCGCCGCGGTCGCCATAGCCACCACGGTTGCCGCCAAAGCCGCCACGACCGCCACGGTCGCCGCCGCGGTCGCCAAAGCCGCCACGGCCACCGCGACCGCCACGGTCGCCGCCACGGCCACCGCGATCACCAAAGCCGCCGCGACCGCCACGGTCGCCGCCACGGCCACCACGATCGTCACGGCCGCCGCGGGGACCGCGGTCCTCGTCCAGGCCCATGGCGACGAGCGGAGCGATAACCTTATCGAGAGCGGCCATCAGCTCGGTGGCCTCCTCGTAAGAAAGCTCGGGCAGGAGCTTCTCCTTCTTGTTGGCAAGCTCGACCAGGCCCTCAGCGGCATCTTCGGCAGCGAAGACGACGATCTTGCGCATATCGCCCTCGGCATCGTCGATGCGGCCGACCAGATCGGCAGCCTCGGCCTCGGCCATCAGGCCATCGAGCTCACGAAGGCGCATGCCCAGCAGGTCGGACATTTCCTTCTGCTCCATCTTAGGCTTGAGGTCAAGAAGCTTGATGGCGCGCTCGATGTTCGCCATGCGCTCGGCCTTGGCCTCCTCCTCCTTGGAAATAGCAAAGCGACGGCTACGCAGCAGGCGGGCGGCCTTCTGCATCTTGTCCATCAGCTCTTCGTCATCGTAATCAACGGCGGCCTCGACAACCTCGGCCTCCTCCTCGGCGGAAACCTCGTCAGCAGCCTCAACCTCGGCAGCTTCGGTCTCCACGGTCTCGACTGCCTCAACCTCGGCAGCCATGGTCTCGTTCTCGGTCTCGTTCATGATCTCTTCGTTCTCAGACATGAGACTCCTTCTTGGCCCTCTCGGGCATCATCGCCCCATTCGCGGGGCCCGTCGCGCACTCTTTGCGCTTTAAACATTCATGCCTCTCGGCAAAACGTCCACTAGTTTATGGTGTCGCCCGCTAATCTAGCTGCAGAATCTATGTGCACACATTAATGCGACATGTCGCGGTATCATGACCTGAACCAAACGTGTCCACCTTAAGGAGCCCGCCATGATTAAGCCCATCATGAAATCCGAGTTCTTTTTACGCCTACCTTCCGAAGACGCGGGACCCGACGATGCCGCGACCGGGCAGGACCTCCTGGATACGTTCCATGAGCATGAGCACGAGTGCGTGGGCCTCGCTGCCAACATGATCGGCGTACGCAAGCGCATCATCTGCGTAAAAGACGGCAACAGGGCGCTGCTCATGTACAACCCGCAAATTCTTGAGCAGGTCAATGCCTATCAAACGAGCGAAGGATGCCTCTCGCTGATCGGCGAGCGTCCCTGTACCCGCTATCGCCGCATTAAGGTTGAGTATTTGGACGAGAACTTCGTCCACCGCATCAAAAACTTCTCGGGCTACACCGCCGAAATCATCCAACACGAAATCGACCACTGCAACGGGATAGTGATCTAGTTCCACCGATTCAAGAAAGCTCCCTGCAGCAAAACAACTGCAGGGAGCTTTTTCATAGTGCGGAGCTTCTATCCCACTAGCTTTGGCGGTAGTGATCAAAGAAGTCGGCGAGGTCTTCGAGCGACTCCTTGAGTACTTCCATGCGCGGCAGGTACACGATGCGGAAGTGGTCGGGCTCGGCCCAGTTAAAACCGCCGCCGCGCGTGATTAGAATCTTCTTCTCGTGCAGCAGGTCGAGGGCAAACTGCTCGTCATCGGTGATGTTGAACTTCTTCACATCCATCTTGGGGAAGATGTAGAACGCCGCGCGCGGCTTAACCACCGAGATGCCGTCGATCTTGTTGAGCGCCTCATACACAAAGTTGCGCTGCTCGTAGACACGGCCGCCGGGGCGGATGTAGTCGTTGACCGACTGATGGCCGCCGAGCGCCGTCTGGACGATCGACTGGGCCGGCACGTTGGAGCACAGGCGCATGTTCGAGAGCATGTTGACGCCCATGATGAAGTCGCTCATGCAGCGTTGGTTGCCCGAAAGCACCATCCAGCCAATACGATAGCCCGCGATCATGTGCGACTTGGAAAGGCCGCTAAAGGTGACGCAGGGCAGATCGGGAGCGAGCGAGGCAATCGAGACGTGCTCGTAGCCGTCCATGCACAGACGGTCGTAGATCTCATCGGCAAAGATCATGAGCTGGTGCCTGCGCGCAACCTCGACGATGCCCTCGAGCACCTCGCGCGGATAGACAGAGCCCGTGGGGTTGTTGGGGTTGATGATGACGAGGGCCTTGGTCGCGCTTGTGATCTTGGACTCCATATCCTCGAGGTCGGGATACCAATCGGCCTGCTCGTCGCACAGATAGTGCACGGGATGGCCGCCGGCAAGGGTCGCGCACGCCGTCCACAGCGGGTAGTCGGGGCTGGGGATCAGAATCTCGTCGCCATTGTCGAGCAGCGCGTTCATCGAAAGCTGAATGAGCTCGGACACGCCGTTGCCCGTGTAGATGTGCTCCATCTGAACGTTGGGCAGGCCCTTGATCTGCGAGTACTGCATAATCGCCTTGCGTGCAGAGAACAGGCCGCGCGAGTTGGAATAGCCTTCGCAGTCGGGCAGCTGCTGGCGCATGTCCTTGATGACCTCGTCGGGCGTGCGGAAACCGAAGGGCGCCGGGTTGCCGATATTGAGCTTGAGAATACGCTCGCCCTCGTCCTCCATGCGGGCAGCCTCGTCGACGACAGGACCGCGCACGTCATACAGGACGTTATCAAGCTTAGTGGATTTAGAAAAAGTACGCATGGTGGTGCTCCTTGGAATTTGAGCTGAGGGATGGGGTTCGGGCTTGGAAACGTTACGGGGCGATGATGCCTCGCCTTGATCGGCGTCACTGGCAAGCAGCCAGGTAACATCGACCTCCAAAATGCGGGCGAGTAGCTCTGCCACATCGCGCCGCGGGATCGTCTTGCCGCTCACATATTGGCTCATCTGACTCTTGCCGAGTTTTTTGCCGAGCATCTCCGATGCGCGGATTACGTCCGACTGGCGAACGTCGCGATCGGACATAGTCTGTCGCAGGCGATCGCCAAACGTCTCTTGGGCCACTAGAACCTCCTTGCTGGCAAAGTTCAATTTATAGAACACGAATTGAACCAAGGTTCAATTTAGGCAGCAGTATAACGCGGCACCTCATTCGAAAGTTCAATTTCATAAGAAAATGCACCGGACTCTGAGATTTGCCCAAAGCGGACAATGACGTGCACGCGTTTAGAGGTATTCGAGGAAACGGGCGGTAGCAAGCGAAACATCGGCCGTGCGATATATCGCGTTGATCTGCCGATGAGGACGTCCCTCGAGCGGGCGCACGGCGACATCGAACTGACAGCGCCGCAAGATGAGCGCCGGAAGAATGCTCACGCCCAGGCCGTCCTCGACCATAGCCATAATCGCATAGTCATCCCAGGTCGACAGCTTAGAACGCACCGCCAGGCCCGCGCGGCGAAACAGCGGCGTAATCTCGTCGTCGCTACCGCGTTCCAGCAGAATAAACTGCTCGTTTGCCAAATCGGCAAGGGAAACGACCTCCGCGGTGGCAAGCGAGGAGTCCGCTGGCACCACGGCCATCAGCTCGTCTTGCACCAACGGCCGCGACGCCATGCCGGTGCCGCGTGGCTCGCGCGGGATAAAGCCCAGGTCGCAGCGGCCTTCCGCCACCCATTGCTCAATCTCTGAGTAATCACCCATCAGCAGCTCGTAATCGACATCCGGGTGATCGGCGCGAAACCGCGCGATCACCGGCGGCAACACATGGGTCGCCACACTCGAAAACGTACCGATACAGATCTTGCCACGCATGAGCCCTCGCATCTCGTCCACGCGTCGCTGCAGACGGCCAAACTCTTCGCACAACGCCTCGACTGCCGGCATGACCTGCCGCCCGTCGGCAGAAAGCACCACGCCCTCGCGGCTGCGATCAAGCACCTTAAAACCCCAGTCTGCCTCAAGGTCGCCCACCATACGGCTCACGCCCGACTGCGAATAGCTCAGCCGCTCGGCGGCGCGCGTAAAACTGCCGGCGCGCACGGTCTCGAGCAGCACCTGCATCTTTTGAATATTCGTTTCCACGGCACCCCTCCACCTTTGCATGAGTT
>UQUG01000108.1 GCA_900544205.1 uncultured Collinsella sp.
GGTCACCAAGCACAACCTCAAGTACCGCCGCTACTACCACCAGTTCGACTACTAATTTCATTTGGGGGAAACCGCAATGAGGCAATACATCTTCGCCAGCCACGCGCATTTTGCGACCGGCATCAAGGAGAGCACCGAGCTGCTCTCGGGCGCGCGCGATAACGTCCACGACCTGTCGATGTTTGTCGACGGCCGCACCGACGTCGCCGAGGAGGCCGCCAAGCTCCTGGCGACCTTCGACCCCGCCGACGACGTAATCGTGTGCACCGACCTGTTTGGCGGCAGCGTCAACAACGAGTTCACCAAGATCGTCCAGACGCGCCCCAACACCTACCTGGTTGCCAACATGAATCTGCCGCTGCTGATCCAGCTGCTCTTTTCGGACCAGGAGGCTCCCGCCGATCAGGTTATCCGCGAGATCCTCGCGGCTGACGACACGCGCGTCAAGTTTGTCAACGACCTGCTGACCGATGCGGATGACGAGGAAGAGTTCTAGTCACCGCCTGCTATTAATGGGGCCGGGTTTCCGGCATGAGACCTTTGGGGGTCAATCATGATTCAACTGCTTCGCGTCGACCATCGTCTGCTTCATGGCCAGGTGGCCGTCTCTTGGGTCCAGGGCTTGGGCTCTGACTGCATCTTCTGCGTTGGCGACAAGGTTGCCAACGATCCCGTCTGGAAGACTACGCTCAAGATGGGAAAGCCGGCCAACGTCAAGCTCGTCATCAAGGACATGGAGCACGCCATCGAGGCCATCAACTCCGGTGTTACCGATAAGTACAAGATGATCATCTGCGTCGCCAGCATCGCCGAGGCCAAGCAGCTTGTCGACGGCTGCCCGCAGATCACCTCCATCAACCTGGGCAACACCAAGTCCAAGGACGAGCGGCGTCCCGATGCCCGTAAGATCTCCCGCCAGATCTTTGTGACTGCTGCCGAGGAAGAGGACATTCGTGAGCTCGTCGGCCGCGGTGTCGAGGTCGAGATTCGCGCTCTGGCCGACGACCCCAAGGTCGATGCCCTAAGCGCCCTCTAATTGAGAACCACGGGCGGCGCGCACGGCGCCGCCCCTATTCGTGGGCGTACCGGATAAACGCTTTACCCGTTACCCCCATCTACCGTTCACCGGGAGTACACGCCCGTTGAGCGATTGGTATTAAATAGTTTTCTCATGACTATATAATTGGTATCAAATCATTTGCACCGGTTTAGGTGTTAACAGCACACCGGTACAAGCTGGATCTGTCTAGGCGATTGTCGGCATGGAAAAGGGCGCGCTGACAAGTCGGGAATCGCCGCGCGGATCCAAGAGGGATCAAAGGGAGGAACAATGCTTGTTCAAGCGATCCTCATCGGACTTATCGCTGCCTTCGGTAAGCTCGATTATCAGCTCGGTACGCTCTATGCGTTCCGCCCGATCGTTCTGTGCCCGCTCGTCGGCATAGTCCTCGGGGACCTGCAGTCCGGCCTCGCCATCGGTGCGAGCCTCGAGCTGCTCTTCATGGGTTCAATCTCCATCGGCGCTTACGTGCCGCCCGATGAGTGTATTGGCGGTGTGCTCGCCTGCGCCTTCGCTATTCAGCTGGGTCAGAGCACCGAGGCCGCTATCGCGCTCGCGATGCCCATCGCCACACTGTGCCTGGCCATTAAGAACGTCGTCAACGCCGGTATGCCCCTTCTGGTCGACCGTGCCGACGTCTTTGCCAGCAAGGGTAACCTCAAGGGTATCTACGCTATGCACTGGATTATCGGTCTCGTGATTGTCGTCCTGGCCTTTATCCTGTGCTCGGTCTCCTTCTATCTGGGTGCCGACGCCGTTCAGGGCCTGCTCGACTTCATCCCGACGTTCGTCCTCGATGGCTTTGGCGTCGCAGCCAACATCCTGCCTGCCATGGGCTTCGCCATGCTCGGCCGTCTGGTGCTTACCAAGCAGCTCGTGCCGTTCTACTTCCTGGGCTTCCTGCTGTGCTCCTATGCCAACGTGCCCGTCCTCGGCGTCGCCCTGATCGCAATCATCATCGGCATCGACAAGTACGACCTGCTGGGCCTTGGTGGCGCCCAGTCCCAGCTTTCTGTGGAAGGGGATGAGGACGATGACTTCTAATTCCGAGAACCAGATTACTCGCTCCGACCTCATTAAGAGCGCCGTGAACACCGGCGCCCTGGGCATGGAATTCTCCTGGACCTACTACAAGCAGATGAACATTGCCTTCTGCCTGATGGTCGCCAACATGCTCAAGAAGATCTATGCCGGCCGCCCCGATGATTACGCCGAGGCCCTGCATCGTCACAGCGCATTCTTCAACATCACCCCGCAGCTCGCTCCCTTCGTGGGTGGCATCGCGATGGCCATGGAAGAAAAGGTCGCTCGTGGCGAGGTTGAGCCCGAGAGCGTCAACGACATCAAGGCCGCCCTCATGGGTCCGCTTTCCGGCCTGGGTGACTCCTTCTTCCTGTCCACCCTGCGCGTCGTCGCCGCTGCCGTGGGCATCAGCCTGTGCCAGGCCGGCAACGTCTTTGGCCCCATCGCCTTCCTGCTCGTCTACAACATCCCGGCGTTCCTGATTCGTATCTTTGGCGCTATCAAGGGTTATGAGCTAGGCATTGGCTTCCTCGACGAGGCTCAGAAGACCGGCCTGATGCAAAAGATCATGGCCTGCGTCGGCATTGTCGGCGTTATGGTCGTCGGCGCCATGAGCAAGGACATGTTCTGGGCTTCGTTGCCCATCGCCATTGGTCAGGGCGACTCCGCTCAGACTCTCCAGGACATCCTGGACGGCATCATGCCCGGTATGCTCGGTATGGCCGCCTTCTGGCTCTACTACTGGCTGCTCTCCAAGAAGATCAACCCGATGGTCCTGATCCTCTGCACCATGGTCGTGGGCATCATCGGCGCTTACTTTGGCGTGCTTGCCTAATATGTTCGAATCGCGCTTCCATCGCGTCTAACGGTTGCGTCGATCTTTGGGGGGCTTGTCGCATCTGCGGCGGCCCCCTGTTTTTTAAAACTCCGTACGAAAGGGGAGGGCTATGGTCGTACCCGAGCTTTCGCTCATGAACATCAACCATCGTTACTACAGCATCGAGACGTTTTTTAAGGCTGCAGGTGAGGCCGGCTATCGCAATATCGAGCTGTGGACCGGCTCGATGCACCTGTATGTGGATTGCCATGAGCACGATTCGGTGGATAAGATTCGCGATCTTGCCGCCCAATACGGTATCAAGATCGTGTGCGTGTGCCCCGAGCAGAACAACCCCAAGCCGTGGAACGTCGCGGTGCGCGGTGAGGCGGGCCAAAAACGCATCCTCTCGTACTTTAAGAATGTGATCGACGTTGCCGTTGAGTTGGGCGTGCCGCAGATTCTGGTGACGAGTGGTTGGGCCTATCTGGACGAGCCAGCTGAGGACGCCTGGTCCCGCAGCGTCGCCATGCTGCGCTCGGTGTGCGACTACGCTGACACACGCGGTATTCGCGTCGCGCTCGAGGCACTGCAGCCGTCGGAGTCCGTGCTGGTCAATACGGCACAGGATGTCGCGCGCATCCTCGAGGCGGTCGATCGCCCCAACCTGAAGGCATGTATCGACTTTGGCGCCATGGAAGTTGCCGGCGACACAATCGACGGCTACTTTGAGGTTTTGGGCGACAAGATCGTTCACACCCACTTTGTCGATGTGGGCGGTGGCACGACGCATCTTGCCTGGGGCGACGGCGAGCGTGATATGCGTGCCGACCTCGAGGCACTCATGCGCCACGGCTATACGGGCTATGTCTCGGCCGAGACGTGTGACGGCCGCTACTATCAGGATCCGTCCAAGGCGACGACTCAGGTTATCGAGATGTATCGCCGTGTGACAGCGGAGATGGAAGCCGAATAACTAAACTGCGCGGTTGCGCCGGAAACGCTTGGGCGGGTCTGGCGCAACGCTTTTATAGCTGGCGAGTTGTGGGGAGCCCGTTGGCAGTAGCGCTCGAAATAGACAACTATTGGCGTTGTAATACCACTCGGGCGAGGAAACCGACCGTTCGCCGCAAATCTCCGTGAGTTTGGATTGGTATTAAATAACAAGCAATCGTATGGCTATAATTGGTATCAGCAAGAAGCGCGATGTATAGAATTGCGCACATGTGATGGGAGGACACACATGAAGGAGACCGAGAAGATCGAGATCATGCACTTCGACCAGGAGGGCTACCTCGAGGACGGCAGGAACGTCTACGAGG
>UQUG01000109.1 GCA_900544205.1 uncultured Collinsella sp.
CCGGTGCACAGGCTAATCACGCGATACGGAAGGCCCAGCTGCTGCAGCAGGTACTCGGCCTCGGCGGTCATGCTCTCGAGCTCATCGTCGGACTCCTCCGGCTTAGCGAACTTGACCATCTCGACCTTGTCGAACTCGTGCTGACGGATGATGCCGCGGGTGTCGCGACCGGCGGAACCGGCCTCCTCGCGGAAGCAGGGGGTGAAGGCGGTGTAGCGGCGCGGCAGGGTGTCGGCGTCGAGGACCTCGCCGGCGTGCAGGTTGGTAAGCACGACCTCGGCGGTGGGGATCAGGAAGTTGTCGCCCGAGACGTGGTAGGCGTCGTCCTCGAACTTTGGCAGCTGACCCGTGCCAAACATGGTCTGACGCTTGACGACGATGGGCGGCCACCACTCCTTAAAACCACGGCTGGTGTGCGTATCGAGGAAGAAGTTGATGAGGGCGCGCTCCAGGCGGGCGCCAGCGCCACCGAGAACGGTAAAACGGCTGCCGGAGAGCTTGTTGCCGCGCTCGAAGTCGAGGATGTCCAGATCGGTGCCCAGATCCCAATGCGGCTTAAAGTCGAAGTCGAACTCGCGCGGGGTGCCCCAACGACGGCGCTCAATATTCTCGTCCTCGTCCTTGCCGTACGGCGTGGCCTCGCAAGGAATGTTGGGCAGGTGAGCCATGAAGTCGTACTGCTCCTGCTCGAGAGCAGTACGGCGCTCGGCCAGACCGTCAATCTTCTCGTTGACGGCGCGCACGGCCTCCTTGGCGGCCTCGGCCTCGTCCTTCTTGCCCTCCTTCATCAGGGCGCCGATCTTCTTGGACTCGGCGTTGCGCGTAGCCTGGAGCTCCTCGACCTCGGTGATGACGGCACGGCGCTCGTCGTCGAGCTCAAAGAACTTCTCGCGATCCCAAGACGTCTGGCGGTTAGCCATGGCGACATCGATGGCATCGGGGTTCTCGCGAACAAACTTGATATCAAGCATTAGATCCTCCGGCGATATACATTCCATTTAGGTTGCAACCTTGTACATGTATGGGCAAGTATATACTTATGAGCGTTTACGACCCAACTCAACTACGCAAGAAGGCACCCAATGGACGCAGTTTTTTCCTTTTTGTTTGGCACCCGCACCGGTTTTGCCATCCTTTTCGCCGGCGGCATCCTGTTATTTGCGATTCTTGCCTTTGTAATGGAGAAGCGTACCCATAAGATGTACGTCGACCGCGGACCCAAGTCCGAGGATGAGGAAGACAGCTTCTGGGACTAACCTGCCAAAAAGGGACAGGTTTATTTTGGTCTGTTTTATCTGGGCAAACGCAAGCGCCCCGCAACTGGAATTGAGCCAGTTGCGGGGCGCTTTTCGCTAAAAGGACAAAACCGCAGAAAATACCTGCCAAAAATAAACCCGTCCTTTTTTTGGTCGGTTTTACTGGAGAGTTGCGTCGATTGCCTTGACCAGGGCGCTGCGCATGCCGGCGTCCTCGAGCGCAACGACGCCCTTGATGGTGGCACCACCGGGCGAGCATACGGCATCCTTCATCGCCGCAGGATGCTGGCCAGTTGCAAGCTGCAGCTTTGCCGTACCTAGCACCATCTGGCTCACAATGCGATAGGCATCGGCACGCGGGATACCGTGCTTGACCGCCGCATCGCCCAGAGCCTCGATCGCCATGGCGACAAACGCCGGGGCGCAACCGCCCACGGTACCGCCCACAAACAGCAGACTCGAATCGAGCTCGACCACCGTGCCAAGCTTGCCAAGCAGATCAAGCACCACTACGCTCTGCTCATCACTAAGCGTGGAAGCCTTCTCGCAAGCGATGACGCCCTCGCCCACCGAAACCGGCGTGTTGGGCACCGTCGAGATATGCGCGACGCCCGGCAGGACCTGCTCCCACTTGGCACTGTCCCAGGTCCAAGCAACCGACAGAATGACCTTTTTGGCAAGAGCATCCTTGAGCGGGGCGAATATCTTCTCGATCATATACGGTTTGACCGCAGCGACCACGATATCGGATGCGGCGACAACCTCGGCGGCATCGTGGCAGGCGACTATGCCGCGCGCCTCGCAGCGCTCAACCAGTGCGTCGTAGCGACCCGCACAGGCGCACATGTCGCTCGCAGCTACACCGGCAGCGATCCAGCCATCGGCCATAGCGCTCGCCATATTGCCAAAACCGACAAATCCAATCTTCATATCTCATCGTCCTCTCAGACACGCTCTTCAAAACGAAGGCTATTGTCCCACGGCATTGTTTCGTATTGCCGACCTATTTGTGATACGGCTCACCACGGCTGATCTTGCAAGCGCGATAGATTTGCTCCAGCAGCACCACACGCGCCAAGTTATGCGGCAGGGTAATGCGTCCAAAGCTGAGCATCTCGTCGGCTCGTACGCGCACGTCATCGCTCACGCCGTCCGATCCGCCAATCACAAAGGCGATGTCGCTGTTACCACGCAGCATAAGATCATCGAGCCGCGCCGAAAACTCCTCGCTTGAGCGCTCTTTGCCCTCAATGGCCAGCAGGATCACATGCGCTCGAGACGGCAAGGCAGCAAGAATCGCCGCCCCCTCCTTGTCGCGCGCGGCATCCACGCCGCCCGCCTTAGCCGGGTCGATATCGGCCACCTCGCGGATATCAACCTTGGCATAGGCACCTAGGCGCTTGGTGTACTCAGCGCACGCGTCCTTCCAAAAGCGCTCCTTGAGCTTACCGACGCAAACGACGGTGTATTTCACGCGCGCCTACTCCTTCGAATCGTTTTGAACTTTGCTGGCGGTCAGCATCTGCTCGAACATCGAGGCCGACTGCGAAAAGTCGCTCGGCAGCACGACCGTCGAGGTTTTACCCGTGCGAGCGAACTCCGTCATCATCTCGGACCACTGCGTAAACATGAACAGTTGGTTGGCCTCGTCATTGCCGACACCCGTCTCCTGGATGATCTCGAGCGAATCTTTGATACCCAGCGCGATGGCCTTGCGCTGGTTGGCGATGCCCTCGCCCGCCTTTTCCATTGCCTCAGCCTCGGCGGTCGCCTCGGTGACGCGCTTGATGCGGTCTGCCTCGGCGAGCTCCTGTGCCGCAGCGCGCTTGCGCTGGGCGGCGTTGATGTCGTTCATGGAGTTCTCAACCTCGGTCGGCAGTGCGATTTTGGTGATGAGCGTCGACACGAGGGTGAAGCCGTAGGCGGCCATCTGCTCGGAAACGGTAGCGTTGACATCCTTGGCGATGTCATCCTTCTTGGCAAAGACCTCATCGAGTGTGTAGACGGGAATCGAAGAGCGCAGGGCGTCGGTGATGAAGTCACGCATCTGGTCGACGGGCTCCTGCAGCATGTAGTAGCTCTTGTAGATACCCGAATCTGCCGGGCCGGCGCCCATGTCATAGCTCACGTGGTACTGAGCAGAGACCTCAAGGCCGATGGTCACGTTGTCCTGGGTCTTAACGTCGATGCCAAAACCGTTTTTCATGGTGCGCAGACTCACCGTGGCGGCCTTGCGGTCGATCACGGGCACCTTCATGTGGAAGCCCGCGTTGACGATGCGGTTAAACTTGCCCAGACGCTCGATGATCACGGCATGCTGCTGTTCAACGACATAGCAGGCGTTGGGGAGCAGCAGCAACAAAATGATGATGGGAAGTAGAAAGCTCGTAAGGGCAGCGATGATACCGGACAACAGCATGGTCTCTCCTCTGATAGGCACACGTTGGCATTAGGATACCCGCACGAAGCAGCAACGTGACATCAACAAGAGGCCCATAACAAAAAGCTCCCATTGCTGGGAGCTCTTTCAATCAATGGTGCGGGCGAAAGGACGTCCGCGTATCCGCTTCGCGGATCCGCACCGGCTTCGGCCGCCTGCCGGCGTCCTCGCCAGCTCGCTAAAAACGCTCCGCGTTTTCTTTACGCTCGCTCCTTCACAGGTTCAAGTCCCTGTGATGGGCCCATAACAAAAAAGCTCCCATTGCTGGGAGCTCTTTAATTTAATGGTGCGGGCGAAAGGACTTGAACCTTCATGGGGTTGCCCCCATACGGACCTGAACCGTACGCGTCTGCCAATTCCGCCACGCCCGCGTGCAGGAATTAGAATAACGGAGCGC
>UQUG01000110.1 GCA_900544205.1 uncultured Collinsella sp.
GTGCCGCTCATTGGGAGGAACAACATGAAAAAGAAGCTGCTGCTTGCACCCCTCATGGCCGTCTTGGTTGCATGTGTGGTCGTGCTTTCCGGCTGTGGAGGTCCTTCGGTTGAGGAGCTCATCACCGAGGATCTTACGACTCAGTTTGACGAGGTCAAGAACGGTGGCGACGACTTCCTCTCTGGTCTGGAGGAGGCTTCGGGCGACGAGTTCGAGCAGCTGGGTATCGATCCCAAGGAGTATGCCAAGACCTATCTCGAGGGCTTTGACTACAAGATCGGCGACGTGACGGTCGACGAAGACAAGGGTGTCGCGACCGCCGAGGTCTCCATCACCTGCAAGTCTATGAACAAGATCGTCGAGGACTTCTCCACCCAGTATCAGGAGAAGGTCGCCGCGCTTGACACGGTTCCTTCCGATGACGAGCTGTACAAGATGGCCGGTCAGGTTATGGTCGATGTGACCAAGGCCACCGAGCCCAGAAAGACCACGGTTATCTTCAAGTACACCTGCAACGACGATGGCGAGTGGTCTGCCGACGACTCCGTCAACTCCGAGATGATGGATGCAATGCTGAGCTAGGGGAGTTACGCGGTAGTTTGTTACGGCGTTTTACCAAACGCCGTAACTGCTCGACGCTGCGCGGGCACCAGAGCGACAACTTGTCATTCAAAGAGGACGGCATGACCAGAAGGTCTATGCCGTCCTCTTTTCATGCCAATTTGTTCGCTCTGGTGCCCGCTCGCTGTCATTGCCGAAACATCGGCGTTGCCACGGCAGTCATTGGGGACGTTCTTAAACGACTACTTTCCGCGCGACAGAATCTATGCAGCCGTGTTGAGCGACAGCCCCGCTACTCGCCCAGAATCAGCGCCGCGAGCTCATCCTGGGTGTCCACCACGCAGTCGGCGCCGGCGGCTTCTAGCTCTGCGCGGCCACGGAAGCCCCAGGCGACGCCGGCGCTCTTGAGGCCGGCGTTGTGACCGGTCAGGATATCGACATTGGAATCGCCCACATAGAGTGTGGTTGCCGGGTCGGCGCCTAGCTCTTTCATCACATGCAGCGTAACAGGTGCCTCGGGCTTGGGAGGAAACGCATCGACGCGGCCCTGCACCAGCGCAAAGCGCTCGGAACCAAAGTACTTCTCGATAAGCGGAGCCGCCGAGACGTGGTCCTTGTTGGTGAGCACGGCAAGCTGCACGCCCGCGGCACGCAGGCGGTCGAGCATCTCGATCGTGCCGGCGTACGGTGCGGTGTGGTCTTCCTTGTGCTCGCCGTAATAAGCCCTAAACTCGGCAAGCGTCTGCTCAAACATACGGCCGTCGCCCGCATACTCGGCGGGCATAAAGCGCTCGACCAGCTTGAGCATGCCGTTTCCCACCTTGTAGCGGTACTCGTCTACGGCAAACGTGGGCCAGCCGTGCATCTCGCAGGTATGGTTGCCGGCGGCTGCCAGGTCCTCGAGCGTGTTGAGAATGGTGCCGTCCAGGTCAAAGATCACATGGGAAAAAGCTGCTGCCATGGGTGCTCCTGCCGCTTGAGTTGTAAAACGCACCCCATGATACTGGGCATGCGTGCCGGGCATGTTTGGAATCTGAATATCTTTAATAGCCCTGAGCCTTTGTCGCTAGCAAATTCTCGGCAGCTGCTCTCCTACGAGCATGTCGAGGATGCGGGTCGAACCCCAGCCGGTGCGCACGCGCACGGCGGGACGGGCGCCCTCGGCAAGCGACAGCACGCGACCGATGATGGCGGCATTCTCGCCGTAGCGGGCGGCGCGCATGGCGGCCAGTGCCGCATCTGCCTGTTCGGCCGGCACCACGGCGACCATCTTGCCCTCGTTTGCCACCTGCAGCACATCGTAGCCGAGCATCTCGCAGGCGGCCTGCACGTCGGGACGCACGGGCACGGCATCCTCGTCGACCTCCATGGCAACATTGCTGGCCTGGGCAAACTCGTTGAGTGTGGACGCCAAGCCACCGCGCGTGGGGTCGCGGAAGCAGCGTGTGTCGGGTGCTGCGGAAAGCACATCGGCAATCAGGTGGTTGAGCGGCGCGGCGTCGCTTTCGATGGTGCTCGAAAACGCCAGACCCTCGCGCTGACTCATGATGGCGATGCCGTGGTCGCCCAGTGTGCCCGACACCAGGATGACGTCGCCGGGCCGGCAGTTTGCGCCACTGAGCGCCACGCCCGCGGGTACCTCGCCCACACCGGCGGTATTGATATAGACGCCGTCGGCCCCGCCGCGCTCGACCACCTTAGTGTCGCCCGTGATTATGGACACGCCCGCTTCGTGCGCCGTTTCGGCCATCGTCTGCACAATCTGGTGGAGCTTATCCATGGGATAGCCCTCTTCGAGGATGAAGCCGCACGATAGGTAGCGCACGTTGGCGCCCGAGGTCGCGACGTCGTTGACGGTTCCGCACACGGCGAGGCGGCCGATGTTGCCACCGGGGAAGAACTGCGGCGAGACTACAAAGCTGTCGGTCGACATGGCGATGCGCCCGCTCGCGGGCAGCGTGGCGACGCCGGCGTCGTTGCCTTCGAGCAGCTCGGGCGACCCAAAGGCATCCAAAAAGACCTCATCGATGATGCGTTTCATCATCTGGCCGCCGGAGCCGTGGCCCAGCAGGACGGTGCTATCGGTAACGCTATGGGACATATCGAAAACTCCAATCGTGGGTGGTGCCGGTGTGCGGGTGTGTCCGGGCTAGTTGCGGTAGCGGTAGTACGCCGCGCAGCTGCCCTCGGAGCTCACCATGCACGGGCCGACGGGGTGCTCGGGCGTGCAGGTGCGGCCAAAGAGCGGGCAGTCGCTCGGCGTAATGGCCCCGCGCAGCACGTCGCCGCAGCGGCACCCGCGCGGCTCGACTGTCGCCTCAACGGGCACATCAAAGCGAGCGCGGGCATCAAAGCGCGAGAACTCGGGGCGGATGGAAAGGCCCGAGTTGGCAATCAGCCCCAGCCCGCGCCATGTGGTATCGCACGGCTCAAACACCTGCTCGACCAGCTGGCGCGCCACGGGATTGCCGTCTGCGTTGACGCCACGGCGGTAGGCGTTGTCAATCACCGGCCTGTCCTCGACAACCATCTGGACCAGCATGCAGATGCCCTGCAGGATATCGACCGGTTCAAATCCCGTGACCACGCCCGGGGTATTGAATTCGTCGACCAAAAAGCTAAAGGGCGCCAAGCCCGTGATGGTGGCGACGTGGCCCGGCAGGATAAAGCCGTCGATAGTGGTCTCGGGATCGTTGGCGATGGCGCGCAGCGCCGGCGGCGTGGTCTTATGGGCACAGTAGACCGAGAAGTTCTGCAGCCCGCGCGCGTCTGCCTCCAGGATGGCGGCGGCGATGGTAGGCGTCGTGGTCTCAAAGCCGACGCCCATAAAGATGACCGGGCGATCGGGGTTGTGTTCGGCGATATCGAGTGCATCGAGCGGGGAGTACACAATGCGAATATCGCGCCCCGCCGCCTTTTGCGCGGCGAGCGAGGTAGACGACCCGGGCACGCGCATCATGTCGCCAAAGGTGGTGATGATGGCGCCGTCCATCTTGGCGAGCGCGATTGCATGGTCGATATCGCGGTTGGCGGTAACACAGACGGGGCAACCCGGACCGCTCAGCAGTTTGAGCCCGGCAGGCATAATGGAGCGAAAGCCATAGCGACCGATGCTCACGGTGTGCGTGCCGCAGACTTCCATAAGGTTGATGCTGCGGTTGCCGACAAGCTCATGAATACGATCGATGAGCTCGCGAGCCAGCTTGGGATCGCGGAATGCCGAAAAGTCGATACCGGAGCGAGCCGGCTGTCCGGCCGCCACTAGTAAGCCTCCGCCGGGTTGGTGGCCAGCTGGTCTTCTTCGACCAGTTCGGTCATGGTGTTGACCAGGTCGAGCGTCTCCTGCGCCTCCTGCTCGTCGAC
>UQUG01000111.1 GCA_900544205.1 uncultured Collinsella sp.
CTGTATCGAGTATGCCGTTGACAATGCCAACCTCGTGCATACCGATTTACTCCTCGTCGCCCTCGTCGTCCGAGAACAGGTCCAGACGGCTCACGAACAGGCCCTCCTTGCCCTCGCGCGCGGTAATGACCACGCGCGCGATAGCGAGCGAAATCTCGTAGAGCGAAAGCAGGGCGCCGTACATAAGGCCCAGGGTGACAGGCGAGCCGTCGGGCGTGATCACAGCCGAACCCACGAGCAGGCCTACGTACACGTAGCGCCAGGCACTGCGGAAGGCCGCGTAGGACACGATGTGGAAGACGGACAGGTAGAAGATGATGAGCGGCAGCTCAAACGCCACGCCAAAGCCGATCATAAAGAGCAGCTCCATGTTGACGTAGTTCTCCAAATCGGGCAGTGCCGTGGCAACGGCCGAGGTCTCGCCGATGAGCCACTCAAAGCCCGCAGGGATGATGATGAAGTAGCAAAAGATTGCGCCCAGGAAGAACAGCACCGTCGAGGCGAGCACCGTGGGCACGACCCACTTGCGCTCGTTGGGGCGAAGCGCCGGCAGGAAAAACGCCAGAATCTGCCAGATGATCATGGGCGTGCACATGACCACGGCCATCTTGATGGCCAGCGAGAAGCGCAGGCCAAAGCCGCCGAGCGTGGTGGTGATGTAGAACTTACCATCCGGCACAAAGGAGCGGATGGGGTCTTCCAGGATATCGAGCACCACGGGCGTGGCGAAATACAGCACGATAGCTGCAGCAAACACCGAGACGACCACGATGGTCAGGCGGCGACGGAGCTCTCCCAGGTGATCGAAGAGCGGCATTCGCGCAGGTCCGATAGGCATTACTCATCGCCTCCCTTCGGGGCGTCGGCGGCAGCGGCTTCGTCCTCGGCCTCGAGCTCGCGAGCGAGCTGGTCGACGACGGCCTTGCGCTTGCGGGGACGACGGGCGTAGAGGTCAGCCGTCGTGGGCTCTGCCGGCTCCGGCTCCGGCTCTGCAGCAGGCTCGGACTCGACGGCGGCATCGGCAGACCCGGCGTCGGCGTCCTCGGTCGCAGGTTCCTCAGCAGCATCTTCGCCCTCAGCAGCACCCTCGCTTGCGGCCTTCTCGGCAGTAAGACGGGCGCGACGCTCGGCAAAGGTCTCCTTCTTTTCGGGCGCTGCCGTCTCGGCGGCATCCTCGTCCGCATCGGAATCGTCGTCGGTCGCAGCAGCCTTCTTGGGCTTGACCGGGGCCGACGCGGCCTCGCTCACCGGATCGATAATCTCGGACTGAACAACGGCCGTCATCTTTTCCTGCGTCTCGCGGAACTGACGGATGGCACGGCCGATCGTGCGGCCCATCTGCGGGAGCTTATCCGGGCCAAACAGCAAAAAGCCGAAGACCACGATGATCGCGAGCTCACCCTCTCCAATACCAAACACACATACCTCCAAGGCTCGATGTGAGTCGAGCCCGCACCGCGCCATTCGGCCGGAACTCGTCTATTCATTCGGTCAAGTATAGCGCCCGGACGCCAAAACGTCCGAGCGCATCACAAACATATGCCAAACGGCACGCCCTTTTGGGGGCAAAGATTATGCAGCGGTGATCGAAATCTCCTGGTCGACACCCAACAGCTGAACCACGCGCATCACCGGGGGCTGCACATTGGTGCAGCTAAAGCGCTTGCCGTGGTCGACCGCGTGGTGCGCGGCGCCCACGAGCACGCCAATGCCCGTCGAGTCGATGTAGCTCACCTGGGCAAAATCGAGCTCAACGGCCTCGGTGGGCTGCTCGAGCGCCAGGTCGATGGCATTGCGCAGGCTATCGGCGTTAGAGATATCGATCTCGCCGGTTACCTTAATGGTGTAGAGCTCTGGCGTGGGGTTGGTGGAAATACCCAAATCCATGTATACGCTCCTTTGTGTATCGAAAGTGCGGATAGTACGGGAAGCCGCGCGTTAGGCGCGCTCGGCACGCGCAAGCTCGGCAGCGACAAGCTTGACGGCCAGCACCAGCACATCGAGCGCGGCCTCCAGGTCCTCGACCGTGGGATAGCTCGGCGCGATGCGGATGTTGGTGTCGCGCGGGTCCTTGCCATAAGGCCAGGTGGCACCAGCCGGCGTGAGCTTGACGCCCAGGTCGGCGCAGAGCGCGGCGACCTTCTGGGCCGAGCCCTCGGGACCATCGAAGCTTACAAAGTAGCCGCCGCGGGGGTGCGTCCAGGTGGCGCAGTCCGTGTCGCCCAAGCCCTCGGTGAGCTTGCGCTCGACGGCCTCAAAGCGCGGGCGCAAGAACTCGGCATGCTTTTTCATGTGCTCCTTGACCGCCTCGATGGTGGGAAGGAAACGCACGTGGCGCAGTTGGTTGAGCTTATCGGCGCTGATGAGGCCGGCCTTCAGGCGCTTGGAGAACTCCGCGATAACCGCGGGGCTCGCACCGATAAAGCCGATACCGGCACCCGGGAAGGTGATCTTGGACGTCGAGGCAAAGGCCACCACGCGGTCCTCGGTGCCCGCCGCGCGGGCAAGATCAAAGATGTTGGCGAGCTCGTCGGTCTCGTCGTACAGGTCGTGCACGCAGTAGGCGTTGTCCCAGAAGATGCGGAAATCGGGCGCGGCCGTGGGCATCTCGACCAGGCGACGCACGGTGTCCTCGCTAAAGGTGATGCCCGTGGGGTTGGAATACTTGGGCACGCACCAGATGCCCTTGATGGAATCGTCGGCGGCAACGAGGCGCTCGATCTCGTCCATATCGGGGCCGTTGTCGGTCATCGCGACGGGAACGTTCTCGATACCCAAGTCGGCGGTAATGCCAAAGTGGCGATCGTAGCCGGGAACCGGGCACAGGAACTTGACCTTCTTGCCGTCGTGCGCGGCCTCGTAAGCCTCCCAAGGGTCGCTACCACATGAGCCGCAACGCCAGAACATACCGGCGATATCGTGCTCGATCAGCAAGCTCGACGAGCCCAGCACGAGCGTCTGCTCGGCGGGGCAACCCAGGAACTCCCCCGCTAGCTTGCGTGCCGAGGGAATGCCCTCAAAGCAGCCGTAGTTGGAGCAGTCGACGTTGCCGTCGTGCAGATCGGCATCGGCATTGAGGATATCGAGCATGGGGCGCGAGATGTCCACCTGGGCGGGCGATGGCTTGCCGCGGGCCATATCGAGCGCCAGGCCCTTGGCCTTGACCTCGGAGACCTCGGCTTTGAGCGCCTCGATGGCGGCATCGAGTTCGGTGGTTTCCATCTTCTGGTAGATCGTCTGCATGGGATGCGACCTTTCGCGAAGCGGTACGTTGCAGTTCGTCTAAGTATAGACCGCCACCGTCGCAACGTTATGAAGCCGTGATAGATTAAGTCCATCGCAATGAATTACGAATCGCCGCGCATGCCGGCGTGGGGCGCCCAAGGAGGCACTATGGAGTACGGATCGTTCCAGGCCGAGGAATTCGGCGACCTGCAGCGCCTGGTCGACGGATTGTTTTACGACCGCCACGCCATCGACCGCCTGGATCTGATCGTACAGGCCGAAATCTTGGACCTGGCGCCCGATCTCATGGAGATCGTCAACCTGCTACCGCCCGGCTATTACGACCGCCAGTCACTTTGCGACCAGCTCAACTCCGCCTTGGCCGCCCACGGCTGGGGCGCCGTCTACGGCACCGTGGAATAAACCTCGAGGCCGACGATTTGGCCCGTTTCCCGACCCTGGCGAGGCTTGTTTTAGGGCTTGTGGCCAAAAAAGGGCAAATATGAGTACTGTTACCTTTTTAGTAGCAGCGATTCTTGGTCGAAATCGGCAAAGCTGGACTTGAAACTCCTTAATCACCGTCAGTTAGCGGGTAGCGCGCAGAGATGTGGTGTAAGAGGCGGGGCATGCCCCGCCTCTTCTCTT
>UQUG01000112.1 GCA_900544205.1 uncultured Collinsella sp.
AAAATCCGTGTAACCTGGGAGGAACTGGATGATTAAAACCCTCATGGGCAGCATCCGCGACTATATGAAAGTCACCGTTGCCACGCCATTGCTCGTGCTTGGCGAGGTGCTCTGCGAGATGCTGATTCCATTTATCACCGCCAACCTGATCGACGCCATCAAAGACGGTACCACCGTAGCCGAGATGCTTCCCACCGCAGGCTTTTTGGTGCTCATCGCGCTGACGTCGCTTGCTTTTGGTGCCGCTGCCGGCGTCACCTGCAGCCATGCGAGTTGCGGCTTCGCCAAGAACCTGCGTCACGACCTGTTCTACAAGATCCAGACGTTCAGCTTTGCCAACATCGATGAGTTCTCGAGCTCCTCGCTCGTCACGCGTCTGACCACTGACATCAACAACGTGCAGCAGGCCTTTATGATGATCATCCGTATCGCCGTGCGCGCGCCGCTGGTCTTGATCTTCGCCTTTACCATGGCATTTATCATGGGCGGCAGCGTCGCCATGGTCTACCTGGTCATCATTCCGCTGCTGGGCTTTGGACTGTTCTTTATCATCTTTAAGGTACGCCCCATCTTCTCGCGCGTGTTCCACAAGTACGACGCCCTTAACGAGTCCGTCGAGGAAAACGTCACCGGCATGCGCGTGGTCAAGAGCTACGTGCGCGAAGACTTTGAGAAGGAGAAGTTCGCCACCGCCGCGCGCGACGTCCAGATGGACTTCACCCGCGCCGAGAAGCTGCTCGCCTTTAACAACCCCATGATGAACATCTGCGTCAACGGCGCGTTTGTCGTCATCATCTACCTGGGCTCCAAGCTCATCATCACGAGCCAGGGCACGCTGTTCGACGTGGGCCAGCTCTCCTCGATCTTTACCTACGGTTTTCAGATCCTCATGAGCCTGATGCAGCTGTCGATGATCTTTGTCATGGTGACCATGGCCGACGAATCGGCGCACCGCATTACCGAGGTGCTGGCCGCCGAGCCCACGATCGCCGATCCCGCCGAGCCCGTGCTCGAGGTTGCCGACGGCTCCATCGACTTTGACCACGTGAGCTTTAAGTATTCCGCGCATGCGAAGCGCCAGGCGCTCGACGATATCGACCTGCACATTAAGAGCGGCGAGACCATCGGCATCATCGGCGGCACCGGCTCGGCCAAGTCCACGCTCGTAAACCTCATCGCCCGCCTGTACGACGCCACCGAAGGCACCGTGCGCGTGGGCGGCATGGACGTGCGCGACTACGACCTGGACGCACTGCGTCACCAAGTGGCCATGGTGCTACAGAAAAACGTGCTGTTTAGCGGCACCATTGCCGAGAACCTGCGCTGGGGCGACCCGAACGCCACCGACGAGGAAGTCCGCGAGGCGGCACATCTGGCCTGCGCCGATGAGTTTGTCGACGGCTTCCCCAAGGACTACGACACCTGGATCGAGCAGGGCGGCTCCAATGTTTCCGGCGGTCAGAAGCAGCGCCTGTGCATTGCGCGTGCCCTGCTGCGTCGCCCCAAGATCTTAATCCTGGACGACTCCACCAGCGCCGTCGACACCAAGACCGACGCCAAGATTCGCGCAGGGTTGGCAAGCTATCTGCCCAACACGACCAAGCTCATCATCGCCCAGCGCATTAGCTCCGTGCAGGACGCAGACCGCATCATCGTCATGGAAGGTGGCCGCATCGCGCAAATCGGCAACCATGACGAGCTGCTCAAGACAAGCGAGATCTACCGCGAGACCTTTACCTCGCAAAACAAGATGTCTGCCGAGGGCGAAGGGGCCGTCGAGGCCGACACCGAGGCATCCACAACGCAAGCTCAGACCCAGGAAGGAGGCGAGGCACATGAGTAAGGCAACGACCGCCGAGCGCGCGCTCAACCGCAAGGGCGGCACCATGTCGCGCCTCATCAAGACGCTCTTTGGCTTCTACCCCGTGCTTTTGCCCCTCGTCGTCGTCGGCGTGGTGCTCTGCGCCATCATCAACTCCATCGGCGCGACCTTCCTTCAGAGCGCCCTGCAGATTATTAGCGAATCGTGGCAGTCGGGCGATTGGGAAGCCGCACAGCCCAAGATCGCACAGCTCGTGACTACCCTCGCCTGCATCTACGGCGTCGGCATCCTGTCTTCGCTCTTCTGGAACCGCGCCATGGCCATCGTCACGCAGGGCTCGCTCGAGAAGCTGCGCGAGAAGATGTTCAACCGCATGCAGGACCTGCCGATTCGCTACTTCGACACGCACCAGCGCGGCGACATCATGAGCCACTACACCAACGACATCGACACGCTGCGCCAGATGATCAGCCAGTCGCTGCCCAACCTGCTCATGACGACCATCGTCATCGTCACGGTATTCTTTATCATGCTGTACTACAGCGTGTGGATGTGCCTGGTCATTGTGGCCGGCGTCGTCTTTATGACCTTTATGACCAAGCTGCTCGGCTCCAACTCCGCGCGTTTCTTTATTGCGCAGCAGTCCGAGCTCGGCGTGGTCGAGGGCCATATCGAGGAAGTCATGAACGGCCAGAAGGTCGTCAAGGCATTCTGCCACGAGTCTGCCGCCGAGGCTGATTTTGACGAGCGCAACGAAAAGCTCTTCGAGGTCTCGCAGAAGGCCAACATGTACGCCAACATCCTCATGCCTATCCTTATGAACCTGGGCAACCTGCTCTACGTGCTGGTCGCACTGGCAGGCGGCATTTTCCTGGCGCTGGGCGTGCCCAACCTGAGCATCTCGGGCATGACACTGTCCATCGCCGTCGTGGTGCCGTTCCTCAACATGACCAAGCAATTCTGCGGACAGATCGGTCAGATCTCGCAGCAGATCAACGCCGTGGTCATGGGCCTCGCCGGCGCCGACCGCATCTTTGAGCTCATCGACGAGAAGCCCGAGACCGACGAAGGCTACGTGACGCTCGTCAACGCGCAGGTGAACCCCGATACCTGGCAGCTCGAGGAGGCCGACCACCACACCGGCATGTGGGCGTGGAAGCATCCGCACCGCGCGACCGGCGAGATCGAGTACGTACCGCTGCGCGGCGACCTGGTCATGGACAACGTCGACTTTGGCTACACGCCCGACCACGAGGTGCTGCACGGCGTGTCCGTGTTTGCTAAGCCGGGTCAGAAGGTCGCGTTTGTAGGTGCCACCGGTGCCGGCAAGACGACCATCACCAACCTCATCAACCGTTTCTATGACATCGCCGATGGCAAGATCCGCTACGACGGCATCAACGTCAACAAGATCCGCAAGGCCGATCTGCGCCGCTCGCTGGGCGTGGTGCTGCAGGACGTGAACCTGTTCACCGGCACCGTGATGGATAACATCCGCTACGGCAACCTGGACGCCACCGACGAGGAGTGCATCGCGGCGGCCAAGCTCGCGGGCGCGGACGACTTTATCACCCGCCTGCCCGACGGCTACGACACGATGCTCACCGGCAACGGCGCGCAGCTGTCGCAGGGCCAGCGCCAGCTGATTTCGATCGCACGCGCCGCCGTCGCCGATCCGCCGGCGATGATTCTGGACGAGGCCACGAGCTCCATCGACACCCGCACCGAGGCCATCGTGCAAGCGGGCATGGACAAGCTCATGGAGGGCCGCACGACGTTTGTCATCGCGCACCGCCTGTCCACCGTGCGCAACTCCGACGCGATCATCTGTCTGGACCACGGCCGCATCATCGAGCGCGGTAACCACGACGAGCTGATCGCCAAGCGCGGGTATTACTACCAGCTCTACACCGGAGCGTTTGAGCTGGAGTAGTTCGGCCCGCCGAGACGGCCGATTTGCCGCTCATTCGTCGGGCATGACCCTAAGGTCAATGCCCTCCTCTTTCGGGGCAAATCGACTCATCTCA
>UQUG01000113.1 GCA_900544205.1 uncultured Collinsella sp.
GGCCCGAACGGTTCTTGGCCACGACGATACGCGTGACGCCCTCGTCGGGTCGATCGTCACGCGAGGCCTCGGCCTCATCGGCGGAGCGGTCCAAGAACATAACGATGTCGGCGTCCTGCTCGATGGAGCCCGATTCACGCAGGTCGGACAGCTGCGGGCGCTTGCCGGTACGGGACTCGACCTGACGCGACAGCTGCGACAACGCGATCAACGGAATCTTGAGCTCCTTGGCCATAATCTTCAGACCACGCGACATCTCGGAGACCTCGACGGTGCGGCTCTCGGAACGACGCCCCGGTGGAGGACTCACCAGCTGCAGGTAGTCCAGGATGATGATGGCCTTCTCCTTGTTGTGGAGCATGCGACGGCTCTTGGCGCGGATCTCGGTCACCGTGGTGCCGGGCGTATCGTCAATCAGAATGTCGAGCTTAGACAAGGTCTGCGTGGCCTCGTTGATATTGGCCCACTGCTCGGGGCTAATGCGGCCCGTACGGAAGTCGCTGATTGAGATCATGGCGTAGGCGCAAATCAGGCGCTGGGCAATTTCCTTGCCCGACATCTCCAGCGAAAAGAAGCCGACGGTATAGCCCGCAGCGGCGGCATTCAGCGCCAGGTTCAGAGCGAACGACGTCTTACCCACGGCAGGGCGGGCGCCGATAATGATGAGCTGGCCCTCGCGGAAGCCCATGAGCATGCGGTCGAGCGACGGGAAGCCGGTGGGCACGCCCGCGGCCTGTCCGCCGGCCTTGCACACTTCCTCGGCCTCGTTATAGGCCTCGACCATAAACTCGGTCAGTGTCTTATAGCTCGACTTGACCTCGCGCGCCGTGACCTTGAGCAGTTTACTCTCGGCCAGTTCCACGACCTCTTTGGTGTCGGTAGGGGCGTTATAGGCCAGCGCATTGATCTCGTTGGTGGCACCGATCAGCTCGCGCAGCATCGAGTCGCGACGGACGATGGCGGCATGGTGCTGCCAGTTCACGAGCGACAGGGTCTGACCCATCAGCTCCAAAATGTAGGCCTCGCCGCCCACGGCATCAAGCTTGTTGATGCTGCGCAGGTAATCGATCAGCGATATGGAGTCGATGGGAATGCGGCTGTTGTACATATCGACCATCGCGGTGTAGATGGTCTTATGAATGGGCCGGTAGAAGTCATCGGGCTGCAGCTCGACCTGGGCCTCCTCGACCACCTCGGGCGACAGCAGCATGGCGGCCAGTACATTGGCCTCTGCATCTTGGTTTTGAGGGAGACCCAACTTGGAGCCACGGTCCTCGACCGTCAGCCCCGCCTCCCTTTCGTCATATGCCATGAGCATCCTCATTCATATCGCTTGTGAGCATCCATAGTATCAGCCACAGCCCCAAAACGGGCCGCACCCCGGCAATCATCACCGAACGAAACGGATGAACGGTCCCGCATGTGGGACTTCACCACAACGCCTGCCATGGCGCTCGCCGAGCGTAGAAAACAAAAGGGCGCCCTGGTCTCCCAGAGCGCCCTTCTTAGAACAAGATTGTTGCGTTGCAGCAAATGCTACTCGGCAGCAGCCTCAGTCTCGACCTCGGCGGTCTCGGCCTCGGCGACCTCAGCGGTCTCCTCAGCCTCAGCCTCGGCAGCGAGCTCCTCGGCGGTAACGCCAACGAGAACGACAACCTCGGCCTTGATCTCGCGGTACAGCGAGATGGCAACGGTGTGGGCACCGGCAACCTTGATGGGCTTACCGAGCTCGACGCGCTTGCGGTCGATGTCCATACCGAGCTGAGCCTTGATGGCGTCAGCGATCATAGCGGCGGTAACGGAGCCAAAGAGGATGCCCTCGTCGCCGACCTTGACGTCAACGGTGACCGTCTTGCCCTCGAAGGCAGCCTTGGTCTCGTTGGCGGTAGCCAGACGGACGGCCTCGCGCTTGGCGATGTTGTTGCGACGCTCGTCAAGCTGCTTGAGGTTGCCCTTGGTGGCGGCAACAGCGAGCTTCTTGGGGAACAGGAAGTTCTCAGCGTAACCCTGAGCGACCTCTACGACGTCACCCTCGCCGCCCTTGCCCTTGATCTCATCGAGAAGAATAACCTTCATGATGCGTCTCCCTTCTTAGCCGCGGTCGCGGTTGCCACGAGAGGAAACCACGGGGACGGTGTACGGCAGGAGAGCCATCTCGCGGGCGCGCTTGATGGCGTTGGCGATGTCATGCTGATGCTGCGTGCAAGCGCCAGTGACGCGACGGGGCTTGATCTTGCCACGGTCGGTCATGTACTTACGGAGAAGCTGAGTGTCCTTATAGTCGATGAACTCAGTGTTCTCCTTGCAGAACTGGCAGTACTTACGACGCGGCTGACGTGCAGAAAAATCATTAGCCATGTCAAAATACCTTTCGTTTGGCAACTTCGGCGAACCGAAGCCGCCTCTCACTCAAAAATAGGTGAACAGCCCTTAGAACGGGATGTCCTCATCGTAGACGTCGACCGCGGGCGGCGTAGCCACCGGTGCGGCAGGACGCGGTGCGGGCGTTGCAGGGGCTGCGGGGGCGTAACCGCCCTGATCGTAGCCACCCTGGCCACCACGGGAGCTCATAAACTCGATCTCATCGACGATGACCTCAAGCTTGCTCCGGCGCTGGCCGTCGCGCTCCCAAGAGCTGTAGCGCAGCTTGCCCTCGATCGCGACCTTGTTTCCCTTTGCCAGGAAACGGCTCACGGCCTCGGCGCGCGTGCCGAACATAGTGCAGTCGACAAAGTTGGGATAGTCCTCCCACTCGCCAGTCTGCGGGTTGCGGCGACGATCGTTCACAGCGACGCCAAAGGACAGAACCTGGGTTCCGCCGGCGGTGGCGCGCAGCTCGGGATCACGCGTGAGGTTACCGGTGATGTTCACTCGATTGATGCTCATAACTCACTACTTCCTCTTGGGGCACAAGCCCAGTCCAAAACGACAGTCTTACTCCTGGTCGTCGCGACGGACGATCATGTGGCGGACCACAGCGTCGGTGATGCGCAGGACGCGATCAAGCTCGGCGATCTGGGTAGGATCTGCGTGGAAGTTGATGAGGGTGTAGTCACCATCGGTGAGGTCGTTGATCTCGTAGGCGAGCTTGCGCTTGCCCCACTCGTCAACGGAGTCGACCTTGCCAGCGCCCTCAGCGATCGTGGTATCGATACGCTTCATAACAGCGAGACGAGTCTCGGGGTCGAGCGACGGGTCAACAAAGAACAGCAGTTCATAAGCCTTCATATTGTCACCTCCTCTGGGCAAATGTGGCTTCAGGTCGTGAAGGTGCGCCTGAAGCAGGAAAAGACTTGGTAATAATATCTTTCAACCTCCCAGGCTGCAAGAATGTGCAGCTACAACCTCATGACCTCCACATATGTCCATACTCACACGGCACTTCATGCGTCTTCCAACCAAATGCTGACCAAATGCTTGACGGATCTGTGGACAAGATACGGCGCTGCGGGGACAAACCAAATCGAACCGCAGGTCAGCAAGTGCAAGGCTGTGGTCGCGAAATGCATACCAGTGGCTCACAACACCGTTCAAAGATTTTTAAAATTGCTGACACGTCGTCTATAAATACCTATTTTGAACAATTTGCTGCATGCAGCCATGCTGGTCAGAGCCCGTTTTTGGCCTTCTAGATCCCGTCACGAAGCCAAGCGTTTCAAAAAATGCCAACTTTTCTGTTTGCACTTTGCGATTCCTCGTGTATACTGACTTTCGCATTTAACGGA
>UQUG01000114.1 GCA_900544205.1 uncultured Collinsella sp.
CGGTTCGTATAGGACTATGCCTGCCGCCTGCGTATACTGCAGATATATGAGTTAGGAGTATCCATGGCGGAATTTGAAGTAGAACGCGTTGGTGGTGAACTTAAGCGCTTTGGCGTTGAGGGCGCTGAGGTGCCGTTTGAAGTCGTTTCCCCCTATGAGCCTGCCGGTTCCCAGCCCAAGGCCATTGAGTCACTTGTGCGGGGCGTGAGGGACGGAGACCGCTATCAGGTTTTGCTGGGTGTGACTGGTTCGGGTAAGACTTTTACGATGGCCAAAACCATTGAGGCCTTGGGTAAGCCGACCCTTGTCATGGCTCCGAATAAAACGCTCGCCGCTCAGCTTGCGAGCGAGCTCAAAGAGTTCTTTCCCAATAACGCTGTGGTCTACTTCGTCTCGTACTACGACTACTATCAGCCCGAGGCGTATGTGCCGCAAAGCGATACATATATCGAGAAAGACTCCTCGATTAACGAAGAGGTCGAGATGCTGCGCCATCAGGCGACCGCGTCACTGCTCTCTCGACGTGATGTGATCGTTGTCGCATCGGTCTCGTGTATCTATGGCATTGGCTCTCCTGAGGACTATGCGGGTCTGGCTCCAAACGTCGACAAGAAGGTGCCGCTCGAGCGCGATGACTTTATCCATGCGCTTATCGACATTCAATATGATCGCAATGACTATGACCTGGCGCGTGGCACGTTCCGCGTGCGCGGCGATGTTGTCGACGTGTATCCGCCTTATGCCGAGCATCCGTTGCGGTTTGAGTTCTTTGGCGACGAGGTCGAGCTGATTGCCGAGATCGATGAGGTCACCGGTGAGATGCTTCGTGAGTACGAGGCCATCCCTGTATGGCCGGCATCGCACTACGTGACCGAGAAGCCGAAGGTCAAGGCGGCTCTGAAATCGATCAGCGAAGAGTGCGAGAAGCGCGTGGCGGAGCTCAAGGCGACCGACAAGTTGCTCGAGGCGCAGCGTCTGCAGCAGCGCACCGATTATGATCTTGAGATGCTCGAGACGATGGGCTTTTGCAACGGCATCGAGAACTACTCGCGTCATCTGGACGGTCGCAAACCGGGTGAGCCGCCGTTTACCCTAATCGATTACTTTCCCAAGGATATGCTCTGCATCATCGATGAGAGCCATGTGACGGTGCCGCAGATTCGCGGCATGCACGAAGGTGACCGCTCGCGTAAGGTGACGCTGGTGGAACACGGTTTTCGCCTGCCCTCGGCGCTCGATAACCGCCCGCTTCGTTTCGATGAGTTTGAGGCGAGGATTCCCCAGTTCATCTACGTTTCGGCAACACCGGGCGACTATGAGCTGCGGGTGAGCCAAAACGACGTGGAGCAGATCATTCGTCCGACCGGCCTGCTCGATCCCAAGATCGACGTTCGTCCGGTCCGAGGCCAGATTGACGATCTTGAGGACGAGATTCGCGAGCGCGTTGCACGCAAAGAGCGCGTGCTGGTGACCACGTTGACCAAGCGCATGGCCGAGGACCTGACCGACCATCTGCTCGACGCAGGCATTAAGGTCAATTACATGCACTCTGATACGGCGACAATGGACCGTGTCGAGATCCTGCGAACGCTGCGCGAGGGCAAGATCGATGTTCTCGTTGGCATCAACCTGCTTCGCGAGGGCTTGGATCTTCCCGAGGTCTCACTGGTGGCAATTCTCGATGCCGATAAGGAAGGCTTCTTGCGCAACCGCCGTTCGCTGATTCAGACGATTGGCCGCGCGGCCCGTAACGCCGATGGCGAAGTCATCATGTATGCGGACGTTGTGACCGATTCGATGAAAGAGGCCATCGAGGAGACGCAGCGCCGTCGCGAGGTTCAGATGGCATATAACGAAGAGCATGGCATTGTGCCCAAGACGGTGCGCAAAGCCATCAACGACATCTCAAGTTTTATTGCCGAAGCCGAAAAAACCGTGGGTTCCAAGGGGCGCTCGAAGGGCGACTCCCTTGGCCATGGCGCATTCTATACGCCCGATGAGTCGGGCGAGGGCGGCGTGCTGGAAACGGTGGCACCCGAGCAGACACTTGCGGAGCAGTTGGAAGAACTGCCGCATGACGAGCTTGTGCGGATCGTCGAAACCATGGAAGAGGATATGCGCAACGCTTCTGCCGCCATGGACTTTGAGGAGGCGGCGCGCCTGCGCGATGCCGTCGTTCAGATTCGGGCGATGCTCGAGGGTGCGTCTGAGGACGAGACGATCGAGCGCTTACGTTCGCAGGCCCGCAAGGGTTCCACGTTCGCATCGGGCAGAAAACGCCAGGGTGCACGGTTTAAGAAATAGCGAACAGGCCCCGAGTTCCCTGTGGAGCTCGGGGCCTGTGTCTTTTGCGCGCTGGAATTCGTGCGTTAGAGGTCTGCGATCAGGGCTTCGGCACAACGGATGCCGTCGGTGGCCGCGCTCATGATGCCGCCGGCATATCCAGCTCCCTCACCACAAGGGTAGAGGCCCGGGGTCGACACGGCATGGCACGTTCGGTCTCGGGTGACAGTGATCGGTGAGCTCGAACGAGTCTCCACGCCGGTGAGAACGGCATCGGGGCGGTCGTAGCCTCGTAGCTTTTTTCCGAGTAGGGGAAGCCCCAGGCGGAGCGACTCGACGATATCCTGCGGCAGGGCTTCGTCAATTGCCGTCCAGGTCACACCGAGCGGATAGGTGGGCTTTACCTTTCCGGGCGCCTTGCTGGCGCGTCCTGCGAGGAAATCTCCGACGAGTTGTGCCGGTGCGTTCCAGTTGGAACCGCCCAGGCGATAGGCGGCCGCCTCGCAGGCGCGCTGGAGCTTGATGCCGGCGAGCGGGTCATCGTTGGGAAGGTCCTCAGGCGTGACGTTAACGAGCAGGGCGGCGTTTGCGTTGCGTCCGTCGCGGGCATTGAGGCTGGCGCCGTTGACGCACAGGTGGCCCTGCTCGGAAGAGGCGGCGACAACCTGCCCGCCGGGGCACATGCAAAACGAGAACACGCTGCGGCCGTTGGGAAGATGGGCGACGAGCTTGTAGGGGGCTGCTCCGAGGGCAGGATGTCCCGCCAAGGCTCCATATTGGGCTCGGTCGATATCGCGCTGCGGATGCTCGATGCGAACGCCCATGGCAAAGGTCTTTTGTGCGAGGGCCACGTTGTGGTCCTTAAGGAGCTCAAAAATATCGCGAGCAGAATGCCCGCAGGCGAGGATGAGGTGCTTTGTCTCGATTGGCTCGTAAGCGGCGTCTTGGGACGATTGGACATCAATACCGGTGATGGCGCCAGACGCGTCGATGTGAATGTCGACGAGCTTTGTTCGATAACGGACGATACCTCCGAGCTGCTCGATGCGCTGGGATATAGCGGTGACAACCGTGGGAAGGATGTCGGAGCCAATGTGCGGCTTGGCATCCCACAGAATATCGCGGGGCGCACCCGCCTCGACGAAGGTTTCGAGGATAAGGCGATGGGCGGGATTTTTTGTTCCCGTATTGAGCTTGCCGTCCGAGAAGGTCCCCGCGCCGCCCAGACCAAACTGGATATTACTCTCGGGGTCGAGGATGCGCTCCTTTAGAAAGAGGTCGATCGCATGCGAGCGGCGAGATGCCGGGTCGCCGCGCTCGATGAGCAAGGGCTTAAGACCTGCTTTGGCGAGCGTTAGCGCGGCGAAAAGGCCAGCGCATCCGGCGCCGACAACGACAGGGCGTTCTT
>UQUG01000115.1 GCA_900544205.1 uncultured Collinsella sp.
CCGGCCGCAAAGGGGTTCAACATGATCTATTACGTCGAGGACGATGACAACATCAGGGATTTGACGGTCTATGCGTTGCGCAAGCAGGGAATCGAGGCCGAGGGCTTTTCGTGCGACGGTGAGTTTAAGGCTGCCGTGGCGCGACGGGTACCCGATGCCGTCCTGCTCGACATCATGCTGCCCGATACCGATGGCTTGGCGATTATGCGTCGCCTGCGTGCCGACCGCCTGACGGCGACGGTGCCCATCATGATGCTTACCGCCAAGGATACCGAGCTCGACAAGGTGATGGCGCTCGATGGCGGTGCCGACGATTACCTGACTAAGCCGTTTTCGCTCATGGAGCTTGCGAGCCGCTGCCGCGCACTGCTGCGTCGCGGCGGCATGGTCAAGCAGGCGAGCGATGTGCTCAGCGTGGGCGACATCGTGCTCTCGCCCAGCCATCGCGAGGTGACCGTTGCCGGCGAGCCGCTTAAGCTCACCCTGCGCGAGTTCGACCTGCTCGAGTACCTCATGCGCAAGCCCGGCGTGGTTTTTACCCGCGAGTCGTTGCTGCAGAGCGTGTGGGGCTGGGACTTCGACGGCGGTTCGCGCACCGTTGACGTGCACGTGCAGACGCTTCGCCAAAAACTGGGCGAGCATGCCAGCGCCATCGAGACCGTGCGCGGCGTGGGCTACCGCTTGGCCGAACCTTCTGCCGGTGATGGTGCCGAAGGTGACGACACCGCGGCCACCGCATCGGAGGAGTAACCCGTGGTCTTCGCCCCCCAGGGAAAACATACGCTGTCGCACCGCGTTTTTGTGACGATCTTTGTCTGCGCCATGGCGGTTATCGTGGCGTTTACGGTGCTGGGTGCGTTCTTTGTGCAAAACACCTTGGCGGATGCCACGAGTGCCAACCTGGCGCAAGAAACCGAGCTCATTGCTGCCGCCCTCGACGAGCAGCAGGAGCCCATCCCGTTCTTGCGTAGCCTCGATTGCGAGGACTTGCGCATCACGCTGATTAACAAGGATGGATCGGTTGCCTACGACAACGAGGCGTCGCCTTCCACACTGCCCAACCATGGCGATCGCCCCGAGGTCATCGAGGCCTTTGAGAGTGGTTCGGGTTCCGCGGAGCGCGCAAGCTCTACGCTCGACGAGATTATGCTGTATCGCGCCGTCGCCCTTGATAACGGCCAGGTTGTCCGCTTGGCGCAGGCCCAGCCTGGCGTTGCGGCGATTTTGCTGTCGATGGTGGCGCCGATGCTGCTTATCGCAGCAGCGGGTGCGGTACTCTCGTTTTTTATGGCGCGCCGCGAGTCCCGTGCCATCATCGCGCCTTTGCAAGAGGTGGATTTGGACCACCCACGCCGTAGCTATGAGCACGCCTATGCCGAGATGGTCCCCATGCTTGAGCGTATTGAGTCGCAGCGCCAGGAGCTCAAGCGCCAAATGGCGGTGCTGGCGGACAACGACCGTATGCGCCGCGAGTTCACGGCGAATATCACCCATGAGCTCAAGACGCCGCTTACGGCGATTTCGGGCTATGCCGAGCTCATCGCAAACGGCATGGTCGAGGGCGAGGGCGACCTGCGCAACTTTGGCGGTCGCATCTATCGTGAGGCGGGCCGCTTGGCAGCGCTTGTCAACGATATCCTTACGCTGTCTAACTTGGACGAGGCCGAGCGTGCAGCTGAGGGCGAGGCGGTGCCCATTGGGTCCACGGAGCCTATTGAGCTCTCGCGTGCCATCTACGCGGTCGAGCAGCGTCTTGAACAGGTCGCCCGTCAGGCGAATGTGACGATAAGTCATGAGACCAAGCCTGTGGTCATCGAGGGCGTGTCGCGCTTGATTGACGAGCTCATCTATAATCTGGCAAGCAACGCCATCCGCTACAATCGACCCGGCGGTACGGTTACGCTGCAGTGCGGCACCAACGACGAAGGCCATCCGTTCCTTGCGGTCGCCGACACGGGAATCGGTATCGCGCCTGAAGAACAGGGCAAGGTATTTGAGCGGTTCTATCGCGTGGACAAGAGTAGGTCCAAGGCACGCGGCGGAACCGGTCTGGGGCTTGCCATTGTCAAGCATGCGGCCCTGTATCATCACGCCACGCTCGATCTGTCGAGCGAGTTGGGCGTGGGAACCACCATTACGGTGACGTTTCCCATACAGCAGGACGAGCCATTCGCATAGCGATACAACATAGATATTGATGTAGACGCCGCATTTGACTTTCGGGTGCGGCGTTGTTGTGCAATTTTACGATTGCTTCCGACATTTTTACAGGAGAGCCTGTTTCTTATGTATAGAGTTTGGTCTCGGTAAAAAGATGCGATAACATACGGACAGTTTTGTCAATCCGAACTGGGGAAATGAAAGGCAAGCTGCATGACCCTTCTCGAACTGTTCCAGCTGCTGAAGAAGCACCTCAAGCTGGTCATCACCCTTCCGGTGGTCTGCGCGATCGCCATGGGCATCGTGTCCTTCGTTGCGATGGACAACACCTATACCGCGACGACGAGCATGTACATTCTCGCCAAAACCGACGATAGCGGTCAGATGAGCTACAACGATCTCTCGGCGAGCCAGATGCTTTCCAACGATATCGCCACGCTGCTGGATAGCGATAGCGTTAAGAGCGGTGCTGCCAATGAGCTGGGCCTTGCTGACCTGGATGACTACAAAGTGTCTGTTTCCTCCGAGACCACCACGCGTGTCATTACGCTTTCGGTTACCGGCACCGATGCCAAGGAGACGGCTGAGGTCGCAAAGGCCATTGCCAGCTCGGTGAGTACGGTCGCTCAGAACGTCGGCGCTGCCCAGAGCATCAACGTTATCGACGAGGCTAAGACCCCCGAAGCCCCCAGCGGCCCCAAGCGCACGCTGTATATTGCCGTCGCGTTCCTCGCGGGCATCTTTATCGCAGTTGCCTATGTCGTTTTGGCAGACATGCTCAATACCCGCATCCGCGGTGCCGAAGAGGCAGAAGAGCTCCTGGGTATTCCCGTTGTTGGCCGAATTCCGGCTATGAAAGGTGGTAAATAGGCATGGCTAAGGCAAAGAACACCGATAAGCTCGTTGCACAGAATGCCGCCAAGACCCTTCTGGCCAACATCCGCTTTGCGAGCGTGGACGACCCCATTCGCACCATCACCGTTACCTCCTCGATTCCCAACGAGGGCAAGTCTACGGTTTCCATTAACCTTGCTCAGGCAATCGCCACGAGCGGCAAGTCCGTGCTCCTGGTCGAGGCCGATATGCGTCGCAGGTCCCTTTCCGATATGCTCGGCGTTCGTTCGCGAGGCGGACTCTATGCGGTCCTTTCCGAGCAGATCTCCATTGACCAGGCAATTGTCGAGACGGGTCAGAAGAACTTTTACTTCCTCGATGCCGAGCCGCACATTCCCAATCCTGCCGACATCATCGTCTCTCACCGCTTTGCCAAGCTGGTAAAGGCACTGTCCGCCAAGTTCCAGTACGTCATCTTTGATGCTCCCCCGGTTGGCACCTTCATCGATGCTGCCGAGATTGCCAGCCTGACCGACGGCACGCTTTTTGTCGTGCGTGAGGATTTCACCAAGCGCGAGGAGGCGCTCAACGCCATCGGTCAGCTTAAGAAGTCCGAGAAGGTCAAGCTCATCGGTACCGT
>UQUG01000116.1 GCA_900544205.1 uncultured Collinsella sp.
GATCGACCCGACGAGGGCGTCACGCGTATCGTCGTGGCCAAGAACCGTTCGGGCCCGATCGGTGACGTCGACCTGATGTTCCTGCCGGCATCCACCAAGTTCTATGAGCTTGATGGGGCGCATACCGAGGAGTAGGACAGGCGCCCGTTGCACGGGTATACTGGGAATGTTTTGTGCTTCTGCGTGCCAGCGTGGCGCGTAGACAGTCCATGAATGTAAGGAGTAAACATGCCGTCAACCGTTTTGGTCGGTGCCCAGTGGGGCGATGAGGGCAAGGGTAAGATCTGCGACCTGGTCGCCGGCGACTTCGATGCCGTCGTGCGCTATTCGGGCGGTAATAACGCCGGCCACACCATCGTCGTCAACGGCAAGAAGTACGGCCTGCACCAGGTGCCCTCCGGCATCATGTATTCCGACCACGTGTCGGTGATCGGTAACGGCTGCGTCGTCAACCCCAAGGTTGTCCTTGAGGAGATCGACATGTTCGAGGCCGACGGCATCACCACCAAGAACCTCAAGATCAGTGGCAACGCGCATATCATCATGCCGTACCACATCGATTTGGATGGTGCTTTTGAGCAGAAGCTCGGCAAGAAGAACATCGGTACCACCAAGCGCGGCATCGGTCCGTGCTACCAGGACAAGATGGCCCGCATTGGCCTGCGCATGCAGGACATGCTGGACGAGGCGCTGTTCCGCGACAAGCTGGAGACCGCTCTTGCCCGCGTGAATCCCGAGCTCGAGCTCATCTACCACCTGCCCACCTACACCGTGGACCAGATCTGCGACGAGTACCTGCCCATGGCCGACCGCCTGCGCCCCTACATCACCGAGACGAGCCTGCTGCTCAACAACATGATCGACGAGGGCAAGGATTTGCTGTTCGAGGGCGCCCAGGCGACGCTGCTCGACATCGACCACGGAACCTATCCGTACGTGACGTCTTCCAACTGCACCGCCGGCGGCGCCATCACCGGCTCTGGCGTGGGCATGAAGAACGTCGACCGCGTGCTGGGCGTCATGAAGGCCTATATCACCCGCGTCGGTTCGGGCCCCATGCCCACCGAGCTTTCCTATGAGTCCGAGGCTGGCCACACGCTGACCGAGGAGGGCTATGAGTACGGCGTGACCACCGGTCGCCGTCGTCGTTGCGGCTGGTTTGACGGCCCTATCGCCAACTATGCCTCGCGCGTCAACGGCCTCACCGACATCGCCGTGACCAAGCTCGACGTGCTTTCGGCCTTCGACACCATCAAGGTGTGCGTGGCCTATGACGTCGATGGCGAGCGCTACACCAGCGTGCCCGAGCATCAGGTGCGCTTTGAGCATGCCAAGCCCATCTACGAGGAGCTCCCTGGCTGGAAGTGCGACATCACCGGTTGCCGCAGCTTTGAGGAGCTGCCGCAAGAGGCTCAGGACTACGTGGCGTTTATCGAGGATCTGGCACACACCCGCGTGACGTTCATTGGCGTTGGCGCTGGTCGCGAGCAGATCATCAACCGATTCTGGAAGTAATCGGGACTATTTGGTTATTGCGATATACCCCTTTGCAGCCCGGACGGGCGGCCGAGGGGTATATTTGCTTGCAAAGGGCTCGCGCGGAGCGAGCCGTTCATCCATAGAGGAGGCACCCTTGAAGGCGGACACTCAAACCATCGACATCCTGTTGTTGGGCAGCGGCGGCCGTGAGCATGCTTTGGCAGCTAAGCTCGCGGCATCACCGCGCGCCGGCAAGCTCTACATTGCGCCGGGTAACGGCGGCACCGCGAGCTGCGGCGAGAACGTTGTTCTCGACGACTGCGATCCTGCGGCCGTGGCGGCGTTTGCGCAGAGCCACGGATGCGGACTCGTGGTAATTGGCCCCGAGGCTCCGCTCGTGGCGGGCGTGGCCGACGCCGTGCGCGCGGCGGGTATTCCCTGCTTTGGCCCGGGTGCCGAGGGCGCCCAGATGGAGGGCTCCAAGCTGTTCTCCAAGCAGCTCATGGAGCGCGCCGGTATCCCTACGGCGGCCTACGGCTCGTTTACCGACGAGGCTTCGGCTCTTGCCTACGTGCGCGAGCAGGGCGCCCCGCTGGTCGTCAAGGCCGACGGCCTTGCCGCGGGCAAGGGCGTTATCGTGGCAACCGAGCTTGCGCAGGCCGAGGAGGCCGTGCGCGAGTGTTTTGGCGGCACCTTTGGCGATGCCGGCAACACCGTGGTTATCGAGGAGATGCTCGTTGGCCCCGAGTGCTCGCTGCTGGCCTTTACCGACGGCAAGACCGTTCGCCCCATGGCCACCTCGCAGGACCACAAGCGCGCGCTCGAGGGCGACAAGGGCCCCAACACCGGTGGCATGGGCGTCTACAGCCCGGTGCCCATCGTGACTGACGAGGAGCACGCCACGATGGTGAAGGTCATGGAGCAGACCGTGGCCGAGCTCGCTGTCGAGGGTATCGACTACCGCGGCTGCCTGTACGGCGGCTTTATGCTCACGCCTGCCGGCCCCAAGGTGCTGGAGTTCAATGCCCGCTTTGGCGACCCCGAGACGCAGGTCGTGCTGCCGCGCCTTAAGAACGACCTGGTCGAGGTCATGCTGGCTTGTGCCAACTGCGAGCTCGATCAGATTGAACTCGACTGGCGCGACGAGTGGGCCGTGGCCGTTGTCCTGACGAGTGCGGGTTATCCCGGCAGCTACGAGAAAGGCAAGGTCATTACCGGTATCGCCGATGCCGAGGCCATGGAGAACGTGACCGTGTACCACGCGGGCACTGCCGTGGTGGACGGCCAGCTCGTGACCAATGGTGGCCGCGTGCTTGCCGTGACCGCGCTGGGCGATACGTTTGAGAATGCCCGCAACCTTGCCTACGAGGCCTGCGAGAAGATTGATTTTGAGGGCAAGACCCTGCGTCACGACATCGGCCTGCGCGCGCTGCGCGGCCGCGACGCCTGGGATGCCTAAAATCCGAGAGGAATGAGACGGATGGACGAGAAGAACGAAGAGCTCGTGGACGCGCAGATCGTCGAAGAGGACAGCCGCGTGTATGGGCACGCCGAGGGCGAGCCTGGTGGCGAGGTCGCTGACGAGCCGGCGCTGGTGCTGGGCGACGACGACCCGCACGATGCCGAGCTGCACGAGAAGATTCTTTCGGAGGAGTGCGCCTGGAAGGGCAAGATCCTCGACGTCCACCGTCTTGAGGTTGAACTGCCCAACGGTCACCGCAGCGCCCGCGATATCGTTCGCCATCCGGGTGCGGCGGCCGTTGTGGCACTGACCGAGAGCGGCAAGATCGTACTTGTGCGTCAGTACCGCACCGCCATCGACCGCGTGACGGTCGAGATTCCCGCCGGCAAGCTCGATCCAGGCGAGGACCCGCTCGATTG
>UQUG01000117.1 GCA_900544205.1 uncultured Collinsella sp.
GCCTACCTTGAGCGCGAGGGCGATATCCTGGCGGCCAAGGAGGAGCGCAATGCCAAGGCGGCCGGCATGCCGACCAAGAAGCGCGCGCCTCGCATGAGCGAGGAGGAGCTGGCGGCCGATGCCGCGGCTTTTGCGCAGGCGGCCATGCAGGAGGATGCCGAAGCCGCATCCGATGATGCTGACGATGACCATGCTGTCGTCGATGCCGATGCCGACACCGACGCCGACAAATAGTCTTTGTGGCGAAAGCCTCCGCGGGGAAACCTGCGGAGGCTTTTTCTTTTGAGCGATATGGGGCCGTCTGTTGATTGGGGACAGACTTAAATGAGCGTTTTCACGCATTTAAGTCTGTCCCCAATCAACATTGCTGCGGCACTTTGCTCGACTAAAGCGTACAATAGCGCCTATGCGAAAGGGGAACAGATGATCAACGAAACTATGTATGCTCGCGGTGCGGAAAGCTCCATCATCCGTGAGATTTTTAGCTATGGCCTTGAGCGCAAGGCGCAGATCGGTGCGGAAAACGTATTCGATTTTTCGCTGGGCAATCCGAGCGTTCCGGCGCCGGCTGCCGTGGCTGAGTCGATTAAGAAGGCCCTGGAGCTGCCGAGTGATCAGTTGCACGGCTACACCCCCGCTCCGGGCCTGCCGCAATGTCGAGCAGCCGTCGCCGAATCGCTCAACCGTCGCTTTGGAACGAACTATGAGGGTAAGGACGTCTTTATGACGGTGGGTGCCGCGGCTTCGCTCACCTGTACGCTCAACGCCGTTACGAACCCGGGCGACGAGGTTATTGTTATCGCCCCGTACTTTCCGGAGTATCGCGTTTGGATTGAGAAGGCCGGCTGCACGTGTGTTGAGGCGCCTGCTGATGAAGACACGTTCCAGCTGAGCGTGGACAACGTGCTCAAGGCGATCACCGATAAGACGGCTGCCGTCATTATCGACTCGCCCAACAATCCGACCGGTGCCGTATATACATGCGACACGCTGACGCGACTGGCCAATGTTCTGCGCGAGGCCAACGCTCAGCGCGATTCCGAGAATCCGATTATGCTCATCTCGGATGAGCCGTACCGCGAGATCGTGTACGGTGCCGAGGTGCCTTGGGTGCCCTCGATCTACGAGCACAGCATCGTGTGCTACTCGTATTCCAAGTCGCTGTCGCTGCCTGGTGAGCGCGTGGGTTGGATCTTGGTTCCCAACACCAATCCGCAGGCTGCCCGTCTGATGCCGGCTGTTGCGGGTGCTGCCCGTACGCTGGGCTTCGTGTGCGCGCCGGCGCTCTTCCAGCGCGTAATCATCGATTGCATCGATGAGCCGAGTGACGTTGAGGCCTATGCACGCAACCGCACCGCGCTTACCGACGCACTAGCGGAGTATGGCTACACCTATGTTGAGCCGGATGGCGCGTTCTACCTATGGGTGAAAGCATTGGAGCCCGATGCGAATGCGTTTTGCGAGCGCGCAAAGAAGTATGAGTTGCTTGCGGTTCCCTCGGACAGCTTTGGTATGCCGGGTTGGTTCCGCCTGGGCTATTGCGTGAGCTACGAAACGATTGTCAATTCGCTACCCGCTTGGAAACAGTTGGCGGACGAGTATCGTTAAAAGTAAAGCGCTCTGCCTACAATGTTTTACGTGAAACGGGGTTTGGTGTTAAGCCGGACCCCGTTGTCATGGACGTTGTGTCTTTGGGATGGAGTGGTTTTACGACTATCGAAGGCTATGCGTACAATGAATATAAGCGACGGCCGTGCCAGATAAGGAGACCTGATGCCCTACCTGCTTTCTTGTGACATTCATACCCATACGATGTTCTCTGCGCATGCATATTCGACCATTGAGGAGAATGTGTACTGGGCGGCAGAGCGTGGTCTGCAGGTGCTCGGATCTGCCGACCATTTGAGCTCTATGGTTACGGCTTGCCCCAATGACCTGCGCAGTTACCAGTTCTTTATCAACCAGGATATCTGGCCGCGCATTTGGAGCGGCGTGCTGGTGCTGCGTGGTGCCGAGGCCGATATCGTTTCGCTGGACGGAAGCCTGTTTGGCGAGGACACTCCTGTCACGCTCGATATTGCCGGCGATTCGTACAGCCGTCAGCATTCGCTGTTCGATTTGGTTACGCGTAATTTGGATTATTTGGTTGCGAGCGTGCATAATCCGCAGATTGCTGAGGGCGCGACGCTGGCCCAGACGACCGAGATGTATATCAATGCCCTGGAGCACCCCAAGGTGTTCATGCTGGGTCACACGGGGCGTTCGGGCGTGCCGTTCGATATCGACGAGGTGCTGTTGGCAGCTAAGGCCAAGCACAAGATTATCGAGATCAACAACCATAGTCTTGAACACGGTGTCGACACTGAGCATTGGGCCGTATGCCGCAAGATTGCCGAGCGCTGCGCCGAGCTGGGCGTGGGCATTGGCGTGTCGACCGATGCCCACATTGGCATGGCCATTGGCAAGCTCGATCACGCGCGCAAGATGCTCGACGAGATTCACTTCCCACTGGATTTGATCGTGACGCGCGACCGCGAGACGCTGCTGTGCGAGATGGCGGCAGCCGGCGTGTGCGATCTGCGCAATGGGATGTAGCGGAGTTTATAAACCAAGCGAAGGGGGCGGCCCAGGCGGGTCGCCCCCTTTCTTGTCCCAAAAATCTACTGAGGTTGGTTAGCGGCGTTCGAGGACCGCTACGGTTTCGGTGTGGTCGGTGTGAGGGAACATGTCGACTGGCGTGATCTTGAGCAGGCGATAGCCTCCGTCGAGGAGCTGGTGCAGGTCGCGCTCTTGGGTCACGGGGTTGCAGCTGATATAGGTGATGCGGCGCGGCTTAAGTGCGCAGGCAGCTTCGAGGAACTCGGGCGTGGAGCCGGCGCGCGGCGGGTCGATGGAAAGAACGTCGACGCGTTCGTTGTTGTCGGCGGCATCCAGGATGTAGTCGGTGGCGTCGTCGGCCATAAACCAAGCGCTGCGGGTGAGGCCGTTGAGCTCGGCATTGCGACGTGCGTCGGCAATGCCCGCCGGGTTGCGCTCAACGCCGAGCAGCATAATGCTGATACCCTTGTTCTGGGCATCTTTAGCTGCGCAAAGACCGATGGTACCGCTGCCACAGTAGGCATCCATGAGCACATCGCCCTGGTGCAAATCCATGCCGTCGATAGCGAGCTGATAGAGCAGCTCGGTCTGTTGCGGGTTGGTCTGATAAAACGCGGTGGGGGAGATGTCGAATTCGCAGCCGAGCAGCTGGTCGCGCATGCATTCGGCGCCATA
>UQUG01000118.1 GCA_900544205.1 uncultured Collinsella sp.
ACTAGCGGGGGCTCCTATCTTTTTAGTGCCCTCGGATTGGGTCATAGTGTCTGTCCGCGCCATAACATCGGCGTTGCCGTGGTTGTTGCTGTAGTCATTGGGGACGTTCTTAAATGACTAGTCAAAGGGGACACTCTTGCGGCGCTTGGCATCTGGGTAGTCGTTGGGGACGTTCTTGTTCGACTAGTCGTTTAAGAACGTCCCCAACGACTACCTTGCATCAATCTAATAAGTTGCGGTGAGATAGTTCTTGAATTGGCCTTTTTGAGGGCTCAACAGGAACTATCTCACCGCAACTGCGTTGGACGTTTTTGGCAGCTGGTTTACTTGCTCGCGAACAGCCAGATCAGGATGATTACCAGAATCACGGCGACGATGCAGACGATGGCGCCGGTGAATTTGATGCGTGAGTCGCGGGTACGCTCGCGCACCGCGTCCTCGGTGGCCTCGAGCTGGGCAACTTCTCGCTCGGTCTCGGCGTGTTCGGCTTTGTCTCGGGCCAAGGATCCTGCAAGCGACTCAGTAATCTCTGGGTGGTCGTGTACTTCGGTCGCCTGTTCGATAATCGACTGCGCATGCGCGGCATCTGCTTGGGCGTTGGCTATGCTCTGCTCTTGGTCGCGGCGTGCCTTGTCCTCGGCGGCGATCTTCTCGCGCAGTTCGCGCTGGCGCGTCGCGGCGGCAGTTTTCGCCGTCTGCAGCTCGTCGCGCGCGGCATCGGCCTCTGCCGTCACGGCCTGATGGGCTCGCTTGGCGTCGGCGATGGGGGCCTGCGCCTGTTCGACGGCCTGCTCGGCTGCGGCAAGCGAGTGCTCAAGGTCGGCGGTGATGCGCGGGACATCTTCTTCGGCTTTTCGCAGGGCATCTGCCGTGTCGGAGATCTGCATCGAGAGCTCGCTGGTGCGCACCGTATAGTTGGCGGGATTTGCCGAAGGATTGCGTTGCAGCTCGGCATACTCATGACGCAGCGTCTCGAGCTGGGCGCGCGTGGCGTCGACGGTTTGTTGTGCGGCCGCAATGCCGGCGTCTCGCTCGGCCTTCACCTTGTCGCGGATGCGCTTGGAATCCTCAAGACGTCGAACGAGGCGGTTGCCGGTCTCGCGAGAGCTTGCCTCGCGGGCCTCCACGGCGTCGAGCGCGGTCTTCAGGCGGAGCTCAGTCGCGTCATCCTCTGTCTTCATTTGTTCGAACTGACCCTTGAGCTCTGTCGCTTTGGCGGCGTGGGCATCACGGTCAATCTCGGCTGCCGCGGCGGCCTTTTGCGCTGTAGCGATCGCTTGGCGCTGGTCGGCGACGATCTGGTCGTAGCGGCCTGCGATATCCTGGCGCGTCTCGAGTTCCTCGGCCTGATCGGCAATGCGCTGCTCAAGTTCGGTCAGGTGGGCGCGGGCATCGGCAAGTGCCTTTTTCGCGGCGTTCATCTCGCGCATGGCCGAGGCGCCCTGGGCGATAAAGGTGCCCACGGCGTTCGCGGTGTTCGAGACAGCGGTCCCCAGATCGCGGCTCGCGGCGGGGGAGTGCGGGGCGGTCGGGCGAGTGGTGTCGGCAGCGTCCACATCGGCAGTCTGCGGCGCGGCGATATTGCCGGTACCGCCCTCGACCACAGAAAAGCCTGCTGCGTGCGGATCGACCGCATCGGCGCCAATCGTGGGGTGCTCGAGCTGCAGAAATGAGGGCATGGTGCTGCCCTGGTCGGCAACCGGAGTCTCGCCGGGCACAAAGGTCGAGGCCGCCTCGGCGGCCTCCTCTTCCTCGGCATCAATATCGGCATCGGCGACGGCGTCTTTCATCGCTTTGACAGCATCCATCATGGAGTCCATGACGGCATCGAGCTCTTCTTCCGAAGAGACCTCGATGGGGCCCGCTGCTTGCGGGACGTCGTCCTGTACAGGGGCGTCGTCCTGAGCGGGCGCATCGTCGTTTTGCTCATCGGCGTTTTCTGCGGCAGGGGTTTCCGCCGTAGCGCTTTCGTCCAAGATGGGGCCGTCGACGTCGGTACCATCGCAGGTCACAGCGTCAGTATCTGCGGTGACGTCTGCGGGATCATCAATATGCTGTTGAGTCTGGGGGTCCAGCTCGTCTGTCATAGGCATGTGCTCCTCATCGTTGTTTGTCACCCTATGATAAAGTCTCGCGCCGACATCCCGCGCGCCGCAGCAAAGTTTCAAAACGTGTTCGATGGCTCGTCGCGTTAACAAAAACTCGGCCGTTCTATTCAATTTTTACTTGACATTCCCTTCGCCGAAAGACGTTGCGCCGTTCGCCTGCCATGGGCTTTATTATTCACTTGAAGAAGCTAAAGTTGCATTTCAGCTTTTGGCGCGTGAAGTTGGATGCGCGCAGTTGGCGGGCGTGCCCGTCGCGATTTGAAAGGACTTTGTATGGGACTTTTCACTGGTAAGACCGTGATCGTCACCGGCGGCGGCAAGGCCACGCTTAAGGACGGTTCCGCTGGCTCCATCGGCTACGGCATCGATATCGCATTTGCCAAGGAGGGCGCGAACCTCGTCATCACCGGCCGCAACGTCGCCAAGCTCGAGGCCGCCAAGGAGTCTCTCGAGGCCGAGTACGGTGTCAAGGTTCTGCCTGTTCAGGCCGATGTCTCGGCTGGTCAGGACAACGAGGCCGTCGTCCAGAACGTCATCGACAAGGCCATTGAGGAGTTCGGCCGCATCGACGCCGTCGTCAACAATGCTCAGGCTAGCGCCTCGGGCGTGACCATCGCCGATCACACCATGGATCAGTTTAACCTGGCCATTTACTCCGGTCTGTATGCTACCTATCTGTACATGCAGAAGGCCTATCCGCACCTGAAGGAGACCAAGGGCTCCGTGGTCAACTTTGCCTCGGGCGCCGGCCTGTTTGGCAACTATGGCCAGTGCAGCTATGCTGCCGCCAAGGAGGGCATCCGCGGCCTGACCCGCGTTGCCGCCAACGAGTGGGGCAAGGACGGCATCAACGTCAACATCGTGTGCCCGCTTGCTTGGACCGCTGCGCTCGAGAACTTCCAGGATGCCTATCCCGAGGCGTTCAAGGCCAACGTCCACATGCCGCCGGCTGGTCACTACGGCGACGTCGAGAAGGAAATCGGCCGCGTGGTCGTTCAGCTCTGCGGTCCCGACTTTAAGTACATGAACGGCGAGACCGTCACCCTCGAGGGTGGCATGGGCCAGCGGCCGTAGGGGTTACGCGGTTTTACCAAACCGCGTAACGGCTCGACGCTGCGCGGGCCGCATTTGGACAATCTGACGTTCAACTTCAAGGGCGC
>UQUG01000119.1 GCA_900544205.1 uncultured Collinsella sp.
GGCCGCGGCGGCCCGCGCTGCATGAGCATGCCCTTCTGGCGCGAGGACCTCTAAGTCTTTCCGTTTCCGGTGCGGTCCCCCTACAACCGCACCGGCTTCGCCCGTTAAACGGGCAACACTAATACTTACGTAATTCATTTCTTCGAAAGGAATCGAACCATGGGTGTTAACCTCTCCGGCCGTAGCTTCCTCAAGCTTCTCGACCTCACCACCGAGGAGATCGAGTACCTGCTCAAGCTTTCCAAGAACTTCAAGGATATGAAGCGCGCTGGCGTTCCGCACCGCTATCTCGAGGGCAAGAACATCGTTCTGCTCTTCCAGAAGACCTCCACTCGTACCCGCTGCGCCTTCGAGGTCGGCGGCATGGATCTGGGCATGGGCGTCACCTACCTCGATCCGGGTTCGTCGCAGATGGGCAAGAAGGAGTCCATCGAGGACACCGCCCGCGTTCTCGGCCGCATGTATGACGGCATCGAGTTCCGTGGCTTTGCCCAGGACGACGTCGAGGAGCTCGCTGCTAAGTCCGGCGTGCCTGTCTGGAACGGCCTGACCACCGAGTGGCATCCCACCCAGATGCTCGCCGACATCCTGACCGTCCAGGAGAACTTCAACTACGACATCAAGGGCAAGACTCTCGTCTTCATGGGCGACTGCAAGAACAACGTTGCTCGCTCCCTCATGGTCGTCTGCTCCAAGCTCGGTATGAACTTCGTGGCCTGCGGCCCCGAGGAGTGCATGCCCGCTGACGACGTCATCGAGGCCTGCAAGCCCATCGCCGAGGCCAACGGCTGCACCATCAAGCTGACCACCGACGTCAAGGACGGCGTCACCGGTGCCGACGTTATCTACACCGACGTGTGGGTCTCCATGGGCGAGCCCGACGAGGTCTGGGCCGAGCGCATCGCTCAGCTTACCCCGTATCGTGTTACCTCCGAGGTCATGGCTATGGCCAACCCGGGTGCCATCTTCCTGCACTGCCTGCCCAGCTTCCACGACACCAACACCACGATTGGCGCAGAGAAGTGCGATCAGTTCGGCATCACCGAGCAGGAGGTCACCGACGAGGTCTTCGAGAGCCCCGCTTCCAAGGTCTTCGACGAGGCCGAGAACCGCATGCACACCATCAAGGCTGTCATGTACGCCACGCTCAAGTAAGAGCATCTAGCATCTCGCTCGGGGTGTATTGCTGCACGCCCCGAGCGGCTTTGTCTGGTAAATATCTCGCGTCGGGCGGTGGGCACGGCACGGAAGATCCGCTTCGCGCGAGAAAGTTAAATGATTTATGAAGGGGGGATGAGAACCATGACTGAAACCGCTAAGAAAAAGCGCGGTATGCCTTCATCGTTCACCATTCTTCTTGCTCTGCTGGCAATTGTCGCAGTGATTACCGTTATCGTCTCCGGCACGTCCGGCGGCGCGGTTACTGCAGCCCGCCTGAGCGATTTCTGCACCGCCCCGATCCTGGGCTTCGCTGACGCTCTGCCCGTCTGCCTCTTCGTTATGATCCTGGGCGGCTTCCTCGGTATGATGACCGAGACCGGCGCTCTGGACAACGGCATCGCCGTTCTGGTGCAGAAGCTTAAGGGCAACGAGATCATGCTCGTTCCTGTCCTTATGCTCATCTTCTCCCTCGGTGGTACCACCTATGGTATGTGCGAGGAGACCGTTCCCTTCTACGCCCTGCTCGCCGCTACCATGATGGCCGCTGGCTTCGACCCCATGGTCGGCGCCGCTACCGTCCTGCTCGGCGCTGGCTGCGGCTGCCTGGGCTCCACGGTTAACCCGTTCGCCGTCGGCGCTGCCGTCGACGCTCTGACCGGCGTTGGCATTGAGGTCAACCAGTCCATCATCATCGGCCTCGGTGCCGTCCTGTGGATTGTCACTACCGCTATGTCCATCGTTTTCGTGATGAACTATGCCAAGAAGGTCAAGGCTGACAAGGGTTCCACCATCCTGTCGATGCAGGAGCTCAAGGACGCCGAAGAGGCTCACGGCAAGGCTGCTTCCGAGGTCCACAAGGAGGTCAAGCTCACCGGTCGTCAGAAGGGTGTTCTGATCGCCTTCGCCTTCACCTTCGTCGTCATGATCGTCGGTTTCATTCCGCTGGCCGATCTCAACGAGGGCGTCGCCAACTTCTTCGACGCTGGCGCTGTCTACGACGCCGATGGTAACGCCGTCGTCCAGGGCTGGTCTGCCCTGATCACCGGCCTGCCCATTGGCCAGTGGTACTTCGACGAGGCTTCCACCTGGTTCTTCCTCATGGCCGTCCTGATCGGTATCATCGGTGGCCTGTCCGAGAAGCAGATCGTCAACACCTTCATCACCGGCGCTGCCGACATGATGTCCGTTGTTCTCGTTATCGCCCTCGCCCGTGGTATCTCCGTCCTCATGGCTAACACCGGCCTCGACGTCTTCGTCCTCGATGCTGCCGCCAATGCCCTGGCTGGCCTGTCCGGCGTGATCTTCGCTCCCATGAGCTTCCTGGTCTACTTCGGCCTGTCCTTCCTGATCCCCTCGACCTCCGGTATGGCCACCGTCTCCATGCCCATCATGGGACCGCTGGCTGTTAAGCTTGGCTTCTCGCCCGAGGTCATGGTCATGATCTTCTCCGCCGCCATCGGTGTCGTGAACCTGTTCACCCCGACTTCCGGCGCCATCATGGGCGGTCTCGCCCTGGCCAAGATCGAGTGGACGACCTGGCTCAAGTTTGCCCTTAAGCTCATCGTCGCGCTCTCCGTCGTCTGCGCCGTCATCCTGACCGTCGCCTGCGTGCTGCTCTAAGTACCCAACGGGTACCCCACGGAAACCTTGACGATCCTGTAAAGGATCACCTGGTCATCGTCTGTCCGGTGGGGTAAACCCACCGGTAGACTCCTACCTTTAGCCCCCTCCCGTTCCGTGCGCGGGAGGGGGCGCACTTATGTTGCGCGGTTCTACGAACCGCGCAACCAGTCGACGCTGCGCGCCGCCCAGGACGACAATTTGTCATTCAAAAGGCAAGGCATGACCAAAAGGTCTATGCCTCGCCTTTTTCATGCCAACTTGTACGTCCTGGACGGCGCTCGCTCATATGACCCAATCCGCTGTCAAGAGCCACAATGGCCCCGCCGACCG
>UQUG01000120.1 GCA_900544205.1 uncultured Collinsella sp.
GGCGAGCGTCACGCGGACGGCGTCGCAAGCGGCCAGACGGGCGCGCGAGAGCTCGGGGTCGACGGGACGGCCCTCGCTCGGCAGCACCTGGCAGGCAGCATAGAAGCTGTGGAAGTCGCCGGCGAGCTCCTCGGCAAAGTGCGTCAGACGGAACGGAGCGCGGTCGCGAGCGCAGCTGGCGATCAGGTCGGTGAGCTCGTTGAGCTTACGCGAAAGGGCGAGCTCGGTCGGGTCGGTCAGCAGCGAGTAATCGACGTTCTCACCGATAGCCTTGGCGGCGACGGCCTTCATGCCCATCTCGTCAGCCTGCTCGGGCGTAACGTCGGCGGCACGACGCAGGATGGAGCACACGCGGGCGTGAGCGTACTGCACGTAGTACACCGGGTTGGAGTTGTCGCGCTTCTTGACGGCCTCGATATCGAAGTCGACCATCTGGTTGGAGCTCTTGGAGATGAGCGTGTAACGAGCGGCGTCGGAGCCGACCTCGTCGACGAGCTCCTGCAGGGTCACCATGGTGCCCTTGCGCTTGGACATACGGACGGGCTTGCCGTTGCGCAGCAGGTTGACGAGCTGGCCCAGCAAAACCTCGAACTTGCCGGGGTAACCGAGAGCGTCGCAGACGCAGCGGACGCGCTCGATGTAGCCGTGGTGGTCGGCGCCCCAGATGTCGATGACGTGGTCGACGCGCTGGAACTTGTCCCAGTGATAGGCAACGTCGGAGGCGAAGTAGGTGTACTCGCCGTCGGACTTGATCAGAACGCGGTCCTTGTCGTCGCCCAGGTCGGTGGAGCGGAACCACAGGGCGCCGTCCTTGGTGTAGAGATAGCCCATCTTGTCGAGCTTCTCGAAAGCGCGATCGACGGCGGAGGTGCCGGCGGTCTCGCCCTCGGTGTCCTTCACATACAGCGAGCGCTCGGAGAACCAACGATCGAAGTCGCAGTTGACGGCGTGGCAGAGGTCGCGCATGTTGTCGACCATCTTCACGTAACCGCGCTCACGGAAGCTCTCCATGCGCTCCTGCGGATCGGCCTCGACCCACTTGTCACCGTCAGTGCGCCAGAACTCAGCGGCCTCGTCGATGATGTAGTCGCCGCCGTAGGAATCCTTGCCCAGCGTCTCGGCAAAGTTATCCTGATACGGATGGGTCTCGGGGTGCTCGTCGTTCTCGTCGGCGACAAAGGCATCGCGGTCGGCGATCAGCAGCTTGTGAGCCTCATCGATGTCCACGCCCTGCTTGGCGATGATGTCGGCGAGCTGCATATAGCGCGTGCTGATGGAGTTGCCGAAGGTGTTCATCTGAGAGCCGTGGTCGTTGATGTAGAACTCACGCTGGATGTCGTAACCGGCGTGATCCATAACGCGGCAGAGCGAATCGCCCAGAGCGGCCCAGCGGCCGTGGCCGATGTGCATGGGGCCGACGGGGTTGGCGGAGACGAACTCGACCTGGGTCTTCAGGCCACCACCGACGTTGGACTTAGCGAAGTCCATGCCCTTCTCGCGGGCCTCGCCAAAGATGGCATTCTTGACGGCGACGGAGAGGTAGAAGTTGATGAAGCCGGGGCCTGCGATCTCGACCTTCTCGATCGCGGGGTCCTCGGGCATGTGGGCAACGACAGCCTCGGCGATCTTGCGCGGGGCGCAGTGAGCCAGCTTGGCGGACTTCAGGGCCATGGTGGAGGTCCACTCGCCATGAGAAGTGTCAGCCGGTCGCTCGATGGCGCAATCGTCAAGTTCAAATGCGGAAAGGTCGCCGGCCTCCTGGGCCGCAGCAAGCGCAGCGCGTACCAGCTCTTCAATCTTCTCGGGCATAGATCCTCCTTGTGTTAAAGCCCCCGAGCTCTTGGTCACTCGTAGGGCAAAAGCCAGAGTTTGTAGCACTCTATCACAAGCGACGGGCACTGTCGCAGGGTAAAGCCAATCGATATTGCATATGCACAAAATTGACTACAGCTTGTATGGAGTCACTCAAAGATGCCGGTCTGCCTGCAGATTATGCAGGCGTTGAAAATGCATAAAGGTGTGAATGAGCTGCGTCTGTTATCGAATACTCTTACCTATCAGAGTTGTGTGCTTTTCCTGCATAAAGTACGGGTTTGCGCACGTCAGCGTGTTATTCTAGACATACGTAAATTCGTATAAGTTGGAGGTAGCATGTTCTCAATCGGTCAACACGTCATTCATCCGGGTCAGGGAGTCTGCACCGTCGTCGGTTTTAGGGACGACACACCGCAGCCCATGCTACTGCTCGAGACCAAGCAGGGACATGCGCAGACGATCCTCATGTACCCCGTGGCGCAGGCCGACCGTTTGCACGCCGCCATCTCGCAGCAAGATGCCGAGCACCTGCTGAGCCACTATGACGAGCTGGAGTGCGACACCTTTACCGAGCGCAACAGCTCGCTTGAGGAGACGCACTTTAAGCAGCAGCTCAAGCTGGGTGCGCCCGAGACGGTCCGCGTGGCAAAGACCATGATGCACCGCATTCGCCAGGCCGAGGAAGCTGATAAAAAACCCAGCTCCTACTACATGCGCGTACTCAAGGAGGCCAAACGCCGCTCCATCGAGGAGTTCGCCGTGGCCCTTGGTGTCACCGAGGAGGCCGCCGAAGCCCGCCTAGCCCAAGCCGCCCTCAACTAACCCATCCGCGCCAAAAACCACCACAAAGGGAACAGGCACCTTTGTGGTGGTTTTCTTGTTCTAGTAGTATTCATTCTTATCGATACCCACGAGCACAAGGAGTCTCTTATGGCAGAGCCGCTTACCGCCGGAATCACCCGCGACCGCGCGTTCGAACTGCTCAATGAGCACAACAAGGACCCGTTCCATATCACCCATGGCGAGACGGTCGAGGGCACTATGCGCTACTTTGCGCGCGAGTTCGACCCCGAGAACGAGGAGTTTTGGGGCATCGTCGG
>UQUG01000121.1 GCA_900544205.1 uncultured Collinsella sp.
GTCCCGTTCCGAACCCGGAAGCTAAGCCCCATCGCGCCGAGAGTACTGCGGGGTCAGCCCGTGGGAGGCCAGGGCGCCGCTGACCGGTGGACGGCACCGAGCCGTCATCGAAACTGAAGAAGGGGGAGGCCTCGCGGCCTCCCCCTTTTTTGTTTCTCAGGCAATTTGTCTCACATAGTAGCTGTGTTTTATAACCCTCGTTTGTCGCATCTTCTGTGAACGGGCTACAATAACTTAGTCTGTGCGATATGGAGGTGAACATGGCTGAAGCTGGTATCGGCGTTGATATCGTCGAGATTTCCCGCATGAAATCAATTCTTGAAAAGACGCCGTCGTTTGCTCGGCGTGTGTTTACCGAAGAAGAGCGTGCGTATTGCGATGCATCATCGCGTCCCGCTGCTCACTATGCGAGCCGCTTTGCCTCGCGCGAGGCGGTGCTTAAAGCTCTCGGCACGGGTTTTAGTCAAGGCGTGGGTCGCAAGGATGTTTCGGTAACGCGTGATAAACTCGGCAAACCGAAGGCTCTGCTTTCTGGTCGTGCTCTCGAAATCGCCCAGGATTTGGGTGTTGTCGAGGTCGCTCTTTCTATTACCCTTACGGGTGACTTGGCTGTCGCTAATGCCATTGCAATCACCGAGGATGCTCGACCTAAGCCTAAGGAAGAAAAAGTGAGCAACAAGAAACGCGTAGCGCAGACATTTAAAGAGGCTCGCTCTGTTTTAGATGAGCTTGAGCAGCTGCAGAATTCAGCATTGACGGAGCACCTGGGCGATGCTTCGCAAGATACGCTAGGAGCATAGATGAAACCGGTTTTGAGTACCGAAGAAGTCGTTCGTCTCGAGGATATCATCGAACGCGAAGGGACTTCGAAGGCCGAGCTTATGGAGCTAGCGGGTGAGTTTGCCGCCAACGAGGTCTTGAAGCTCAATCCCGATCGGGTTCTCGTTCTGGTCGGTTTTGGTAATAATGGCGGCGACGGTTGGGTTGCCGCCGATATCCTGAGCCATAAGGGTGTGGACGTGGATATCGTTTCTCCGGTTGAGCCGGATGAGATTCCTGCTGCTCTGGCACGTCATGTTGCTCGTCGTACTGCCGGCCGCGATGTGCACGTTTGCGTCGGCCCCTCGCGTGACGAACTCGAGGTTTTGATCGATAAGGCCGATGTTGTTGTCGATGCCATTTTTGGTACCGGTTTCCACGGAAATCTGCGTGCGCCGTTCTCCATCTGGATTCCTACGGTCAATGAATGCGCCGATTGTGTCGTATCCATTGATGTTCCCTCGGGCCTGAATGCCGAGACGGGCGTTGTTGATGACGACTGCATTCGTGCCGAGCATACGGTGACGATGATTGCGCCCAAGATTGGTCTGTATAGCGCTGATGGTCCTGAGTATGCTGGCGATTTGATCTGCGGCAATCTTTACGACCGTCTTGACGAGGTCATCGATGATGTCGACCACGCCGCCGAGATTGTCGAGCCCGGTGACTTAGTTGATTACTTTGCCCCACTACCTACGAATATCGATAAGTATTCCCGTGGCTCTGTGCTTATTGTCGCCGGATCTGCGCAATATCCTGGTGCTGCCATTATGGCGGCCAAGTCTGCAGCTCGCGCGGGTGCTGGTTACGTGGCAGTCGCGGCTCCTGACGCCTGCGCCAATCTTATTCGCATGGCACTTCCTTCGATTCCCGTCTTTGCTATTCCGTCTGATTCCCGCGGCTCCTTTGGCGCCGCTGCGCGCATGACGGTGTGCGAGATTGCAAAGAAGTACAGCTGTGTACTGTGCGGTCCCGGTATGACGACATCTGCCGGCGCTATGCAGGTGGTTTCGGGCTTGCTCGAGCTTGATGTGCCGCTTATCTTGGACGCCGATGCACTCAACTGCCTTGCTAAGATTGCCATTGACGGTATTGATAGTAATCCCGAGATGTATCGTCGCGAGCAGCCGTTGGTTATGACGCCGCACTATCGTGAACTTTCGCGTCTGGTTGCCGGTGACGAGGTGAACGACCTTGGTACTGCGATTGCAGCCGCGCAGAAGGTTGTCTGGGCTGCAGGCTCTGACAATCTGGTGGTCATTGCCAAGGGGCCGACGACGGCTATCTGTGGCGTTGAGCGTGTGCTGCTGCCGCTCTCGGGTCCGGCTTCTCTGGCAACTGCCGGTTCGGGTGATGTTCTCGCGGGTATTTTGGCCGGCACGCTTGCCACCATGCGCGACGAGATGGATCGTTGGGAGTTGCTGTATTCGTACGCCGTCGCACTTCACAGCTACGCCGGTTTTGCCGCGGCGACGGAGTATGGTGAGAAGAGCGTCATCGCGACCGATCTTATCGACTTGATCGGTCCGGCCATGGAACTGGCGGCAAAGGATGCGCTCGAAGATCTGGGAATCATGGACGAAGGGTCGGATGACTAATCATGAATAAAGCCGATTTGACGCGCTGGTCCTGGGTCGAGATCGACCGCGGGGCGCTCCGTCGCAACACGAGGGCCTATAAGAACTTGCTGAATCCACGTCAGCGCCTGTGCTGCGTGGTCAAGGCCGATGCTTATGGTCATGGAGCTGTTGAGTGCGCCAAGATCATGTATTCGGCCGGTGCCGACATGTTTGCCGTGGCGACGGTTAACGAGGGCGTTGAGCTCCGACAGGGCGGGATTACGAAACCCATCCTCATCCTAAGCGAGCCGCCTATCGAGGCCATTCCGACGTTGCTCGAGTTTGATATCATGCCTTCGGTCTATACGTCTGATTTTGCTCTTGCGTATGGCGAACGTGCCGTCGCGGCGGGCAAAGTGGGCAAGTATCATCTCGCCATCGAGACGGGCATGAATCGTATCGGCGTTCACTACACGCAGGTGCTCGACT
>UQUG01000122.1 GCA_900544205.1 uncultured Collinsella sp.
CGCGTGGCATCGGGACAACCGTAGGCGATGTTTTCCGCCACCGTGCCCTCGAACAGCCACGTATCCTGCAACACCATGCCAAAGGCATGGCGCAGGCTTGCGCGCGTGTAGTCACGCGAAGACCTGCCATCAACCGTGATGTGGCCGGCATCGATATCGTAAAAGCGCAGCAGCAGGTTGATGAGCGTCGTCTTTCCGCAGCCCGTGGGGCCAACAAGGGCAAAGCGCATGCCGGGCTTAGCCTCGATGCAAATGTCCCGCAGCAGCTTGCGGTCGGGCACGTAGCTAAAGTCCACATGCTCAAAGGCGACCTCGCCCTGCGGGGCAGCAAGTTCCACGGCATCCGCCGCATCGGGCTCCTGCTCGCGGGCATCGAGCAGCACAAACATGCGGCGCGCCGAGGCATACGCCGTCTGGATCTGCGTAATGACGTTGGTGACCTCGTTGAACGGCTTGGTGTACTGGTTGGCATAGGACAGGAAGATCTGCACGCCGCCCACCGTAAGCGCCGCGGGCACGCCCGCGATCACGCCCACGCAGCCGATCACAGCGACCACGGCATAGATGATGTTATTGATAAAACGCGTACCGGGGTTGGAGAGCGAACCCATAAACTGCGCGCGCTCGCCCGCGGTGTAGAGCTCGGCATTGAGGGCATCGAAGCGCTGCTGGGCGTTCGGGCCATAGGCAAAGGCGTCGACAAGCTTTTGCTCGCCTACGTACTCCTCGATATGACCACCGAGCTGCCCTTGAATACGCTGCTGTGCCGTAAAGCTTTTGTTGGAAAGCTTGGCGATGGCGCCGGCTGCAAAAATGGAAAGCGGCGTGACGAGTACCACCACAAGCGTCATGGTCAGGTTGATGGAAAGCATAAACGCGAGCGTGCCCACGATGGTAATAACACCGGTGAAGAGCTGCGTGAAGCCCTGCAGCAGACCGTCGCCCACCTGGTCGACGTCGTTGACCACGCGGCTCATGAGGTCGCCGTGAGCATGGCTGTCGATAAAGCTGAGCGGCATGCGGCTGAGCTTGTCGCTCGCCTCCACGCGCATGTCGCGCACCGTCTCGTAGGACAGACGGTTAACGCAGTAGCCCTGCAGCCACTGGAAGGCCGCAGCACCTACGACGACAATCGCGAGCTTGGTGACAAGCGGCAGCAGCGCATCGAAGTCCACCTGTCCGGCGGCGACGATAAGGTCGATGCCCTCGCCAATGAGGATGGGCGTATAGAGTTGCAAGATCACCGAGATTGCGGCGCTCACAAACGATGCCGTAAACGAGACGCGGTGCGGGCGAACATAGCCCAGCAGGCGGCGGGTCACCGCACCCACGGGATAGCGCTCGGGGTCGCCAGGCAGGCGCGGGCCGTCGCCCAGGTCGTTGAGGCTATCGTTACCGGACACGTTGGCCGTCATCGTGGCGACCGAACCGGAGGAAGTGTACGGATTCATTTAGCAGCCCTCCTTTGCGCAGACGGATGCGGGGGCGGTCGGGGCACCTGGGGCGAGCGCGGGCGCTGTGCTCCCCCGCTGGCCCTCAAGCTCCTCGCGGCGCAGCTGCGACTGGCAAATCTCGCGATAGAGCTGACAGGTCGCATAGAGCTCGTCATGTGTGCCCAGGCCGGCAACCGAGCCGTGGTCGAGCACGCAGATCACGTCGGCATCGCGCACGGTCGAGACGCGCTGGCTCACAATCACCGTGGTCAGCGGCAGCCCGCCCTTGGCGGCACCGCGCATGCTGCGCTCGCGAATGGCATGGCGAAGCGCCGCGTCGGTCTTAAAGTCGAGCGCCGACGCGGAGTCATCCATGATCAATATCTGAGGCGAACCAACCAAGGCACGCGCGATAGTCAGGCGCTGACGCTGGCCACCGCTAAAGTTCTTGCCGCCCGCCTCGACCGGGGCGTCTAAGCCCTGCGGCTTGTTGCGCACGAACTCGCTGGCCTGCGCCATGTCGAGTGCCGCCCAGAGCTCCTCGTCGGTCGCAGCTTCATCGCGCCAGGTCAGGTTGCTGCGGATGGAGCCGCTCACCAGCGATGCGCGCTGCGGAACGGTCGCGACCACACGGCGCAGCTGGTCGAGCGGCCAGGTGCGCACGTCGGCGCCCATCACGCTCACGCTGCCGGTGCTCGCATCGTACAGGCGCGGGATGAGCGAGACGAGCGTGGACTTGCCGCTACCCGTACCGCCGATAATGCCGAGTGTCTTGCCCAGCGGGAGTTCCAGCGTCACATCGTTGACAGCATTGGCCGCGCCAGCGCCAAACGAGAAGCTCGCATGGCTCAAGCTCAGCGCGGGGACCGGGGCAGCTGCGCCCGCCGCGTTCGGCTCGGGCAGGGCGACCGGCTCGTTGCCCTCGTCGGTAATGCTCGGCACGCAATTGAGCACCTCGTTGATGCGCGACGCGCTGGCGCTCGCCTTGGTAAAGACCACGACCAGGTTGGCGACGTACACGATGGAGGTGAGCGTCTGCGTCATGTAGTTGACAAACGCCATGACCTGGCCCTGCGTGAGCTCGCCCACATTCACCTGGATGCCGCCCACCCACAGGATGGCGCACACGCCCAGGTTCATCACCAAAAACGTGACGGGGTTGAGAATCGACGAGAGCTTGCCCACCGCGATGGCGACATGCGCCTGATCGTCAGCCGCCTGGGCAAAACGCTCGCGCTCGTGATCCTCGCGCACAAACGCGCGGACCACACGAGCGCCCGAAAGCCCCTCGCGGCAAATGAGCGCAATGCGGTCGAGCTTTGCCTGCAGCTGCTTGTAGTACGGAATGCAGCGCGCCATGACAAACCAAAACACCAGGCCGATGGCGGGCGTGCA
>UQUG01000123.1 GCA_900544205.1 uncultured Collinsella sp.
ATGCACATCCTCAACAACTGCTCGGGCGTCGTGCGCGAGCATGTCGACGAAATCTTTGGCGAAACGCTCTCCTTTGACGAGAAGGGCGAGCTATGCACGCTCATCTACTACCCGCGCGAGAAGATCGAGCTGGTCCGCAGCCAGCGCGAGGACTCGCCCACCTGGTACAAGACGATGCTTGACCAGCTCATCATGGTCGCTCGTTCGCTTTCAAGCCGCTACACGCGCTCCAAGGTGCGTAAGGCCATCCCACGCGATTACGCCTACATCATCGACGAGCTGCTACACACGCATCCGGACGAGAACAACTATCGCGTGCGCTATCACGAGCGCATCGTGGAGTCCATTCTGGAGACCGCCAGCGCCGACGACTTTATCGAGTCGCTTGCCTCGCTCATCAAGCGCCTGGCCGTCGACCACCTGCACCTGGTGGGCGACATCTTCGACCGCGGCGGCGGCGCGGCCAAGATTATGGACCGCCTGCTCACCTACCATTCACTCGACATCCAGTGGGGCAACCACGACCTGCTGTGGATGGGCGCTGCGGCCGGTGAGCCCGCCTGCATCGCCACGGTGCTGCGCAACAACCTACGCTACGACAACTACGAGATCCTGGAGAACGACTACGGTATCTCGCTGCGTGAGCTTGTCGCCTTTGCCGATGCCACCTACACCGCCGGTGAGTCCATCACCCCGCTGATCAAGGCCATCAACGTGCTGCTCTTTAAGCTCGAGGGTCAGATTATCCAGCGCCACCCCGAGTTCGACATGACCGACCGCCTGCTACTCGACAAGATCGACCACGACACCGGCACGGTCACGCTCGCCGACGGCAGCGTGTGGCCGCTCACGACCAACGACTTCCCCACCGTCGACCCGGCGGACCCCTATACGCTCACGTCTCAGGAGCAGCACATCATCGACAAGCTCGTGTCCGAGTTTGTCACCGCCGATCACCTGCATCGCCATATCGATTTCCTCTATTCCCACGGCTCGATGTACAAGGTTGCCAACGGCAACCTGCTGTTCCATGGCTGCGTGCCGCTCAACGAAGACGGCACCTTTAGCAGCATGAACTGCCTGGGCACCTGGCACGCTGGCCGCGATTATCTTGATTTTTGCGACCACATCGCCCGCCGCGCCTGGCGCGTGGGCGACCGCGACGCTCTCGACTGGATGTGGTACCTGTGGATCGGCTTTAACTCACCCGCCAGCGGACGCCTGGTGCGTACCTTTGAGCGCGCCTATATCGCCGATAAGAGCACCTGGGTCGAGCCGATGGACCCGTACTTTACACTTACCAAGTCGCCCTCGGTCTGCGACGACATCATGCGCGAGTTTGGCGTCGCGCCCATGGCATGTTCACCGACCGGTCACATCATCAACGGCCACACGCCCGTTAAAACCACCAAGGGCGAGCAACCCATCCGAGCCGAGGGAAAGCTGCTGGTCATCGATGGCGGCTTCTGCCGCGCTTACCATCCCAAGACGGGTATCGCCGGCTATACGCTCATCTCGAGCTCGCGCGGCTGCCGTCTCAAGTCGCACCGGGCCTTTACGACGGTTGCCGAGGCACTCACACGCAACGTGGACATCGAGAGCGAGACCAACCGTTTTGACCAAGCAGACCGTCGCCGCATGGTGAGCGACACCGATACCGGCGCCAAGATTCGCAGCCAGATCCAGGACCTGCGCCAGCTGCTCGATGCATATAGAAACGGTGCTATCGAACAGCGCGCCTAGCCTCGCCTGCGGGGATTGGCTAAACTTGCTGAGTTTGTCATCCCCACGGCGCCCCGGCGCCACCATAAGGCAGGTACCATGCAAAAGCTCCTTGCGCAGATCATGAAGTTTGGCGTCGTCGGCGTCATTGCCACGGTTATCGACTTTGGCATTATGAATCTGCTCCACTACGGTCTGGGCCTCAACATCCTAATCGCCAACACCAGCGGCTTTATCATCTCACTCATCTTTAACTACCTCGCCAGCATGAAGTACGTGTTTGCGCACAAGGAGGGCATGAGCCGCCGCCGCGAGTTCATTATCTTTGTCGTGCTGTCCGTGATCGGCCTGGCACTCAACGACGGTATCGTGTTGACACTCAACGCCGGCCTGGGACTCGAGGCCAATATCGCCAAGATCTGCGCCACCGCGCTTGTCATGGTCTACAACTTTGTAACGCGCAAGATCTTCCTGGAAGGCGACGAGACCAAGTAACTCGCAACCTTACAGCTTTACGATGCCCACGGACAACGCGCGTCGAGCGCTGTGTTGTTCGTGGGCTTTGCTCGTTTACGGGCAAATTTTCAACGTTTGCGGATTAGCTCTTGATAATTTGGCGAGTTCGTATAGTTCTTGGCAAGGACCTTACGTTTCCCTTGCAAAAGCTCTAAAGTATCCTCTGCTCGATTCATCAACGCATTGGATGTGATTACGTGCGCAAGGCACTGGCACAACCTCATACCAAGCAGTTCCTCAAGTTCGCTGTCGTGGGTCTTATCTCCTTTGGCATCGACTGGGGTATGCTCATTGCGCTCGTCGAGCTGTTTCACCTCGACTTTTTGATGAGCACCACGGTCTCGTTTACCACGTCCGTCGTGGTCAACTACTGGCTCAGCATGAAGTACGTGTTCGACCATCGCGAGGGCATGAGCCGCAAGCGCGAGTTCACGATCTTCACCATCCTGTCGGTGATCGGCCTGGGCCTCAACGACCTATACATGTTTGTGGGCGTCACGTTTTTGAGCATCGGCTACCAGTCCATGAAGGCCATCGCCACGTT
>UQUG01000124.1 GCA_900544205.1 uncultured Collinsella sp.
ACCGCGTACCGCGTACGCGCGTTCAGATCTGCACGCTGCCGATCGGTTATGCCGATGGCCTATCGCGTACGCTTTCCAATCGTATGGATGTGCTGTATCGCGGCGAGCGTGTGCATCAGGTTGGCAATATCTGCATGGACCAGTTTATGGTCGCCATTCAGTCCAACCCGGCACACGAGATTCCCGAGGCCGAGTATGGTGACGAGATGATCATTGTCGGCCGCGATGGCGATGCCGAGATCACTATGGACGAGATGGCCCGACTGCGCGGAACGATTAACTACGAGGTCGCCTGCGGCTTTGGCATGCGTCTCGACAAGGTCTACGTGTAGGAGCCGCTATGGGCGTCATGCACATCCCCGGCCATACCCATCAGGCACCACGTGAGGTCGCACTCGAGGAAATTGAGGCCGTTCTGGGCGATTGTCACCTCTGCCAGCTCTACCAGTCGCGTCACAATATCGTGTTTGGCGTGGGAAACCCCCGCGCTCGCGTGATGTTTATTGGTGAGGCGCCGGGCCGCAATGAGGATTTGCAGGGCGAGCCCTTTGTGGGGGCGGCAGGCGAGGACCTCAACGGCATTTTGTCGCTGGCGGGCCTCAAACGCGAAGACGTCTACATTGCCAACGTGCTTAAGTGCCGCCCGCCGGGAAACCGCAATCCGCGTCCCGAGGAAGTGTTGGCTTGCTCGCCGTTTTTGCGTGAGCAGATTCGAAGCATCTGGCCCGATATTATCGTGACGCTCGGCAACCCCGCGACGCACTTTGTGCTTAAGACCGAGATTGGCATTACTAAGCTGCGCGGCAGGTTCCACCAGATGGGGCATTTTGTAGTAATGCCCACGTTCCATCCGGCAGCAGCGCTGCGCAATCCGGCGTGGCAGGAGCTGCTGGAGGAAGACTTTAAGATGCTGGGCGACTATCTGGAGCGACATCCCGCACCAGAGGACGCCTCGGAATAATAAGGAGCATATATGTCCCTGGAGCGCCTGGGGGTAGGTACTTACAAAACGACTTGCGCTGCCGATACGGAGTACTTTGGCGAGCTAATTGCACCGTGCCTTGAGGACGGCGATGTGCTCATCCTGACCGGTGGCCTGGGAGTGGGCAAAACTCACTTTACCAAGGGCGTCTCGCGCGGGCTGGGCGATGGGCATATGGTTACGAGCCCTACGTTTGCGCTCATGGCCGTTCACGATCAAGGTCGTATTCCGCTGTTTCACTTTGATTTATACCGCCTGGAGCATGCCTACGAGCTCGAGGATACGGGCATTTTCGATGTGCTGGGCTATGAGGGTGCTTGCCTGCTGGAATGGGGCGAACAATTCCAGGACGAGCTGACGGATGAGTATCTTTCGGTGACGCTCAAGCGTGATGAGGGCGACAGCGATGTGCGAACGATAACGCTTGAGGCGCACGGTGACCGCGCAATGGAGCTTTCCCATTTGATTGATAGGGCTGTACAAGATGAGCTTGCATAACGACAACGCGCTGGTGGTGGCGCTCGATACCTCGACCGACATGCTTGCCTGCGCGGCAAGCTGGATTGATGGGCAGACGGGCGAGACGAAGCTCGTGAGTGGCGACCACATGTGTCGCCGTCACGCCAACGTTGAGCTCGTGAATACCGTTGATGGCGTGCTGGCTCAAGCCGGTCTGGATCGCAGCGATGTTGGTTGCTATGTGGTCGGCCGCGGCCCGGGGTCCTTTACGGGTGTGCGCATCGGCATCTCCACTGCCAAGGGCCTCGCGCGTGGTGCCAATGTTCCGCTGCTGGGCGTGTCGACGCTCGACGCCTGCGCTTGGACGGCGTGGAAGGCTGGCGTGCGCGGCAAGCTTGGTATCTTGGCCGATGCCATGCGCGGTGAGGTATATCCGGCACTATATATGCTGGGCGATGAGGGTCCCGAGCGTCAATTTGAGCGCGAACACGTGGTCAAGGCCGCCGTGGCGCTCGATGAGTGGCGCCGAGCAGCGGACTGGGACCAGGTTCAGCTGACCGGTGACGGTCTCGTGCGCTATGGCAAGCTGCTGGGTGAGGACGAGACCGCCCGCTGCGTGGAGCGCGACCTGTGGTGGCCTTCGGGCGAGGGCTTGCTGCTCGCGCACGCTGCGGGTGACGGCGATCCGGCTCGCGTCCTGCCGATTTACACGCGCCTTTCGGATGCCGAGGAAAACGAGCGCAAGCGTCTTGGTCTTGCCGAGAGTGCGCAGAGCGAAATTACGGGCGTTGCCGATGAGCTCGCCGGTCGTCATCTGCAGTTCCGTCCCATGGGCGCGGCGGATGCCGAGGGCGCGAGCGCGCTAGAGGCTGCCTGCTTTGAAGGTGCCGGACACGAGGCGTGGACGCCGGGCATGTTCCTGTCCGAACTGGGCGAGGACGTCGCTGCGCCGCGCAGTTGGTGGGTGGCACACGACGACGGCAAGCTGCTGGGCCTTGCCGGCGGTATGGTCGTGGACGGTGATGTGCAGATTCTGGATGTCGCCGTCGACTCGGCACATCGCCGTGAGGGCATTGCCCGCAAGCTGCTGTCGCATGTGAGCTATGATGCCCAGATGCTCGGCTGCACCACGGCTTCGCTCGAGGTCGAGGACGGCAACGAGGGCGCGATTGCGCTCTATGCCGCTCTGGGCTTTACCGAGGTGGGTCGTCGTCGTGGCTACTACGGTGTCGGCAAAGACGCCATCGTCATGACGGCCCCACTTCCCCTCGTACTTCCGGTCGATAACGCCT
>UQUG01000125.1 GCA_900544205.1 uncultured Collinsella sp.
CCAGACCGGAGGGGCCCCGCGGGCGGGAATCTGGGCGTACACATTTCCTACACATTTTGTGATCCGACTAACGTTTGCCAGCCGTTACCTACCGCTCGCCGAGCATCTCTTCTATATAAGGCAGACTCATGGTTAAAGCGGATACGTCCCCCTAGCTAAAGCACAGCCAGCATCGAGCAACTCATCACGCTCTTCCACCGAGAACCCCTCGGCGTAGACGCGCACCACTGGTTCGGTCCCGCTAGGACGGACCAGCAGCCACGTGTCATCCTCGAATGCCAAACGCAAGCCATCCATATGACTAACGTTTTGCGGCACCTTGCCACAAATCGACTTGGGGTTTACGCCCGGCAGCAGGGTTCGTAACGTTTCGGCATCTTCGGCCTCAAGGCGCAAATCCCGTCGACCGTAACTCGTCTTACCAAAACTGTCCTCGAGTTGGTCGACCAGAACGCCCAAAGGCGCGTCCGTCTTTGCCATAAGCTCACACAGAATTAGACAGGCGAGGATTCCATCGCGCTCGGGCATATGCGCGGCGATGCCGATACCACCGGCTTCTTCGCCGCCTATGAGGACGCCGCCCTTTTTCATCTCCGCCGCTATATATTTGAAACCGACTGGTTTGACGGTCACGCGGCAGCCAAGCGCCTCGGCAATGCGACGCACGAGCGTCGAGCATGAAAGATTGACGACGACGCGCCCCTCCAAATTACGAAATTGAACCAAGTCGCCCAAAACGAGCGCCATGATCTGATGCGGATGTATATATCTGCCGCGCTCGTCAACCGCGCCGATACGGTCGGCGTCGCCGTCGGTCACCAGGCCAGCGCAAGCTCCGTCATCGATAACCGTGCGCTCGCAAGCGTCCACCCAAGGCTCAACGGGGTCGGGGCAGATATCTTCTTGGTCAGACGCCTGCCCGGCGTGAATCTCGTGCACCTCAACGCCAAGCTCGCGCAGCAAGTCGGCTAGATAGCCCTGGGCTGCGCCGCCCATGGGATCGACAACCACGCGCAGGTGCGCGCCGCGGATGGCTTCGGCATCGACAAACGATGCCACCGCCTGCATATAGTCAGGAATGATATCCGCGGTGCGATATTGCCCCTCGATCCCCATTGGCTCGGGAGCCATGGTCTCTTCGAGCTCTTCGATGACATCCTGGTTGGCGGTCGAGCCGTCACCCATGCGAATCTTGAGGCACAGATAGCCCTGCGGATGATGGGACCCCGTCACCATGAGCGCGCCGCACGCCTCACCGTCATAAGCCGCCGCCCACGTAAGGGCAGGGGTCGGAACAGGTCGCGAAGCGAGCACGGCGTCCAGCCCGTGCGCTGCTAGCACGCCCGCCGCAAGCTCAGCGAACTCGCTCGCCAGGGGCCGGGTGTCGAACCCTATATATACCGTTTTGCCCGGATTGGTCTTTTGCCACAACTCGCCGACGGCATCGGCGATACGGGCAACGTTATCGGCAGTGAAGTCCTCATCGACGCGAGCGCGCCAACCGTCAGTTCCAAAATGAATTATCGCGCACACGCGCAGACACCTCACAGTGTTTGGATCATGGTACGCGTGATGTATACCCGCAACACGCACTCAGCAACCTGCCGGCACCAGCATTCACCATTTGGGCAAATGCTGCCGAGGACATGCAAGCAATAAAAAAACCGCCCCGTATGGAGCGGTTTTGCCCTTTATATATCGAGCGCCTCGGCCATCGCTGCCGTAGTGATTGCCGTGGTTCCACAGCAACTGCCCACCATTGCGGCGCCGGCATGTCTCCATTCGATGCATGCGCGCGCGAAAGCTTCGGGATTCTCGTGCCATACGGGGCCATCCTGAGTCTGGACCGGATCGCCTACGTTGGGACGCACCGTAACGGGAGTAGTCGCCGATGCAACCATCCTGGGCACCGCCGCATTCGCGGCCGCAAGCGAACAGCAATTAACACCAACCGAGTTTGCGCCGTGTTTTTCGGCGTACAAAACGGCTGCCTCGATGTTGAGGCCATCGCCCAGCAGGTCGCCTTTATCGTCAACGACAAAACTCACCAGAACAGGCATGCCGTCGGCGG
>UQUG01000126.1 GCA_900544205.1 uncultured Collinsella sp.
GATTAATGGATGGAAACGGATGTTCTATCGGGACACACATTTTGTCCTATAAGCCAGATTTGTTATGCCCCCTCAAGGCCTTTGTTCCTACCGTTGCCCGATGCCTTTGCGCGGATCCAGCGTTGTGCTTGAACTGCTCGCTACAATGGGCCTCGTGCTACGTTTTAGGGAGAAGTTACGGTGTCTGAACAGGAGTATTGCAACAGTGCCGATACTTTTGGCGTACGGCTTGTCAACCATGTCGATGATGCGGTTTTGCCGGTCGGTGTGCATGATTTTGCCGATGCCATTGGTCGTTGCATGCTGATCGATAAGACCATGTTTATTGCCGATGTGCTGGACTGCGACGCGTCCGTTGTGGTGTGCTGTCGACCCGGTGGTTTTGGCAAGAGCATGAACTTGTCGATGCTTAAGGCTTTTCTGGAACGTCCCGCGGTCGGTCGCACTGGTCAGAGTTTGTTTGCCGATGCTCAGATTTGGGATGCGGACGGCGGGCGCTATCGGGATGAGTTTGCCTGCTATCCGGTGATATCGCTGGACTTTTCTGGCGCTGCGAGGCGTGGCGCTGCTGTTGCCGGCGTCGTGCATGATGCTCTTTCGGGCGAGTGCGCTCGCTTGTTGCCACTCTTGGAGGCTCCTGATTTAGCTCGAGACAAGGTGCGTCACATCGAACGCGTCGCGCGTGGCGTGGCGAGCGAGGACGAGGTTGCCTCGGTGTTCGGCCTGCTCATTGAGCTGCTGGAGACGGCCTGCGATGAGCAGGTTGTATTGCTCGTTGATGGGTACGACGCGGCGTGGTTGGGCCGTGCGAGTGCGAGGGGCGCTTCCGGCACCGATCCGGCTGAGCTACTCGATTGCGTGCTTTTCGACGCCATTGCCGCTGCGGGCGATTCGTTGCGGCTGACGTGTCTGATGGGGGAGCTTCCCGGCCCTGCCGAAGCGGCGCTTTCTTCGCGCGGCTGCTCGTATTGTCTGACGACGCCGCTTTCGACGTGGTGTGACCATTGGTTTGGCTTTTCGGATGCCGAGGTCGAGGCTCTGTTGAGCCATGCTGGGTGCGAGGAATACCTAGATGATGCGCGTGAATGGCTCGAGGGATATCGGTTTGGTAGGGCCTATTGCTCGAGTCCGGCGCGTGTGATCGGCTTTCTGGACCGTGGCTGCACGGCGCCTGTGCGTGCCGATCTGTATGGGTATGCCGATTGCCTGAGTAGGGTGGTTGCCGGGTGGAATCTCGACCGCCTTTCGGTCTTGTTCGATTTGCTCGAGGCACATGGATGCGTTGAGGTCCCGCTTTGTTTGGGCGCTGTGGGGCCAGAGGCCTCGTCTGACGACGGCCTGTGGACGGAGCTGTACCTGTCGGGTTTCCTGACGACGGATATGGCTGAGGAGTCGGAGCATGGCAATCGTCTCCGTGCTCTGCGGCTGCCCAATAACGAGCTTCGCCAGGCCTTGCGTCTGGTGATTGTTGAGTGGTTTGAGTGCGCTGCCGAAGACATTCGAGACGTCGATGCGTTTCGCGACGGGTTGTGCCGTGGGGACGAGGATACGGTGAGGCAGGCACTAGACCGCATCTTGGGAGATGCGGGAATCGGTGCGACCGACCCAGATGCGCCGCTGCCATATCACCTGCTCTTGCAAGGACTCTGCTTTGGCTTGCCGGGCTATGCCAATCCCGCCTCGAGGCGAAAGTGTGGCACGGATCGCTGGGACATCCAGGTCTTTCCTACGGGCGCCGTGCTCGACGTGGCAGACACAATCGGTATGCTCGATGAGCGTCCGCTGATAACGATCAATATGATGTATGACCCCGATGTGGATGCGGTGGGGTTGGAATTGCTGGCCGTGCAGTCGTTACTCGACATAGAGCGCGACGGTATCGATGAAATCCGTGTGCCGCGACCCGGCGTGGGTCGCATGCGCTGGGGGTTTGGGTTTGACGGACAGCATGTGGCTGCGGTATGCCAGCGGCTTTTGCTAATGTGCGATAAAGAAGTAATAGAAGTGTAAAAAATTTTGCCGTTCCTA